>JASGDV010000158.1:0-27921 GCA_049841255.1 Sphingobium sp.
AGGTCGTCGCTGCCCGGCTGGCTGAAAAAATCGAGATCGCGCTTGCCCAGCACATAGCGGGCATTGGGAAAGGTCGGCACCCAGCGGTCTCCCTCCAGCCGGGTGTTCCAGCCGACATGGTCGACATGCAGATGCGTGCACATCACCAGATCGACATCCTCCGGCTCCACGCCATGCGCGCGCAGCCGGTCGAGCCAGGGGGTGTTCAGCCGGTGCATGAAGGGCATCGGCCGGTCCTTGTGATTGCCGTTGCAGGTGTCGATCAGCACGATCTTGCCCGCGATCCGCAGCAGATAGCTGTGCATGCTGAGGCCGCACCCGGCCTCCGCCACGTCCAGCGAGAGATCGTCGTCCCAATACCATTGGCTGAGCTTCGCCAGGTCGGCGCTCTCTATGGCGGGGAACAGAGCGGACATGGGTAGCGCGACATCGGTTTCGACGATCCTGTCGATGGTCATGTCGCCCAGCCTGATGGTTTGCATGGCGGCTATTCCCTCTCCGGCCCCAGTCTTATGTTTATGATGCCGGGGCGCAAAATTTGATCAATGCTGCGAATGTTCGTCCGCACCGCCCGCGGAAGCCGCCGCTTCCGGCTTGCGGATCACCGCGTCCACCAGCAGCCGGTCGCCATTCGAAAGCAGGAAGGTGAGTTGCATCTTGCCCCGGCTGATCGCGGTGTCGTTGACGCCCCACAGCATCAGATGCTTGCCGCCCGGCGCGAAGGCGACCTTGCCCTTCGCCGGAATATCGACGCTGGAAATCGGCTTCATCGACATCATGCCGTTTTCGCTGACGCTCTCATGCATCTCCACCTTCAACGCATAGTCGGTCAGGACGCCGCGCAACTGCACGTCGCTCGCCCCGCCATGCGCCACGAAATATCCGGCCGATGGCGTATCCTTGTTGGGGCTGAGGCGCACCCACGCCTGATCGATATAGGTCGGCGCGGGATCGCCGCATGCGCTGAGGGCCAGCGGTGCCGCAAGGGCAAGGAAAGGAAGGATCGCGCGCATCGGAAGGCCCTTTCATGACTGTCTCGTTTCCGGTCGATTGCATAGGTAATCGCCGCAGCTTCTTGTGCCAAGGAAAAGCGCGCCTATATCCCCGGTGCAAACGGTCTTGCCTTGGCGCTTTCGTGAGGTATGGGGCCGTCAACCGCTGAATATGATTTGGGGTTCAAAGAGGAAAAGATGGCAAAAGTAATCGGTATCGACCTGGGCACCACCAATAGCTGCGTGGCTGTGATGGACGGCGGCAAGCCCAAGGTGATTGAAAATGCGGAAGGCGCGCGCACCACGCCCTCCATCGTCGCCTTCGCCAAGGACGGCGAACGGTTGATCGGCCAGCCCGCCAAGCGCCAGGCCGTCACCAATCCCGATAACACGATTTTCGCGGTGAAGCGCCTGATCGGCCGCCGTTTCGACGATCCCACGACGAAGAAGGACATGGAACTGGTCCCCTATTCGATCGTGAAGGGGCCGAATGGCGACGCATGGGTCAATGCGGGCGGCAAGGATTACAGCCCGTCGCAAATCTCCGCCTTCACGCTCCAGAAGATGAAGGAAACCGCCGAAGCCTATCTGGGCGAGACGGTGACGCAGGCCGTCATCACGGTTCCCGCTTACTTCAACGACGCCCAGCGTCAGGCGACCAAGGACGCCGGCCAGATCGCGGGCCTCGAAGTGCTGCGCATCATCAATGAGCCGACGGCGGCCGCGCTCGCCTACGGGCTTGAGAAGCAGGACGGCAAGACCATCGCGGTCTACGACCTTGGCGGCGGCACCTTCGACATTTCGATCCTCGAAATCGGCGACGGCGTGTTCGAAGTGAAGTCGACCAACGGCGACACTTTCCTGGGCGGCGAGGATTTCGACTCCAAGCTGGTCGAATATCTGGCCGAAGGCTTCAAGAAGGAAGAGGGCATCGACCTCACCAAGGACAAGCTGGCTTTGCAGCGGCTCAAGGAAGCCGCCGAAAAGGCGAAGATCGAGCTGTCCTCGGCGCAGACCACCGAAGTCAATCTGCCCTTCATCACCGCCGACCAGAACGGTCCCAAGCATCTCGTCAAGAACATCACCCGCGCCGATCTGGAGCGGTTGGTGGCCGACCTCATCAAGCGGACGATGGACCCGTGCAAGAAGGCGCTCGCCGACGCGGGCGTCTCCGCCGCCGACATCAGCGAAGTCGTGCTGGTGGGCGGCATGACCCGCATGCCCAAGGTGCGTGAGGCCGTGAAGGACTTCTTCGGCAAGGAACCGCACACCGGCGTCAACCCGGACGAAGTCGTCGCCATGGGCGCGGCGATCCAGGCGGGCGTGCTTCAGGGCGACGTCAAGGACGTGCTGCTGCTCGACGTGACCCCGCTGTCGCTGGGCATCGAGACGCTGGGCGGCGTGTTCACCCGCATGATCGACCGCAACACCACCATCCCTGCCAAGAAGTCGCAGGTCTATTCGACCGCTGACGACAATCAGCAGGCGGTGACGATCCGCGTGTTCCAGGGCGAGCGCGAGATGGCGGCGGATAACAAGCTGCTGGGCCAGTTCGACCTCGTCGGCATCCCGCCCGCGCCGCGCGGCGTGCCGCAGATCGAGGTGACGTTCGACATCGACGCCAACGGCCTCGTCAACGTCTCCGCCAAGGACAAGGGCACCGGCAAGGAGCAGCAGATCCGCATACAGGCTTCGGGCGGCCTGTCCGACGCCGACATCGACCAGATGGTGAAGGACGCCGAACGCTTCGCCGAAGAGGACAAGAAGCGCCGTGAGGCGGCCGAGGCGAAGAATAACGCCGAAAGCCTGATCCACACCACCGAGCAGCAGCTTGCCGAGCATGGCGACAAGGTGGACGCGGCCCTCAAGTCCGAAATCGAAACCGCCATCGCCGCGACCAAGTCGGCGGTCGAGGGTGACGACGTCGAAGCCATGAAGACCAAGGCGCAGGAACTCGCCACGGTCGCCATGAAACTGGGCCAGGCGATATACGAGAAGGAGCAGGCAGCCGCCGCGTCTCCCGACGCCGAAGCGCCGAAGGCCGATGACGATGTCGTCGACGCCGAATTCTCGGAAGTGGACGACAACAAGGCGTAAGCCCGATGAAACGCTTCTCGACTTCGCTCCGCGCGGACGGCATGGTGTCTGACCAGCGCCACCGTTCGGAACGAAGCCGGGGACCGTGCGCGCCGGGGGCGAGATGACTACCGAAATCGACTATTATTCGCTGCTGGAGGTGGAACGCACGGCGGACGCCACCACCATCAAGAGCGCCTATCGCAAGCTGGCGATGAAATATCACCCGGACAAGACCGGGGGATGCACGGACGGCGAGGCCAAGTTCAAGGCCGTGTCCGAAGCCTATGAGTGCCTGAAGGACCCGCAGAAACGAGCGGCCTATGACCGCTACGGCCATGCGGCCTACACCAACGCCCAGAATGGCGGCGGCGGCTTCAACGGCGGACGCGGGGCGGGCGGCTTTTCCGACCTCGGCGACATTTTCGAGACGATCTTCGGACAGGCCGGTTTCGGCGGCGGTGGCGGGCGTCAGGCCAGCCGCCGCGGCGCCGACCTGCGCTACGACATGGAGATCACGCTCGACGAAGCCTATCATGGCAAGCAGACGGAAATCGAGATCGAAGTCTCCGCGCCCTGCGACGCCTGCGAAGGATCGGGCGCGCAGCCGGGCACGGGCGTCAAGACCTGCCACACCTGCGGCGGTCATGGACAGGTCCGCGCGCAGCAGGGTTTCTTCGTGGTCGAACGCACCTGCCCCTCCTGTCATGGCGCGGGACAGGTGATCGAAAGCCCCTGCCGCTCTTGCCGGGGCGAAGGGCGCGTGGACAAGCCCAAGACGCTCTCCGTCACCATCCCCGCCGGTGTCGACGAAGGCACGCGCATCCGCCTGTCGGGCGAGGGCGAGTGCGGCGCGCGGGGCGCGCCTTGCGGCGACCTCTACATCTTCCTGCATGTGAAGCGGCACCCGATTTTCGAGCGCGACGGCACGACCCTGTTCTGCCGCGCTCCGGTCAGCTTCACCACGGCGGCGCTGGGCGGCGTCATCGAAGTGCCGGGCCTCGACGGCAACCGGCATGAGATCAAGATTCCGAGCGGCATCCAATCCGGCAAGCAGATCCGCCAACGCGGCGCGGGCATGCCTGTGCTGAACGGGCGCGGGCAAGGCGATCTGGTCATACAGGTCGATGTCGAAACGCCCACCAAGCTCTCCGCCCGCCAGCGCGAACTGCTGGAAGCATTTCGGGAAACGGAAACGGGAGAGGAATGTCCGCAATCCACCGGCTTCTTCAGCAAGCTCAAGGAATTGTGGGGCGATTGAGGTTCGCGCCGAAGCGGGTTGAGAAGCCGAAGGGCCCGTCTGTTTCCGGCCAATTGCGGACATCCAACCTTCGTCATCCCAGCGAAAGCTGGGATCTCTTTTGACGCCTAACTGTGCCACAGAAAGAGAGATGCCAGCTTTCGCTGGCATGACGGGCAAGGAATGTCGCGCGTCCCCCAAATTGAAGTGCGCCGTGCTCCTGCGAAGGCAAGAGCCCAGTTCCACCGTCTGATCTAGGCTCCTGCCTTCGCAGAAGCACGGCCGAGTCTGAGCAGACCGTCCGCAATCCACCCAAATATCGTCATTCGGCACGGATATGCACGCAACATGCGCCCACAAAAAAGGGCCGCGCCGGGCGGCCCTTTCCTGTCATCGCACATGACCGCGATCAACCGACGAAGGCGCGCTCGATCACATAGGCGCCGGGCGCGGCGTTGGAACCTTCAGCGAAGCCATTCTCCTCGAACCAGGCACCGAACTGCTTGATCATCTCCATGCTGCCGCACATCATGATCCGGTCGGTTTCAGGATCGAACTTAGGCGCGCCGGGAATGCCTTCGAACAGCTTGCCATTCTCGATCAGGGCGTCAATGCGAACATTGTTGCGGAAGGGTTCGCGCGTGACCGTCGGCACATAATGGAACTGCCTGCCTGCCTGCTCGGCGACCAGCGGGTCTTCCGGCCATTTGCCGGTCAGCTCATCATGAAAGGCCAGGTCGCTGACGCGGCGGACCGAATGGACGATCACCACTTCCTCGTAAAACTCATAGACGTCCGGATCGCGCGACAGGCTGAGGAAGGGGGCAAGACCCGTGCCGGTCGACAGCATGAACAGCCGCTTGCCCGGCAGCAGCGCGTCGGTGACGAGCGTGCCGGTCGGCTTGCGGCCGAGATATATCTGGTCGCCCGGCTGGATGAGCTGGAGCTTCGACGTCAGCGGGCCGTCCTGCACCTTGATCGACAGGAATTCCAGTTCCTCGTCCCAAGACGGGCTGGCGACCGAATAGGCGCGCAACAGCGGCTTGCCATTGTCGCCCTGCAAGCCGATCATCACGAATTCGCCCGACCGGAAACGGAAGCTGGCGGGCCGCGTGATGCGGAAGCTGAAAAGATGTTCGTTCCAGTGGCGCACCGACAGCACCGTTTCCACGCTCAGCGCGCCCGTCGGTTCCAGCACCGGCTTTTCGATCGTCACTTCGCTCAAGACCTCTATCCTTGCCAATTCATGCGAGGAACCAGCGCCCGAATGACGCTAGTTGCATATCGTTCGCAATAAATGATGCGTCCGCGAATGGCCCCGATGGCGCGCGAAGGCAAGGCCAAAAAAACTATCGGGGCCGAAAGCTGGCCCCACCCGTCTTCGCGTTCAGCCGAAAAGGCCCTTGGCGATGCTGCCCAGTTCATTGAGCGGATTGCCGTCGCCATCCCGGTCGAACATGCCGCCCAGCTTGCCCAGAATGGCTTCCGGCCCACCGAAATGGCTCAGCAGTTCCTGCAATTTGTCCGCCGACACGCCATGTGCCGCCGCCGTCTCGGCCAGTGCGGACACGCTGGTTTCGCCGCCGCCGATCTTGCCGCCGATCTCCGTCATCAGCGCCTGCATCTGTTCGGGCGACACGCCGATTTTCGACGCAATGGCTTCCAGCCCGCCCATATTGCCCAGAAGATCATCAAACATGCCCATGCGGCGACTCCTCGATTGGATTGCAACCCAGATTAGCATTTGTGCGCCGCCGCAGAAAGCAAAAGAGCCGGGACAGGGAATCCCCTTGTCCCGGCTCTTCCGAAAATCCGGCGCGAGTCCGCGTCAGACGGCGGCGGTCAGCGCCGCGTCGCGGACGGAAGCGTCCACATGATCCTCGAACTGGGCGAAGTTGTCGACGAACTGCTTGACCAGCTTGCCCGCCGTCTCGTCATAGGCCGCCTTGTCGGCCCAGGTCGTGCGCGGATCGAGTATCCCCGTCTCCACGCCCGGCACAGCGACCGGCACTTCGAAGCCGAAATTCGGATCGATGCGGAATTCGGCATTGTTGAGGCTGCCGTCGAGCGCGGCGTTCAGCAGCGCGCGCGTGACCTTGATCGGCATGCGCTTGCCCACGCCATATTTGCCGCCGGTCCAGCCGGTGTTGACCAGCCAGCAGGTGACGCCGCCCTTGTTGATCCGTTCCTTCAACAGATTGCCATAGACCGAGGGATGGCGCGGCATGAAGGGCGCGCCGAAGCAGGTGGAGAAGGTCGCGCTTGGTTCCGTCACGCCGATCTCGGTCCCCGCGACGCGCGCGGTGTAGCCGGAAAGGAAGTGATACATCGCCTGATCCGGGGTCAGCCGCGCGATCGGCGGCAGCACGCCATAGGCGTCGGCGGTGAGGAAGATGATGTTCTTCGGCACCGGACCCAGATTGTCCTTCGACGCATTGGGGATGAAGTCGATGGGATAGGAACCGCGGCTGTTTTCCGCGAGGCTGTTGTCGTCGAGATCGATGACGCGGGTTTCCTCATCGATCACGACATTTTCCAGCACCGTGCCGAAACGCCTGGTGGTGGCGTAGATTTCCGGTTCGGCTTCGGCCGACAGGTTGATCATCTTGGCATAGCAGCCGCCCTCGAAATTGAAGACAGCGGTGTCCGACCAGCCATGCTCGTCGTCGCCGATCAGGGTGCGGCTGGCGTCGGCGGAAAGCGTGGTCTTGCCGGTGCCGCTGAGGCCGAAGAAGACGGCGGTATCGCCATTGGGGCCGATATTGGCGGAACAGTGCATCGGCATCACGCCCTTCACGGGCAGCAGGTAATTGAGGATGCCGAAGACCGACTTCTTCATTTCGCCCGCATAGGATGTGCCGCCGATCAGGATCAGCTTTTCAGTGAAGTTGACCGCGATCACGGTTTCGCTGCGGCTGCCGTGACGGGCCGGATCGGCGCGGAAGGTCGGCAGGTCGATGATGGTGTATTCAGGCTCGAACCCGACCAGTTCCTCCGCCGTCGGGCGGACCAGCAGGGTGCGGATGAAGAGGTTGTGCCAGGCGCGTTCGTTGATGACGCGGACGTTGACCCGATGCTCAGGCTGCGAACCGCCATAAAGGTCGGCGACATAGAGCTTGTCCTTCTCGCCCAGCGCCTTGAAGAAGTCCTCTTTCAGCGCGGCGAAATGTTCCGGCGTCATGGGGACGTTGGTCTTGCCCCACCAGACGGTGTTTTCCGTTTCCGCATCCTTGACGATGAACTTGTCGTTCGCGCTGCGGCCGGTGTGCTTGCCGGTCTTGACGACCAATGGACCGTCCTTCGACAGGAGGCCTTCGCCATTGCGGACGGCGGCCTCCACCAGCGGCGCGGTGCCGAGGTTCCAGAACTGGGTCGCGTTGGTTGAGATGCCCTGTTTGTCGAGGGTGATAGCGGATTTGGCCTGCACGCCTTTGCTCCTGAATAGATAGTTCCCATCGCCGCCGGTCCGGCGTCGCGACCGATCCTCCCCTGGGTGGCGCGATGCTTGGCCGCGCCCTTTCCCTTGCGGTGGATGGAATCGGCATTAGGCGGTCAGGCTGATGCCGTCAAATCCCCCTAAGGCTGAGTTTGTCCCGAAAATTGACGATCATATCGTATAAAAGAGGACAAAGGGACTTCCTTGCAGCGGAGCCGGGCATCGTCTAACGCTTGGGCCGTCCGCCTTCGAGCCATTTTCCGGGATGATGCATGACAGCCACCATCGCCCTTGTGGATGATGACAAGAATATCCTGACTTCCGTGTCCATCGCGCTACAGGCCGAAGGCTTCGTGACGCGCGTCTATGCGGACCCGGACGCGGCGCTGAAAGCGCTGCTCGACAATCCGGCGGATCTGGCGGTGTTCGACATCAAGATGCCGCGCATGGACGGCCTCGAACTGCTGCGGCGGCTGCGCGAGAAGAGCCAGATGCCGGTCATCTTCCTGACGTCCAAGGCGGACGAACTGGACGAGGCGCTGGGCCTTGCCATGGGGGCGGACGATTATATCGCCAAGCCCTTTTCGCAACGGCTGCTGATCGCGCGCATCCGGGCGATATTGCGCCGCGCGGAAGTCAGCCGCACGCCGCCTGCCCCCGACGAACCGGTGGTGGAGCCCATCGTGCGCGGGCGGCTGGAGATGGACCCGGCGCGGCATCGGGTGAAGTGGGACGGGAAGGACGTGACGCTGACCGTCACGGAATTCCTGATCCTGGAAACGCTCGCCCAGCGGCCCGGCGTGGTCAAGAACCGCAATCAGTTGATGGACGCGGCCTATCAGGACGACGTCTATGTCGACGACCGCACCATCGACAGCCATATCAAGCGGCTGCGACGCAAATTCCGCGAGGTGGATTCCGATTTCAACGCAATCGACACATTATATGGCGCCGGATACCGATTCTCCGAAGAATGACGCGCCGCTGGCCGTGCGCTGGTCGGGCCGTATCAGCCTGACGCTGCGCATCCTGGCGGTGAACGTGTTCGCGCTGGCCCTGCTGGCGGGAGGATTTTTCTATCTCGACAGCTACCGCACGCGGATCGTCGACGACCGGCTGGAACAATCGGCGCGGGAACTCAAGCTGCTCGCCATCGGGCTCGAAAACGCGCCGCCGGAACTGCATGACAGGCTGATCGTGGCCTATGGGCGGCAGACGGACGACCGGGTGCGCCGTTATGCGCCGGACGGGCGGCTGATCACGGACAGCTTCACGCTGGACGCGCCGCGCTACCGCTTGCGCCTGCCGTCCGAAGAGGAATTGAAACGGCATATCGCGCGCTTCCTCGACAAGATGATGGACCGCATCGTGTTCGCGGACCGCCCCCCCAATTTCGAGGAACCGGCAGTCGACCGGGCGCAGGCATGGCCGGAAATCATGCTGGCGGACAAGACCGGCAGGCCGCAGGCGGCCAACCGCTATGCCCCTGACCGGACCTTCATGATCTCCGCCGCCGTGAAGATGAAAGACGGCACCAGCCTGCTGTCCACCGAAAACGCCCGCGACATCACCCGCATCGTCCGGGCGGAGCGGCTGCGGCTGGGCATCGTACTGGCGGCGGCCGTGCTGGCTTCGGTGCTGCTGTCGCTCTTTCTCGCGCGCACCATTGTGCAGCCGATCCAGAGCCTCGCCCGCGCCGCCGTGCGCGTCCGGCTGGGCCGCGCGCGGGAGGTGACGGTGCCGCGCCTGCCCGAACGGCGGGACGAAATCGGGATGCTCGCCCGCGCGCTCTCCGACATGAGCCATGCGCTGCGCCAGCGGATCGACGCGACCGACGCCTTCGCCGCCGATGTGAGCCATGAACTCAAGAACCCCATCGCCTCCCTGCGTTCCGCGCTGGATGCGCTGGACCGGGTGGAACAGCCGGACCTGCGCACGCAGCTCATGGATATCTGCAAGGAGGATGTGCGGCGGCTGGACCGGCTGGTCACCGACATCGCCGAAGCGTCTCGCATCGACGCGCAGCTTTCGCGCACACGCTTCGAGCCGATCGACCTTGGCCTCCTCATCGAAAAGATGGTGATCGCCCGCGAGGCGCGCGGCGTGCCGAGGGGCGTCCGCCTCGCCTTCGCCCGTCCGCGCAAGGATGTGGCGGTGGTTCTGGGCGAGGAACAGCGGCTGATCCGGGTGCTCGACAATCTGATCGACAACGCCGTCTCCTTCTCGCCCGATGGCGGACTGGTGCAGATCATCGCCACGGTGGCCGACAATGAAGTGCTGGTCAGCGTCGAGGATGAAGGACCTGGCGTCCCCGAATCCGAACGCGAGCATGTGTTCCGCCGCTTTCACAGCGTGCGGCCCGAAAACGAGGCGTTCGGGAAACATTCCGGCCTTGGCCTCGCCATCGCCCGCTCCATCGTGGAAGGGCATCAGGGCAAGGTCAGCATCGCGGACCGGGAGGACGAACAGACCGGCGCCCGCTTCATCGTGCGCCTGCCCATGGCCGTCGAGCGCGACCCCGGACTGGTGTCGGAATAGGGCTTTCGTCCCCAACCGGAACAGTATTTATGGTTCCGGCGCTTTCCCCCATATCTTCCCCACGCGACCGGGGCTAGAAGAGGGCGGATCATGACGGGCGCGGCTTCTCAGACATTGCATGCGACAAGCGTCGCCATCGGCGGGCGCGCCGTGCTGCTCCATGGACCGAGCGGCGCGGGGAAATCCGATCTGGCGCTGCGCCTGATCGACCGGGGGGCGGTGCTGGTAAGCGACGATTACACGATCCTGACGGCGGAGGGCGGACGGCTGATCGCCGCCGCGCCCGCCACCATCGCGGGCAGGATGGAGGTGCGCGGCGTCGGCCTTGTCGACATGCCGCATCAAGACGGCGCGCCGGTCGCGTTGATCGCGCATCTGGGCGGAGTGGCGGAACGGCTTCCGGCGGAGGGCGAAAGCCGCCGCTTCGCGGGCATCGACATTCCGCTGGTGCACATAGCGGCGCTGGAGGCGTCGGCGCCGATCAAGGTCGAACTGGCGTTGAAAGCGATGGGACGGGCATGACGGGGACGCCTGCGCCCAAGACGATATTGCTGGTGTCCGGGCTTTCCGGCGCGGGGAAGACGACCGCGCTCAAGACGCTGGAGGATATGGGCTGGGAAGTGGTGGACAATCTGCCGCTGGTCCTGCTCGACCGGCTGCTCGACACACCGCTGGCCGCCGGACACAGCGAGGCGGACGAGCGCCCGCTCGCCATCGGCATCGACGCGCGGACGCGGGGTTTCGACGCCAACGCCATCGTCCGCCGGATCAAGGCGCTGCGCGAAAAGCACGGTCATGACGTCGAGACGCTGTTCCTCGACTGTTCGGGCAGCGAACTGGAGCGGCGCTTCGCCGAGACGCGCCGGCGGCATCCGCTGGCCGCTGACCGGCCCGCCGCCGACGGCATCGCGCGCGAGCGGGAACTGACCGAGCCGCTGCGCCGCTGGGCCACGCAGGTCATCGATACCACGAGCTTCAACAGCAACGCACTGCAACAGGAAATCCGCAACCGCTATGCGCGCGAACGGCTGTCCGATCCGGTTCTGACGATCCTGTCCTTCGGCTTTTCGCGCGGCGTGCCCCGCAATGCCGACCTGATGTTCGACATGCGCTATCTGCGCAATCCGCATTGGGAGGATGCGCTGCGGCCCAGGACCGGCCAAGATCCCGACGTCGCCGCCTATATCGCGCAGGACCCGGCCTATGAAGACAGCATCAGGCGGATCGAGGAACTGCTCGCGACCCTCCTGCCCCGCTATGCGGAAGGCGGGAAAAGTTACATCACCGTCGCTTTCGGCTGTACCGGCGGACGGCACAGATCCGTGCATGTGGCCGAGCGCGTCGCCAGATACTTGCAAGACGCGGGCTTTTCGCCCACGGTCAGTCACAGAAACATGGAATCAGCGCCCCAGGATTCCCTGGAGAAGCGCAGACCGGGAGGCCCGAAAGCACAATCATGACACAGGTGGGCCGCTAGAGCAGATGATTGGACTCGTACTTGTCACCCATGGTTCGCTGGCGACGGAATTCGTTGTGGCGATGGAGCATGTCGTCGGGCCGCAACAGCAGATCGAAACGATCTGCATCGGGCCGGAGGACGACATGGAATTGCGCCGCGCGGACATCACCGCCGCGGTCGAGCGCGTGAACGACGGTTCGGGCGTGATCCTGCTGACCGACCTGTTCGGCGGCACGCCGTCGAACCTTGCCATATCGCTGCTGCGCGCGGGCGAGATCGAGGTGATCGCGGGCATCAACCTGCCCATGCTCATCCGCCTGGAAAGCGCGCGCAAGGTGATGGACGTCAAGTCCGCCGTCGCCGCCGCGCGGGAAGCGGGCCAGAAATATATCAGCGTAGCGTCGGAACTATTGGGTAGCACTACATGAACGAAATCAGCCAGGAAGTCCGGATCAGCAACAAGCGCGGCCTTCATGCCCGCGCCAGCGCCAAGTTCGTCACCCTGGCCAGCGGCCTTCCCGCGCAGATCACCGTCAGGAAGGACGGCAACGAAGTCACCGGCACGTCGATCATGGGCCTGATGATGCTAGGCGCGGCGATGGGCGATTCGATCACCATCAGCGCCGCAGGGCCCGAAGCGCAGGATTCGCTGATCCAGCTCGTCACGCTGGTCGAGGACAAGTTCGGGGAAGAATAGAGAGACCCTACCCTTTTCCGGCCCACGCCTATAGAGAGGCCGCTTCACCGCTTTCAGGAACCGACACGGCGTGGCACGCGAGATCACCGGATTTTCCAACCCTCTGGTCAAGCGCGTCCGATCGCTGCGCGAAAAGAAGTTCCGCAAGGCCGAAGGGCTGTTCCTGGCCGAAGGACTACGCATCCTGACCGAAGCGCGCGAGGAAGGCGTGCTGCCCGAGATGCTGTTCCATGCCGGATCGACGCATCCGCTGGCCATGGACCTGATCGCGGCGATGGAAGCGGCCGGCGGCGAGGTCATAGAAACCACGCCGGACATCCTCTCCAAGATTTCGGGCAAGGATAATCCGCAGGCGGTCGTCGGCGTCTATCGCGACCGGCTTGTGCCGCTGGCGAAACTGGACCGGACAAAGGCGGATATCTGGATCGTCGCGCAGTCGCTGCGCGATCCGGGCAACCTGGGCACCATATTGCGGACGGGCGACGCGGTAGGCGCGGGCGGCCTGATCCTGATCGACGATTGCGTCGATCCCTTCTCCGTCGAATCGGTGCGGGCGAGCATGGGCGCGCTCTTCACGCAATCCATCACGCAGGCGCGGTGGAGCGAGTTCATGACATGGCTGCGCTCCGGCCCCGGCGAATTGATCGGCACCAGCCTCAAGGCCACGCAGGATTATCAGGAACCGCGCTATCGCAGCCCATCCTTCCTGCTGGTCGGCAATGAGGCGCAGGGCTTGCCGGAAGCCTATGAAGCGGAATGCGACCTGTTGGTGAAGATGCCGATGCTGGGCAAGGCGGACAGCCTGAATGCCGCCGTCGCCTGCGCCGTGATGGCCTATGAGTTGCTGAATCAGAAACGGAAATAAAGTGTCGGGGGAAGAGGGAATGAGGGATGAGAGGGGCATGAACGCGATCTGGCGCAACCGGCGCGTTCTGGGCGCCAGTCTGGTCGGCACAGCGGTCGAATTTTACGACTTCTACATCTATGCGACGGCGGCCAGCCTGATCTTTCCCGCGCTGTTCTTTCCCGCTTCCTCCCCCACGGCGCAATTGATGGCCTCCTATGGCAGCCTGTCGCTCGCTTTTTTCGCGCGGCCGCTGGGCGCCGCGGTGTTCGGCCATTATGGCGACCGGATCGGGCGCAAGGTCACGCTGGTCATATCGCTGATGCTGATGGGCGGATCGACGCTCGCCATCGGATTCCTGCCGACATATCAGACGATCGGCTGGTGGGCGCCGCTGATCCTGTGCTTGCTGCGGTTCGGGCAGGGCCTGGGGCTTGGCGGAGAATGGGGCGGCGCGACGCTGCTGGCGGTGGAGAACGCGCCGCCGGGATGGCGCGCGCGCTTCGGCATGTTCCCGCAGCTTGGCGCGCCGGTGGGGTTCCTTGCTGCCAACGGCACATTCCTGCTGCTGGGATTGTGGCTGAGCGACGAGGAATTCTTCGCCTGGGGATGGCGCCTGCCGTTCCTGGGCAGCGCGGTACTGGTGCTGGTCGGCCTGTGGGTGCGGCTGAAGCTCACCGAGACGCCCGAATTCGCCGCCGCGCAGAAGGAAGCGCCGCCGCCCGCCGTGCCGCTCGCCACGCTGCTCCAGACCCATCTGGGCGCGGCCATCGCGGGCACCTTTGCCGTGGTCGCCTGCTTCGCCATCTATTATATCGCGACCGCCTTCGCGCTGGGCTATGGCACCACGATCCTGAAGATCGACCGGGAGACCTTCCTGGCGCTCCAGTTGGGGGCGATCCTGTTCATGGCGCTCAGCATCATTCTGGCCGGATGGTGGGCGGACCGGACCAACCCGACGCGCGTCCTGATCATCGGATGCATCGGCACCGTGCTGATGGGCATCGCCTTCGGCCCCGCCATGGGGACGGGCGCGCTGCTGCCGATCTTCCTGATCCTCAGCCTGGCGCTGTTCGCGATGGGCTTCGTCTATGGGCCGCTGGGCGCTTATCTGCCCGCCTTGTTCCCGGTGCAGCTGCGCTATACCGGCTCTTCCTTCTCCTTCAATCTGGGCGGGATCATCGGCGGCGCGCTGGCCCCCATCGTCGCGACATGGCTGATCGCGGCGCAGGGCGTGGAACTGGTCGGGCTTTACATGTCGGCGGCGGCGGCGATCAGCCTGATCGGCCTATGGTGGACCAGCCGTCACGGACATTAAGGCCATTTGTTGGAAAGACGGTCAGATTCCGATCAATCCAGAACCACCCTAAATCAATGACTCCAGCAATCCGATCAAGGGCAGGTCGGCGGGTGGCATGTCCAGCGCATACATCTGCGCCGGGCGCACCCATTTGAGCGCCGTGGCATGACGGGCTTCGGGCAGGCCCTGCCATTTCCGGCACACATAGAGCAGGAGAAGCAAATGCCGGTCGCCCAAGGCCGCGCTTGCGAAGGTTGCGGGAGCAAGGCAGCTCGCGTGAGTGCTGATGCCCAGTTCCTCTTCCAGTTCGCGCACCAGCGCCGCTTCGGGCGTTTCCTGCGCCTCCACCTTGCCGCCGGGGAACTCCCAAAGGTTCGGCAGGGATGTGTGCGGCGGTCGTTGCTGCAGCAGAACGCGACCGTCCGCATCGACGAGCGCCGCGGCCACAACGAGAAGAGGAGGAATTTGCATCAAGAATTCCGATGAAAGGGCTTTGTTAACCGCACCTCCTTTACACAACCAGTCGTGACTGTCTGCACGGGACTGGAATCGGAATGCGGGTGCTTATCGACATTATCGCCCGATGCAGCCTCGCGCGATGCCAGCGCGGCGCTACGGCGATCGAATATGGACTGATCTTGGCTTTGATTTTTTTGGCAATCGTTTCCTCCGTCAGCCATTTTGCAAATAAATCGATCAACATGTGGAATCATGTCGCAGAAAAAGTGAATTCTAATTAACCATCAATAATTTACAAAATGGATCTTATATTAAGTTTTTCTCAACTAAAACCTTCTAAATCGGTTTTTGCCTATCTTCCGGTCAAAGAAGAGAAGCCGGGTAGTTGAATCAATGTTGGGTATGGAGATGAACATGCAGTTTATTCGCAAGATGCTGAAAAATGAAAAGGGTGCGACCGCCATTGAGTATGGCCTGATCGCCGCTCTGATCGCCGTCGCCGCTATCGGCGCGATGACCTCGCTGGGCAGCAAGCTGAGCGGCACCTTCAACACCGTTTCGGGCAAGCTGGGTGACTGATTAATTCGCCGCCCGAAAGAGCCTAATCAAAGGAAAGGCAGGAGAAGTAACTCTCCTGCCTTTCTTCATGGAGATGCAGCTTGCTAACCCGCTTTGATGGCCGGTTTAGCCAAAAGCGGACCTTATTTATATCGTCACCCTGAACTTACTTGGCAGCGAAGGGCTATTGTGCCGGATTGAACCTTGGTACGTAGGGCACGATGGATGCTGAAACAAGTTCAGCATGACGAATGAGGATATATCCGTTCCCTACCCGAAAACCGCACCGTTGCGGCATCGCGGTTTGCAAACACTGCCCATGCGCCGCCTTCCTCAAACGACGATCTTCACCCGCTGCCCCTGCCGCAGCACGGATTGCGCTGTTAGCGCGTTAATCGTCAGGAAGCGTTCCAGCGGATAATCCGTATAGGCCATCCGCTTCGCCAGCGACTGCACGGTGTCGCCTGTCTTGACAGTGACGACCTCCACCCGGCGCGGCTTGATCGCGGCGGCTTCCTGCGCGGAAAGGCGCTGGACGGACTGCACCATGGAAGCGAACGGCCCCACGCCCTGCCCCGCGCCCGTCAGCAACAGGAAATGATAGGCTTTGCCGCCGCCGAAATCATAAGCGAAGACCGTCGCGTCGACCTGGCCCGATTGCGTATTGGCGCGCACCGTGCGCCATGCGGCGGGCAGTCCGTTGACGGTCGTGCGGCTGACTTCGCCCTCCGGCGCCTTGCCGCCGCCCAGTTTGGCGAGAACCGAATCGATATAGGCGGCCAGATTGCCCGAATAGGGCGCGGCTCTGAATTGCGCCTGTCCGCCCGATCCCGCGACGGTCACCGCGCTCGCGCCATTTTCCATGCCGAAGCCGGACGGCGCGGTGAAGGCCAGGCGCATGTCGGGATGAAGGAAGCGATTGCCTTCGATCACGCCCTGATTGGGATCGTCGCCATAGAGCACGCCGTCGACGGCGTTCAGGAAGGCATCGCGATTGCGGACGGTGCTGGCGGACCCGCTGCGTTGCGCTTCCCGCGCCGCGCGGCCGACGCGGGACGCCGGATCGGGATGAGTGCTCGCCCATTCGGGCACGGAACCCCCATTGCCCGTGGCACGGCTGTCGAGGCTGCTCTGCGCGGCGAGCGAGGCCAGCATGTCGGACAGGGCGCGCGGATCGTAACCGCCCGACGCCAGATAACGGATACCGAGGTCGTCGGCCTCATATTCCTGCGAGCGGGAGAATTTGAGAGTCAGCAACTGGCTGCCGGTCCCGATCCCCTTTTGCAGCAGGCCGCCCACCGGCGAATCGCCCAGCAACGCGCCCGTCAGCACCTGAAGCAGCGCGCCGCCCACGGCGTTGCGTTGCGCCGTTTTCTGCCGCCGCTGGCCGTGCTGGGCGGCGACATGGCCGATTTCATGACCGAGCACGCCAGCCAGTTCCGCCTCGTCATTCATCAGCGCCATGAGCTGCCGCGTCACATAGACATAGCCGCCGGGGATCGCGAAGGCATTGTTCACCGGCGAATTGAGCAGAGTGACGGTGAAGTCGCTCTGAGCGTTGGAAAGACCCGACTGAACGGCGATGCGGCGGCCGACGCCCTCCACATATTTCGCCTGCGGGCCGGAATAGGCGCCGCCGAATTCCTCCAGCAATTGCGGATGCTGTTTCGCGCCGGCTTCCTTTTCCTGCGGATTGATCGACGAGACGGTGCGGATCGCGCGTTGCTGGCCCGTCACGGATGGCGCCAGCGTCATGACGCTCGCCAGCGCCAGCGTTCCTGTTGCGGCGCAGGTCCAGAAATATCGTTTGTTCACGGCTTATGGCCCCTTTCCGCTTGCATGATGGCGCAACGATAGCGGGCTGTCACCTGTTCCCGGAAAGGATTGCGAAAGGCCGTCCTGCAAATCCTCCCCTGCAAGGGGAGGTGGCTGGCCGCAGGCCAGACGGAGGGGTATCACCCTATCGAGAGGGGGCTATCTTCCACCGCTTCACGGCGGTCCCCCTCCCCTTGCAGGGAAGATTTAGGCGCCGATAGCCAGAAACTTGTCCGCCCGGTCGGTGCGCAGCGCGTCGGCGTTCATCGGGGAAAGAGCGTCCAGTTCCTCGCCGAGGGCGGCGGCGAGATTGGCGATGGCGGTGGCGGGTTCCCGATGCGCGCCGCCCAGCGGTTCCGGCACGATGCGATCTATGACGCCCAGCGCCAGTAGGTGCTGCGCGGTGACCTGCATGGCGGTGGCGGCATCGCTCGCCTTTTCGGCGGTGCGCCACAGGATCGAAGCGCAGCCTTCGGGCGAGATCACCGAATAGACCGCATGTTCGAACATCAGCACCCGGTTCGCGGCCGCCAGCGCCACCGCGCCGCCCGATCCGCCCTCGCCCACGACAGCGGCGACCATCGGCACGCCGAGCGCAAGGCATTGTTCCGTCGAGCGGGCGATGGCTTCGGCCTGTCCGCGCTCTTCCGCCTGCACGCCGGGGAAAGCGCCCGACGTGTCGACCAGCGTCACGACCGGCAGGCCGAAGCGGTCGGCAAGCTGCATCAGGCGGATCGCCTTGCGATAGCCTTCGGGCTTGGCCATGCCGAAATTATGGCGGACGCGGCTGGCCGTATCGTCGCCTTTTTCATGGCCGATCACCATGACGCGCCGGTCGCCCAGCGTGGCAAAGCCGCCCAATATCGCCTGATCGTCGGCAAAGGCGCGATCACCGGCCAGCGGCATGAAATCGTCGAACATGCCCGCAACATAATCCTTGAAATGCGGGCGTTCGGGATGGCGGGCGACCTGCGTCTTCTGCCACGGCGTCAGCTTGGCATAGCTGTCCGCCAGCATCTTCGCGGCGCGCTGCTCCAGCTTGTCGATCTCGCCATCGATGTCGATGTCGCCGACATTGGCGGTCGCGCGCAGTTCGATGATGCGGGCCTCAAGCTCCGCGATCGGCTTTTCGAATTCCAGAAAACTTGCCATGGCGAGAGGCGTTAAGGCGCGGAGGCTTCGCCGTCAACGCGCCTATGGTTCATCGTCGCGAGAGGATGACGGCTGTTGACCAGTTCGACCAGGCGGCGGCTGTCGACATGGGTGTAAATCTGGGTCGTGCCGATGTCCGCATGGCCCAGCATGGATTGCAGGGCGCGCAGATCGGCCCCGCCTTCCAGCAGATGCGTGGCGAAGGCGTGGCGCAGCACATGGGGGCTGACCCGATCCGGCGCGATTCCGGCGGCGGCGGCCAGCGCCTTGATAAGCTGATAGAGGCGGATGCGGCTCAAATGGCTTTTGCCCGATGGGAACAGCCAGAGGCTGTCGGCGGGTACATGGGCCAGCCACGCGGCGGCCGCCGCCCGCGCCCGGTCGGAGATCGGGACGAGGCGTTCCCGTCCGCCCTTGCCCTTGAGGATCAGGAAGGGCCTGTCCGCGGCCAGCGCCCGCCGGGGCAGCGACACCAGTTCCGTGGCGCGCAGACCGGAGCCGTAAAGCAGTTCGATCAGCGCGGCCAGACGCAGATCGAGCGGCGAGGGAGAAGAGGTCGCGATCCGCTGTTCGATTTGCCCGAAGATGCGGTCCACTTCCTGCACCGAAAGGATTTTCGGCAGGGGGCGGCGCGTGACCGGGCGGGGAAGACTGGCGGACGGATTGTCGCTCCGCAGCCCTTCCTCCTCCAGAAAGGCGTAGAAGGCGCGCAGGGCGGAGGCCTTGCGCGCGACGGAGGATGCGGCCAGTTGCGCCCATGCTTCGGGCAGCGTGGCCAGACTTTCCTTGCTGGCTGATGCAAGCCCGCCGACGACCTCCCCCGCCCCGGCCAGATCGGTGCGATAGGCCAGCAGCGTGTTGCGCGACGCGCCTCTTTCCGCCGCCATCATTTCCAGAAAGCGGTCGATCAGGACGGCATCGTCGTTCATGGTCAGGCGCGGGTCAGCGCTTCCGCCGCGATCATGCGCGCTTCAGGATCGAGCCCGACGCGATGCAGGGCCGCGACGATGTGGAACAGATGGCCCGGCGGCAAGCGGCTCCATTCCCCCGCCTGCATGCCCACGGCGGCGAGCAGGGCGACGGTGCCCTTCTCCCCGCGTTGCGCGGCGGCGCCGATGGCTCTGGCCCAGCGGCTGTTGGCGGCAAGAGTGAAGCCATTATCCTGCGCCAGCGAGGCCGCGTCGAACGACGAAAGCCGCGAAAGGCCCGCCAGCGCCGCGATAAGAAGCCGCCCGCGCTCCTCACCGGCTTCCTTGATATAATCCGACACCCTGCCCTGACCGATGTCGACGACCGGGCTGGGCGCGCCCACCGATAGCAACGCCCAAAGCTGGGACGCGCCATCGCCATTGAGCGTCCCCACCGCGCGCGACCAGAGCGCCGCGTTGCGGTCATAACCTGCCGTCAGCATCGCCGCGACCAGATTGGCGGCATCGCGCGCCTCCACCTGCGCGGCGGGCAAGGCGGCGGCCGCCCGCGCCGTGGCGATCAGGCCGACATAATCCGGTCGGGCATTATCGCGCCAGACCGTGTGCATGCCCTGGATACGGGAGCCGATGGTCGACCCGCCATAAGCGGCGCGCAAGGCGTCGACCCTGTCGGCCATGGCCGCCGGGGCGTCGCCGTCCGCGCCCAACTGGCTGTAGAAGCCCACCAGAGCCTGACTCGAAAACACGCCAAGACGCGCGGCCATGTCCGCGCCCGGCTGGCGGCGGATGGCGGAAAGGGCGGGCGCGCGCGCTTCCCACGCCCGGACATGCGCGCCTGCCGTCGCATAGAGATTGTCGGGAATCTCGACATTCAGCGCCGTCGCAAGGCCGAAGCGCCATGCCGTCAGCCGGTCCACCCCGTCCCATTCGATCTTCACGGAGCGGCGGGCGTTGAAGCCGGTGCCGACCACCTTTTCCGCCAGCCGATAATCGATCCCGCGCACGACGCCGCGCCGCTGCGCCTGATTGAGCGCGCCGCTGGCCGAACCCTGATCGCCCGAAAGCGCCGCGCAGATAGCGCGGGTCATATCCCAGCCCGGCTCCTTGCTGACCTTGAGCGCGCCCGCCGATAGCGGGCACAGTCCCGCTGGGTCCGCCGTCGCCAGATAGGTCTGCATGGCGACCGCATAGAGGCGCGGCGTGAAGCGATCCACATCGACGCTCTGCACCAGCAGGCGGGCGCCGTCGGCTTCCCCCATGCGCAGCAGCAGCCATGCGCGCTCCGCCACCCAGTCCGCGCCGTCGATGCCGCGCGGCGTGTCGCTCGCCGTCAGCAACGCACGGCGCAGCAGGATGGAACCCCAGCGCGACACGATCGGCGCGCGCGTCTCTTTCATCAGGACGGCGAGGAATTGCCCCGATTCCGATCCGAAGGCGTCCGGTTCCAGCCCCAGACTCTGCGGCGTCAGCGGGCCGACACGTTCCAGCGAGCGGCGGGCGCTTTGCGGCAGGTCATATTTCGCCTTCTGGGCGGCGAGTTCCTCCTCGCTCTGCTTCTCCGCCGCGCTGTTGTTCGCCGCCGTATCCGGCAGGGTCGGCGACAAGGCGGGCGGAGGCGTGGCAGCCGCGGGCGCGACAGGCACCGGAGAGGAAGACGGCGCGCGTCCGGGCTGCGAAGGGGCAGGCGCGGGCGTGGCGGGCGCGTCGCCGAAACCGGGGGGCAGCAGGGATTCGGGCGCGTCCTGCGCCACGACCGGCAAGGCCAGCGCCAGGGCAAGCGTGCCCAGCGTCCACTTCGCATTCCCCCTATGACGCGGCATCGGCTTTATTGGCCCAGCTTTTCGGCGGGAATGGCCTTTTCCACGCGCTGCTGCGGCTTTTCCCCGCCGCGCGACCAGAGGATGGCGATCAGCGCAACCAACAGGATCACCAGCACGATGGGAATGATCGGCAAGCGCGTCCGGCGACGGGAGCTGCCCTCGAAATTGCTGTAGGAACGTCTGTTCTTCATGTGTCCTTCTGCGGCCTGCGCCGTTTCAAGAAAGGAAAGTTGCGATTTGCCTGGCTGACGGCTGGCTGTATAGCCCCCCTCGCCATGCAGCGAAACAGCAAATCCACGGCAACCGCCGCGAAGCGGGGACCGATCGTCCTGGTCGGCATGATGGGCGTCGGCAAATCCACCGTCGGACGGCGCCTCGCCGCGCGCCTTGGCCTCGCCTTCGTCGATGCGGATGAAGAGATCGAAAAGGCGGCGGGCATGACCATCACCGATATTTTCGAACGCTTCGGCGAAGCGCATTTCCGCGACGGGGAACGCCGCGTGATCGCGCGCCTGATGGACGGCGCGCCGAAAGTCATCGCGACAGGCGGCGGCGCTTTCATGCAACCTGACACGCGCGCCCTGATCCTGGATCAGGCGACCGCCATATGGCTGGATGCGGACATCGACATATTGGTCGACCGCGTATCCCGCCGCGAAGGACGCCCTCTGCTCAAAGGCAAGGACCCGCGCGTGGTGCTGACCGAGTTGGCGGCCGTCCGCAACCCCGTCTACGCGCTCGCCCCCATTCATGTGAAAAGCATCGCCGCCCCGCATGAAGTCGCGGTCGAGCGGATTTTGGAGCAACTCCCGGCATGGCAATAGTGCGAGTCGCGCTGGACGCGCGCAGTTACGACATCGTGATCGAACAAGGCGCGCTGGACCGGGCGGGCAGCCATCTGGCGGGCTATGCGCGCAAGGGGCGGCTGGTGGTGGTGACCGACGCCCATGTCGCGGCGGCGCAGCTTCCCCGGCTGGAAGCGAGCCTGCGCGCCGCCCATGTGGCGGTCGAGCCGATCGTCCTGCCGCCCGGCGAACAGACGAAAAGCTGGCGGCATCTGGAAGGGCTGCTAGACGATCTGCTGGCGCTGGAGATCGAGCGGGGCGATCATGTCGTGGCGCTGGGCGGCGGCGTGATCGGCGATCTGGTCGGCTTCGCGGCCTCGATCCTGAAACGCGGATGCCATTTCATTCAGGTGCCGACCACCCTGCTGGCGCAGGTCGACAGCTCAGTGGGCGGCAAGACGGCGATCAACGCCAAGGCGGGCAAGAATCTGATCGGCAGCTTTTACCAGCCCGCCCTTGTCCTCATCGACCCGTCGACGCTCGACAGCCTGCCGCCGCGCGAAACGCGCGCCGGCTATGCGGAGGTCGTGAAATATGGCCTGATCGACGATCCCGGCTTCTTCGCATGGTGCGAGCGGGAAGGGAGCAAGCTGCTGGATGGCGATCCGCAGGCGCGCGAATATGCGATCGAACGCAGCGTGCGCGCCAAAGCCGCCATCGTCGCCGATGACGAGCGCGAGACGTCGGGACGCCGCGCGTTGCTGAACCTTGGCCATACCTTCGGACATGCGCTGGAAGCGGATACGGGATTTTCCGACAGGCTGCTTCATGGCGAAGGGGTGGCGGCCGGGATGGCTCTGGCTTTCCGTTATTCGGCCCGGCTGGGGCTTTGCGCGAAGGATGAGGCTGAGCGGGTGACCGCGCATCTGAAGGCGGTGGGCTTGCCATACGATCTCGCGAGCGCCCATGCGCAGGCGGATGGCGCTGCGCTGGTCGCGCATATGCTCCATGACAAGAAGATGGCGGCGGGCACCCTGCCCTTCCTGCTGGCGCGGGGAATCGGGCAGACTTTCCTGTCGAAGGATGTCGTGCTGGCCGATGTGGCAGCTTTCCTCGACGAGGATCGCGCCTCGGGAGCATAGCAGGAGGCATCCGCTATTTGCGGGAAGCAATGCTTAGGCTGGTTGCGGCCATGAGCGGACCTTCCTTCCTTTCCTTTTCCCTTCTCCCCTTGGGGAGAAGGATACGAAGCCTTGCTGAGCGAAGCGAAGCTAGGCGGAGTTGGATGAGGGGTGGAGGCGAAGCGGCTACGCCAATTTAGCGCTGCTTCCCCCTCACCCAGCTACGACTAAGGCAGCAAGCTGCCCAAGTCTTCGCAACCCTCTCCCCTATGGGGCGAGGGATAAACTTATGCCCGCATTCCACCCAAAACCGCCACCCCCATCGAAAACCGAACACAGCCTCACCAAAAAAAGAGGCGAGCTTTACAGCCCGCCCCTTCCCTTTTTCCACCATTGCGCGACAATCAGTAAACGCGCGCCTTGGGCTTGATATATTCGGCCTCGTCGGTGAGCGTGTAGTCGTGGACCGGGCGGTAATCGAGCGTCACCTTGCCGCCATTGCCGCCCCAGCCTTCGAACCAGCTGACCGTGTGCTTCATCCAGTTCACGTCGTCGCGGTTCGGATAATCCTCATGCGCGTGGGCGCCGCGGCTTTCCTTGCGGTTTTCCGCGCCGACCATGGTGCAGACGGCCTGCGACATCAGATTGTCCAGTTCCAGCGTCTCGATGAGGTCGGTGTTCCAGATCAGCGAACGGTCGGCGATGGCCACGTCCTGCAACCGCTTGTTGACATGCTCCATCTTCTCGACGCCTTCGGCCAGAAGCGCGCTGTCGCGGAACACGGCGGCATGCTTCTGCATGGTATGCTGCATTTCGAGACGGATTTGCGCCGTGGGCGATCCGCCCTTGGCGTTGCGGTAATGGTCGAGGCGGCCCAGCGCCAGATCGGCCGAATCCTTGGGCAGCGGACGATGCGACCCATTGGGCTTCAGCGTTTCCTTGAGGTGAAGGCCGGTCGCGCGGCCGAAGACGACAAGGTCGATCAGCGAGTTGGAGCCAAGGCGGTTCGCGCCATGGACCGACACGCAGGCCGCTTCGCCGACCGCATAGAGACCCGGCACGACGACTTCGGGATCGTCGCCGACCTTCGTCACCACCTGTCCATGATAGTTACAGGGGATGCCGCCCATATTGTAATGGACGGTCGGCGTCACCGGGAGCGGCTGGCGCGTCAGGTCGACGCCCGCGAAAATCTTGCCGCTTTCGGTGATGCCGGGCAGACGTTCGGCCAGCACCTTGGGATCGATATGGTCGAGGTGCAGGTAGATATGGTCCTTGTTCGGACCCACGCCGCGCCCTTCGCGCATCTCCATCGCCATGGAGCGCGACACCACGTCGCGCGAGGCGAGGTCCTTGGCCGAGGGCGCATAGCGTTCCATGAAACGCTCGCCTTCCGAGTTGGTGAGGTAGCCGCCCTCGCCGCGCGCGCCTTCGGTGATGAGCACGCCCGCGCCATAGATGCCGGTCGGGTGGAACTGCACGAACTCCAGATCCTGCAAGGGCAGTCCCGCGCGCAGCACCATGCCGCCGCCGTCGCCGGTGCAGCTATGCGCCGAGGTGGCGGAGAAATAGGCGCGGCCATAGCCGCCCGTCGCCAGCACGACCGCATGGCTGCGGAAACGGTGGATCGAGCCGTCCTCCATGCAGATGGCGATGACGCCGCGGCATTCCTTGCCGTTCGGGCCGTCCTCCATGATGAGGTCGATGGCGAAATATTCGATGTAGAAGTCGGCGTCATACTTCAGGCTCTGCTGGTAGAGCGCATGGAGCATGGCGTGGCCGGTGCGGTCGGCGGCGGCGCAGGTGCGCTGCACCGGCGGGCCTTCGCCCATATTCTGCATGTGGCCGCCGAAGGGACGCTGGTAGATGGTGCCGTTCTCGTTGCGGCTGAACGGCACGCCCGCATGTTCCAGTTCGATCACGGCGGCAGGCGCTTCGCGCACCATATATTCGATCGCGTCCTGATCGCCCAGCCAGTCAGACCCCTTGACGGTGTCGTACATGTGCCAGGTCCAGTGATCGGGCGAATTGTTGCCAAGGCTGGCCGCGATGCCGCCCTGCGCCGCGACGGTGTGCGAGCGGGTCGGGAACAGCTTGGTGATGCAGGCGGTCTTGAGGCCCGCTTCGGCGCTGCCCATGGTCGCGCGCAGGCCGGAGCCGCCCGCGCCCACCACCACGGTGTCGTAAGTGTGGTCGATGATCTTGTAGGCGTCGGTCATCAGGAAGCAGCTCCCGTGAAGGCGATCTTCGCGATGGCGAAGATACCGGCGGCCGCGCCGCCGATGGCGTAGAAATTGAGGAGAAGCATGGACAGGAAGGCGAGGCCCTTGTCATGCACATAATCCTCCAGCATCACCTGCATGCCGAGGCGCAGATGCCAGAAGACGCTGACGATCATCAGCATCATCGGCACCGCGACCAGCGGGTTGGCGATCCACGCCGTCACGCTCTGATAATCGAGGCCCGGCAGCGTCAGCAGGCTGAAAATCAGCCAGAGGACGAGCAGAAGGTTGCCGACGGCGGTGTAACGCTGCGCCAACCAGTGAAACGCGCCGTGACGCGCCGATCCAAGACCGCGGACGCGGCCGATTCCGGTTCCCGTTCCCATCAGAGCTTACCCCCGCAGATATACGCCCAGACGAGCGCCGTGACGACGACCGAAGCGATCATCGCGACGATGGACCATGTCTTGTTGGTCCGAAGCTCGTATCCCGCGCCCATGTCGAGCACGAAGTGGCGAAGGCCGGAAAAGAGATGCTGGAAGAATGCCCAGGTCAGGCCGATCATGATGATATAGCCGATGGGCGAAGTCGCGCACTTCACGAAGGTCGCATAGGCTTCCGGCCCGGTCGCGGCGGCCATCAGCCACCATACCAGCCCCAGCGCGCCGACGATGGCGAGGCCATTGCCGGTAACGCGGTGCAGGATGGAGATCGCCATGTGCGGCCCCCATTTCCATATCGTCAAATGCGGCGAGAGCGGCCGGCTGGTGGATCGCGCCATGTCTACCCGTATCCCTGATCTTTGTCCTTGGTTCCGCTCCCCTTAGGAGCGAACGCGGCGAAGGGCAAGGCACGGCGGAGCGTGGCGCGCGAACGGCAGGATAAAGGGTCCATTAACCAAAGCAGGCTAATCAGTCCGGGAAACGACCGCGCACCATCTGGGGGACACATCGAGCCATGCCGCATGTCAACAATAGCTGGCTGATCCGGGCCGACAACCTGGCCGAACTGGACCCCAGCATCGGGCCGGAGGCGCTGGAAATATATGAGTTGATCGAAGATTCCGTCGATCTCGTCGCGGAGACATTCTACGACACCTACATCACCGAAGCGAAGCTGGCTGCTTATCTGTCCCCAGAAACATTGCGGAAAATCAAGGCTGGCACCTATCAATATGCGCGGGAAAAGCTGTCGCGCTACAATGCCGGGGAATGGGGCCGCATGGCCACCGAATGCGTCCGCCATGCGGGCAAGCAGAATCTTCCGGTGGCGGCTGTGCTGGCTTCCGTCGCGCGCGGCGACGAAAAGATCGCGGAACTGATCTGCGACCGCATCTGGGACGACAAGGAGCGCTGCCAGCGGCTGCTGCGGACGGTCAACCGGCTGTCGATGATCAGCATGGGCATGTTGAGCAACGTCATGGCGCAGGACATCGCCGACGCCCAGCGCGCCGAACGGATGCGCTTCGGCGCGCTGTTCGAGCAGCGGATCGTGGCCGAGATCGACGGCGCTTCGCATCTGGGCGAATCGCTGCGCGAACAGGCCAAGGACGCCTCCGCCGCGACGCGCGGGATGCTGGGCAAGGCGTCCGAAGTGGCCGCCGCCGCCGAACAGTCGGCGCTGGCTATGCGGGACGCGGCGCAGACCTCCGCCGGACTGATCCGCGCCATCGAGGACGCTCGCGCCGAAGTGGAAAGCGCCGCCGAGGTCGCGCTGCGCGCCGCGGAGCAGTCGGGCGAGGCCGTCGCCATGTCCGCCACGCTGTCCGAACATGCCAAGTCGATCGAATCCATCCTGGGCCTGATCCGCGACATTGCAGGGCAGACCAACCTGCTTGCGCTCAACGCCACGATCGAAGCGGCACGGGCGGGCGATGCCGGGCGCGGCTTTGCCGTCGTCGCGCAGGAAGTGAAGAGCCTCGCCAACCAGACGGCGCGAGCGACCGACGAGATCGCGGGGAAGATCGCCGACATTCAGGCGTCGACCCGCCAGTCGGTGCAGACCAACGAACGCATCCGCGACACGGTGGGCGAAGTCCAGACCAGCGCCCAGCGCATCCGTCACGCCATGGACCAGCAGGCCCAGACCGTGACGATGATCACCGCCGCCGTGGACGAAACCGCGCTTGCCGCCGATTCGATGTCGAATACCATCTCCGCCATCCGGCAGGATACCGAAGTGGTGGCATCGGAAATCGATCAGCTCGAACGCGGCTTCATGACCGTGGAAGACAAGCTGTCGGGCCTGCGCGAGGCGTCGTCCGATTTCAGCCGGCAGGTGGCGTAGGACGCGTCTGGTTCGAGGCCGAGGGGCCGGAACAGATTGGCGGTTTTGGGTGGATTGCGGATGGTCCGGTTTTACTCACCTCCGTTCGCCCTGAGTAGGGGCTGAGCCCTTCGACTGACTGCTTGCAGCAGTCGCTCAGGATAAACTTGGCCTAAGGCCAAGTCGAAGACCCGTATCGAAGGGGCTTTTGCG
>JASGDV010000159.1:0-6484 GCA_049841255.1 Sphingobium sp.
AGCCAGCCGGTCAGCACGCCCGCGTCGATCAGGGCGCGGCGATGCACGGGGAGCCCTTCGCCGTCGAAGGGCCGCGAGCGCAGGCCGCGCTGTCGGAGCGGATCGTCGATGATGGTGACGGCCGAATCGAACAATGCCTTACCCAGGCTGTCGAGCAGGAAGCTGGAGCGGCGGGCGATGGCCGGGCCGACGATGCCGCCGATCAGATGTCCTACGAGGCTGGACCCCACGCGGGGATCGAAGAGGATGGGCAGGACGCCGCTTTCGATGCGGACGGGGTTCAGGCGGGCGACGGCGCGATGACCGGCGCGCTGGCCGACTTCTTCGGCATGATCGAGGTCTTCCAGATGGCGGGCGCTGTGGCTGGCATGGTCGCGCTGCATGTCCGCTCCGGTGCCCGCGAGCACGCTGGCCCATGTGGAATGGCTGGTGCCCGCATAGGCGGCCGCGAAACCGTGGCTGGTGGCGAGCGCGACCTGGCTGCGGCCATGGGCCGCGCCGCCGCCTTCGCTGTTGGTGATGCCGGGGACGGTGCGCGCGGCTTCCTCCACGGTCTGCGCGCGTTCGCGCAGGGCGGCGGGTTCCGGCTCATCCTCGTCGGCGAGGTCGAGGCCGGGAGGGCGCTTGCGGAGCAGCCGGTCTTCGGGGGCGAGGCCCGCATAGGGGTCTTCGGGCGCTTCGCGGGCCATGGCGATGCAGCGGTCGACCAATGTGCCCAGCGTCGCGGGGTTCATGTCCGATCCGGAGATGCTGGCGGAACGCTGGCCGATGAAGACCCGCAGGCCGATCTCCTCGCCCTCCGAGCGTTCCACATCCTCCAGTTCCCCAAGGCGCACCGACACGGTGGTCGACGCGTTGCAGGCATAGATGGCGTCCGCCGCATCCGCGCCCGCCCGGCGCGCGGCCGTCACCATATCCTGCGCGCGCGACTGGGCTTCTTCGAGGCTGAGCATGGAGGAGAGAGTGTCCCGATGGTTGGAAGTTTGAAGTTGCGGCCTTACGCGCTTGCCCCGGCGGGCGCAACGTGTCCGAGCCAATGGTCGAGCAGATGCCAGGCGACGGCCATGGGCGGCGGCGCGAGGAAAGGCGCGCCGGGGCGTTCCTCCAGCGCGGCGCGGACCTCATCGGCGTCGCACCAGATGGCGTCCTCTATCTCCGTCTCGTCCAGTTTCAGCGCGTCGCCCTCCGCCTGCCCGATGCAGGCGATCATCAGCGAGGAAGGGAAGGGCCAGGGCTGGCTCATCGCATAGCGGATGTCGCGGACGGTGACGCCCGCTTCCTCCTTCAACTCGCGGGCGACGGCTTCCTCGATGGTTTCGCCCGGCTCGACGAAACCGGCGAGGGCGGAATAGCGGCCAGCGGGCCATGCATGCTGGCGGCCGACGAGGACGCGGCCCTTATATTCGGCCAGCATGATGACGACCGGATCGACGCGGGGGAAATGTTCCGCCTTGCAGCCTTCGCAATGGCGCGCCCAGCCGCCCTTGTGCGGGCTGGTCGAGGCTCCGCAAGCCGCGCAGAAGCGATGGCGGGCGTGCCAGTCGACAAGGCTGCGCGCGCCCGCATAGAGCGCGGCTTCGTCGGCGGAGACTTGGTCCACCACGGAGCGGCCGCGTGAGGAAGCGACGAAGCTGCCCTCCGCCCGGTCGATCAGGCGGGCGAAGATCGGCCTTTGGCCGGGATCGACGCCAAGGAGGACATAATCGTCCATGGCTGCGCCCGGCGGCAATGGTTCCATGACGAGCGCGCCGTCCGCCACCACCGGGTCGAGGCCGTCGAGCAGCACGCGCCGCGCGGCGGGGTCAGCGAAGGTCTTCGCCAGCAAAGCGGGGTTGGAGCGGATTTCATCCACGCGGTCCAGCCTGCTGCCGACATAGCCGGGAAGTCGCTTTTCACCATGCATTCCGGATCGTCTCCTTCATCGCCGCATCGGCCGCGCGGCGGAAAAGCGTGGGCAGCCCGGCCTCATCCAGCCGGTCGAGCGGCCACCATTCCCCCTCGCCCGGCGGAAGGCAATCCCCTTCCACGCGAGCGACATGGACCATGAGGTCGAGCGAGAAATGAGTGAAGACATGGGTGACGGGATCGGCAAGGGCGCTCCAGCGGGCGTCAAGCGGCGGCGTGGCGGGCGGCGGCGGCGCGCTCCAGTCGGACGAAGGCAGCGCGCGCATCCCGCCCAGCATCCCCTTGTCCGGGCGGCGGACCAGCCAGATACGGCCATCGGCGCGCTCGATCCACCAGGCATGGCCGAGGCGGTGGGGCCTGGCCTTCTTCGCGGCCTTGACCGGGAAGGCGGCGGGATCGGCGGTGCGGAAGGCGGCGCAATCCTCTCGCAACGGGCAGATGCCGCAGGCGGGATTGCGCGGGGTGCAGATGGTGGCGCCCAGATCCATCATCGCCTGCGCGAAGTCGCCCGCGCGGGCGTCCGGCGTGATGCTCTCGGCGGCGGCGCGGATTTCGGCGCGGGCGGCGGGAAGCGGCGTCGCGATGGCGAAGAGGCGGGCGACGACGCGCTCGACATTGGCGTCCACCACCACGGCACGGCGGCGGAAGGCGATGGCGGCGACGGCGGCGGCGGTATAGGCCCCGACGCCGGGAAGGGCGCGCAGCTCCTCCTCCGTATCGGGGAAGACGCCGCCATGATCGTGGGCGACGGCGCGGGCGCAGGCGAGCAGGTTGCGGGCGCGGGCATAATAGCCAAGGCCCGCCCATGCCGCCATCACATCCTCATCCGCCGCCGCTGCCAGATCGGCGACGGTCGGCCAGCGATCCGTGAAGCGCGCGAAATAGGGCGCGACGGCGGCCACGGTCGTCTGTTGCAGCATGATTTCGGACAGCCAGACGCGATAGGGATCGGCGGCTTCGTTCGACCCCGGCGGCAGCCGCCACGGCAGGCGGCGGGCGTGGACGCCGTAATGCGCGAGGAGATCCTCGGCGATTTTCATGGGTCCACTCTCGACGCGCATGGCGGCGCTATGCCATTAAGCAGGCCATGACGGAACGCCCCGCATCACCCAAAGCGAAAAACCGCGCCGAAGCGATGGCGGAGCGCCCGCGCGTCGGCGGTCCCCGGCAGATCGCGGACCTGATGCCGGACATCGGCCGCGCGGCCTTCCGCAAGTTCGGCTTCGTGCAGGCGAGCGTCGTCACCCGCTGGGCGGAGATAGTGGGGCCGCATTATGCCGACGTCTCCGTCCCCGAATCGATTCGCTTCCCGGCGGGGCAGAAGGCGGGCGGGACGCTGCAACTCACGGTCATGAGCGGCCATGCGCCGATGATGCAGCATGTGCTGCCCGACATCATCGAACGAGTGAACCGCTTCTTCGGCTATAACGCCGTGGCGAAGGTCGCGATGAAGCAGGGACAGGTGCGCCCCGCCGAGCCGGAACGCCGCCCGCCGCCGCGCAACCTGAAGCCCCTGCCGGTGGAACTGGGCGATTCGCTGCGCGACATCGGCGACCCGGAATTGCGCGCGGTGCTCGAATCGCTGGCGCAGGGGATTGCCAATTCGAGCGGATTGCCGAAAATCAGCTAGGAACATTCCGCCTCCGTTCAGGAAATTTGGCGCTATGGACATCGTCATGAACAAGATTCGCCTGCTCATCCTTTCGCTGCTCGCCATCCCCGCCGCCGCCATAGCCGCGCCCCCCGCGACCCATTGGGTCGGCCGCGTGGCGCTGTCGCCCATTGGCGGGCATGTGCTGGGCAATCCCGCCGCGCCCACGAAACTGGTCGAATATGTGAGCTACACATGCAGCCACTGTGCCCATTTCGTGGCGGAAGCGAGCCAGCCGCTGCGCGATCGCTATGTGAAGGGCGGGCAGGTCAGCGTCGAGGTCCGCAACGCCGTGCGCGACAAATATGACATGACCGCCGCGCTGCTCGCCCGCTGCGGCGGGGCGAAGCGGTTCTTCGGCAATCATGAGGCGCTGTTCGCCAATCAGGACGCCTGGATGGAAAAGCTGATGGCCTATGACAAGGACGGCGCGGCCAAGCCCACCGACCAGAAGGCGGCGCTGCGCGACATCGGGCAGAAGACCGGCCTCTATGCGCTGATGGGCAAGCGGGGCTTCACCCCGGCGCAGCTCGATGCCTGCATCAACGATCCCGCCTCGACCAAACAGGTGCTGGCGATGACCGACGAGGCGTGGAACAAGGTGCAGATCACCGGCACTCCCGCCTTCACCATCAACGGCACGCTGGTCCACGGGTCGGACTGGATGCGGTTGCAGGCGGCATTGCCCTGATCTAGACCATCCCCGACATCATCGATCCATAGGAACGGAGCCGATCTCCCGTGAAAGCCCTGCATGGCATTGCCCTTATCGCCCTGTCCCTGACGCTGGCCGCCTGCGGCAAGAGCGAGGAAGGCGCCAAGCCCTCCGGCGAACCCATCGCCGCCGTCGCCGCGCCCGCGGGCACGACATGGGCCGAGACGGTCAACGAGACGCCCGACGGCTATTTCGTGATGGGCAACCCGAACGCCAAGCTGAAGCTGGTGGAGTTCGCTTCCTTCACCTGCTCGCACTGTCGCGATTTTTCCGCCGAGGCGTCGGAAGAGATTCGCAACATCGTGAATAGCGGCAAGATGAGCTATGAGCTTCGCACCTTCGTGCGCGATCCCATCGACATTTCGACGGCGCTGCTGGCGGGATGCGGCGGCAAGGAAGTCTTCTATCCGCTGGCCGAACAATTCTTCGCCAATCAGAATGCGATGTTCGAAAAGGCGCAGGCGCTGGGCGACGCCCAATATCAGCAATTGACCAGCGCCCCGCCGCAGCAGCGTTTCGAGCGGCTGGCGCAGGCCGTCGGCCTCATCGACTTCGCCAAGCAGCGCGGCATTTCGGAGGATCAGGCGAAACAGTGCCTTGCCAACACCGCCAATGCCGAGAAGCTGGCCAAGGGCGTGCAGGCGGCCAATGAGCAATATAAGATCGAAGGCACGCCCAGCTTCCTCATCAACGGGGTGCTGGTGGAGAATGTGGCGGCATGGCCCGCCTTGCAGCCGAAGCTGAAGGAAGCGGGGATCTGATTGGCGGCGGGGGGACTTCTTTCTTCACGGACTGACCGGGCGGCGCGCCGCCCCGGAGCAGCGCCGTGCAGATAAAGCGCCTCAAGCTGTCGGGCTTCAAGAGCTTCGTCGACGCGACGGAATTGCGGATCGAGCCGGGGCTGACGGGCATCGTCGGTCCCAATGGATGCGGCAAGTCCAACCTTCTGGAAGCGATCCGCTGGGTCATGGGCGAATCCAGCGCCAAATCGATGCGCGGCGGCGGCATGGAGGATGTGATCTTCGCCGGCACGGCCAGCCGCCCGCAGCGCGACTTCGCGGAAGTGTCGATGCTGACCGTGCAGGAGCAGGGCGAGCTTTTCTCCGCCGTCGATGTGGGCGCGGACGGGGAGCTGGAAGTCACCCGCCGGATCGAGCGCGGCGCGGGCAGCGCCTATCGCGCCAACGGCAAGGATGTGCGCGCCAAGGATGTGGCGCTGATCTTCGCCGACGCTGCGACAGGGGCGCACAGCCCTGCCCTCGTCAGCCAGGGCCGGATTGCCGCCGTCATCGCCGCGCGCCCGCAGGAGCGCCGCGCCATGCTGGAGGAAGCGGCGGGGATCGCGGGGCTGCATGTGCGCCGCAAGGATGCCGAGCAGAAGCTGCGCGCGGCGGAGGCCAATCTCGCCCGGCTGGACGAGATATTGGCGGACATGGAAAGCCGCGCCAACAGCCTGCGGCGGCAGGCGAAAGCGGCGGAACGCTATATCCGGCTGTCCGAGCAGATCCGCGTGGCCGAGGCGCGGGTGATCTTCGCCCGCTGGCGCGAGGCGAGCGCCAGCGCCGATGCCGCGCGGGCCGAGGCGAAGCAAGCCGAAGGCGCGGTCGCGGCGGCGCAGGAAGCGCAGATGGCGGCGGCATCCCATGCGCAGGCGGCGGTCGAGGCGCTGGCGGAGAAGCGATCCGCCGCGCAGGCCGCGCGCGATGCGGCGAATGAGGCGGGGCATAAACTCAACGCCCTCAAGAGCGAGCGTGATGGGGTGGTGCGGCGGCTGCACGACCTCGCCACGCAGGCGCGGCAGTTGGAGGAGGATCGCGCGCGCGAGGGGACGCTGGCCCATGACGCGGCGGAGGCGATCGCGCGGCTGACCGAGGAGGGGGCGGCGCTCAAGACGCGGATCGCCGAGACGGAGGCGATGATCCCCGACTTCGCCGCGCGCGTCGCCAGGGCGGAGGATGCCGCGCGCGATGCCGAGGTGGAGTTGGCCAAGGCGATGGCCCGCCAGGCGGGCGAGCAGGCGGAACTGCGCGTGGCGGAGGCGGCTCTGGCGGCGGCGCAAGGGCGGCTGGACCGCGCCGCGCGCGAGGTCGCGAAGCTGGAGGCGGAAGCCGCCGCCCTGCCCGACGCCGCGCCGCTGGAAGCGAAGCGGGCCGAGGCGCTGGCGGCACAGGAGCAGGCCGGGCGGGATCGCGAGGCGGCGGAGGCGACTATCG
>JASGDV010000160.1:0-5377 GCA_049841255.1 Sphingobium sp.
CTGCGGGCCGAACCCGGCCTGCTGGAAGATGTGGTCTGAGGGGGGAGAAGGACGTTGGAAGAACGCAACCGTCGCATAGCGTTGGCAACCATGCTGGCCGTCCCCTTCGGCATGGCGGCCGCGAGCGGAGCCTCCGCCGCCGTCCCGAAGCGCAAGGGAGAGGGCAGCATGGCCGACCGTCTCGACATATTGGAATCGCGCGGGCAGATCACGGAACTTCTCTACGCCTATGCGCGGGCGAACGACCGGGCGGACGAGGCGCTGCTGCGGTCCTGCTTCTGGCCGGAATCGACGCACAAGCACGGGCGGTTCGAGGGGAAATCCTCAGATTTCGTGGGCTTCGCGTTCAAGATCGTGGCGACGCTGAAATATGCCTGCCACCATATCTCGAACGTGTCGATCGAGGTGAAGGGCGATAAGGCCTTCTCGGAATGCTATTATTTCGCCCAGCATCGCCGCGACAGGAAGGACGGGGCGGGCGAAGAGGACCAGTTCTTCCAGGGCCGCTATCTGGACGATCTGGAGCGCCGCAATGGTGAATGGAAGATTATCCGCCGCCGTGGCCTTTCCGACTATACCTCGCCCGCTTTTCCTGCTGAAACGCCCTATGCCCAGTGGCCCGCGGGGCAGCATAGCGAGAAATATCCGAATGACGATTATTACAGCATGCGAAAGCAGTTTCTGGAAGGATAAGCTGTGCGGGCTTTGATGTGCGAACATTACGGGGCCCCTGAAGAACTGGTCATGCGGGATGTACTTTCGCCCCAGCCGGGGAAGGGCGAAATCCGCATCCGGATCTTGGCGGCGAGCGTCAATTTCCCTGACGGCCTTATCATCCGCAATCTCTATCAGACCAAGCCGCCGCTGCCTTTCAGCCCCGGTAGCGAGGCGGCGGGCATCGTCGACGCGGTGGGCGAAGGCGTGACCGGCTTCAAGGCCGGGGACCGGGTGGCGGCGATGACCACTTGGGGCGCCTTTGCCGAGGAGGTCGTCGTCCCGGCCAGCCATTGCGTGCCGGTTCCCGCCTCCATGCCGTTCGACATCGCGTCGAGCTTCACGCTGGTCTATGGCACGGCGATCCACGCCCTCAAGCAACGCGGCCGGTTGCAGCCGGGCGAAACATTGCTGGTGCTTGGCGCGGGCGGCGGCGTTGGACTCGCAGCGGTGGAAGTCGGCAAGAGGATGGGCGCGCACGTGATCGCGGCCGCCTCTTCGGAGGAGAAGCTGGCGCTCGCAAAGGCGCATGGCGCGGACGAACTCGTCAATTATGCGGACGTCGATCTCAAGGCGACGATCAAGGAGCTGACCGGCGGCAAGGGTGTCGACGTGATCTGCGATCCGGTGGGCGGCGCGTTGGCCGAACCTGCTTTCCGTTCGATCGGCTGGGACGGGCGCTATCTCGTGATCGGCTTTGCCGCAGGGGATATTCCCTCCATCCCGCTCAACCTCACTCTGGTGAAGGGCGCGGCCATTGTCGGCGTGTTCTGGGGATCGTTCCTGGTGCGGGAGCCGGCATTGCACCTGGCCAACGTAGCCGAACTTTATGAGTGGTATGAGGAAGGCGCTTTAAGGCCTTCCATCAGCAAGCGCTTTTCCTTTGAAGAGAGCGCGGCGGCGATCCGTTGGATCATGGACCGCAAGGCGCTGGGCAAGGTGGTGGTGGAGATGGCGTCGGCCTGATCCGTCAGGCGGGGACCCAATTGGCAAGCGGCAGGCCCGCCACCTCCGTTCGGGCCTTCACGATACTGCCATTGCCTCGCGAGACGACATAGAGGTCGCGCCGGTCCGCGCCGCCCCAGCAGAGATTGGTCGGCATCACGATGCGTTCCCCTTCCGGATCGTGGATGATGTCGATTTTCCTCCCGTCCGGCGTGAGCGCGACGATGCGGTTGGCGAAGGGCAACGTCACCCACAAATTGCCCGCCATGTCGAACGCAATGCCATCGCAATAGCCGAGCGTGGCGCGTTCTTCCGCAGGCATGGCGCGGATGGCCTGCACCTTCTGATCGGGGAAGACCATGCCCAATTGCGGCCCATAATCCTCCGGATCGGTTAGCGATCCGTCAGCCTGCCGCCTCCAGCGCCGGATGCGCCCCTCCGCCGTGATGGAGGCATAGACATGCTGCTCCTCCCAGTCGAGGCACAGGCCATTCACGCCGCGCAGGTCACGGGCGACGATGGAAGCCTTGCCGTCCGGCGCGACCCGATAGATGAACCCTGCCGGGACTGTCGTGCCAATATTGGCGACCGGCCCCCAACTGCTATGCGTGCAATAGACGGTGCTGTCCCGCGCCACGGCGGGATTGTTGGAGGCGGCCAGCGCGCGGCCCTCCAGTTCGGAAACGAGCGTTTCGACCGTGCCGCTTTCCACATCGACGCGCTGCAACGATCCCGGCCCATTGTTGAGCAAACCCATATTGGCGACGATGACGCGGCCCTGCGGATCGACGGCCACTCCCGTGGGCATCAGCGGCCGGCCGATCTGCCGCAGCGTTCCGTCCGTTTCCAGCACGCCGATCACGCCGCCCGCGTTCGACAGGAACAGCCGTCCATCCGGGCTGGCGGCGATCCCTTCCGCATGCTCCAGACCGCCGATGACGAGCGAAAAGTCGGCGGGCGCGAGCGGGGAGGGAATGGGCCGATTTCGTCGCATCGTCGCACCGCCCGCGCATCCCGCCAGCATTGCCGTCAGTCCGCCTAGCAGGATTTCCCGCCGTCCCGCTATCATGCCTCTCTCCTCAACCGGCGGGAGCAAACCCCGCGATCTTGTGATCGCCCGCCTGCACCGGGCGGAACCGCAGGCGCATCTCACAGCGCGGCTCCACGCCCTCGGCATCGACCAATATACCCGGCACGCGCACGCCGGGCGCGTCGTCCGGCTCGAAAAGGACCACTGTGAAGGGCACCTCCGCCTTGTGATCGCCCGGCAGCAGGCTGCGCGTCACGGTGGTGAAGGTATAGGCGCGGCCTTCCGGCGACACCTTGCGCCATTCCAGAACCGCGTCCGGCTTTCCGGGCACGACTTCCGGCGGATACCAGATCCACTCGCCGGTCGCCGCGTCGGCGGTGATGCGAAGCTCGCCCGCTTCCAGCCCGTCATAATAGCCCTGCATCAGCGGCTCTTCGATGGTGGGGGAATAGATCGGAATGCCCATGATGTCAGTCCCGCGCCAAAATGGTGGTGGAATGGGAATTGCCGCCAAGGCCGGCGACGGCGCACAGGCGCGCGTCGGGCACCTGCCGTTCGCCCTCCTGCCCGCGCAACTGGCGAACGGCCTCGATGATGAGGTTCATGCCCGGCACATAGCCGCCGGACATATGGCCGCCGCTGGTGTTCACCGGCATCCGTCCGCCCGGCCTTGCATGACCGGCGGCGTAAAAGCGGGGCGCTTCTCCCTTCCCGCACAGGCCCAGCATTTCCGTCTGGACCAGCGCGGAGATGGTGAAGCCGTCATAGACCTGAGCGAGGTCCAGATCCTTCGCGTCGCAACCCGCCATTTCATAGGCGCGCCGGGCCGATGCTTCTCCGGGAAAGGCGAAGGTGCAGGGCGTTTGTGTGAAAAGAACGCCTTGCGGCCAGTTCGTGAAGCCAAGGCCCATGCCTTGCACCGACACGACCGGATGCGGCATGTCGCGCGCTTCCTCCACCGCGCTCACCACATAGGCTCCCCCGGCATCGGTAGTGAGGCAGCAATCGGCCGCCCGCAGAGGCGTGGCGATCATCGGCGACTGGCGATAGGCGTCCAGGTCCATCGGTTCGCGCCGCTGCGCGCCGGGCGTCAGCACCGCCCATGCGCGATAGGTCATCGGCAGGGCGGCCTGCTCTTCCTCCGTCATGCCATATTCATGTGCATAGCGGTTGGCCATGCTGGCGAAATAGGTGGGCTGGCCGAAGAAGCCGACAGGCATCTCTATGCCCGCCTTTTGCGGTTCGCGCGCATGGACGCCATATACGCCCCCCGGCTTGGTCGAACGGATCGCATAGGGGACCAGCACATGCCGGGCCAGCCCCGCCTCGATCGCCATCTGCGCCATTTGCAGCGCCTGCCCGGTGGTCGCCGTGCCGCCCGCGCTGTCGGCGATCGCGCAGAACCGCTTTTCCCCCGCGCCGATGGCATGGGCGATCTCGTCCGATCCATAACCCGCATATTTGTTGCAGACATAGCCGTCTATGTCCGCCGGTTTCAGGCCCGCGTCGGCGATGGCCGACAGGCTGGCGCGCGCCATCATCATCAGCACGCCTTCCTCGCCCTTGCGGAGGAAGGGGGTTTCACCGACCCCCGTTATCGCGACGCGGTTGCCCTTCATCATGCGTCCCTGAACCCCTTTCCTTCGGAAACCAGACGTTCGATCAGAGGCGACGGCGCAAAGGCGTCGCCATATTCACCTTGCAAGGATTTCAGTTTTTCAATCACTTGTGGAAGTCCTTGAAGATCGGCCCAGAACATTGGCCCGCCTTCATATTGCGGCCAGCCATAGCCCGTGGCCCAGACCACATCGATGTCGGACGCGCGCGAGGCGATGCCTTCGTCCAGCAGCTTCGCGCCTTCATTCACCATCGCATAGAGGATGCGGTCGCGGATTTCCGCCTCGCCGACTTCCCTGCGGGCGATGCCCTGCTTCGCCGCGAAATCCTCGATCACCTTCTGCGCGACAGGCGAAGGCGTCCGATTGCGGTTCTCGTCATAGTCGTAGAAGCCGCCGCCCGTCTTTTGCCCATGACGGCCCATCTCGTTGAGGATTTCCCGCACAGTCGAGGAACTGCTCTTCTCCCGGTTCCAGCCCACATCCAGTCCCGCCAGGTCGCGCATCTGGAAATGGCCCATCGGAAAGCCGAAGTCATAAAGCACCTTGTCCACGGCCTCAGGCGTCGCGCCTTCCAGGATCAGCCGGTTCGCCTGCGCGTCGCGGGCGGCGAGGATGCGGTTGCCGACGAAGCCATAGGCGTTTCCGACCAGCACCCCGACCTTGCCCAGCGTCTTGGCCAGCTTCATCGATGTCGCGATGATGTCGGCGCGGGTGCCCTTGCCGCGCACGATCTCCAATAGCTTCATGATATGGGCGGGCGAGAAGAAATGCAGGCCGATGACGCTCGCCGGGCGGCTGGTGGCCGATGCGATCTCGTCAATGTCCAGATAGCTGGTGTTGGTGGCGAGAATGGCGTCGGGCTTCGCGATGCCGTCCAGTTTCGCGAAGACCGCCTTCTTGATCTCCATCAGTTCGAACACGGCTTCGATGATGAGGTCGCAGTCGGACAGGTCCTCCATCGTCACCGATCCGGTGAGAAGACCCAGGCGCGCGTCCACATCCTCGGCCTTCATCCGGCCTTTCTTCGCGGTCGCTTCATAATTGTCGCGGATGACGCGCAGGCCACGGA
>JASGDV010000161.1:0-5435 GCA_049841255.1 Sphingobium sp.
GAATATCCGTTCACCACCCAAATTGAACTGCCTCGTGCTCCTGCGAAGGCAGGAGTCCAGCTCAGTTCACCGCCTGAGCTGGACTCCTGCCTTCGCAGGAGCACGATGCAGTTCAATTTGGGTGGTGAACGGATATTCCTTGTCCCGTCATGCCAGCAGAAGCTGGCATCTCCCTTCTTGAGGCGCAATCAGACACCAGAGAGATCCCAGCTTTTGCTGGGATGACGGAGGTTGAAGGTCCACTTCTGGCCAAAACCAGCCATCGCCCACGGCAAAGGATGTCATCGCCGCAATCGCTTTCCTCACCCCGCCGCTTCCCTTCCCTGCCCCAACCGCCTAGACATGCCCGCCATGCAACGCTTCGACGTCGTGATTCTGGGTGGGGGTCTGGTGGGCCTCACCCTTGGCATCGCTCTTTCGGGCCATGGCGTGCGCTGCGCCGTGATCGATCCCGCCGATCCGGTGGAAACCACCGCCGCCGGTTTCGACGGACGCGTCTCGGCCATTTCCTCGACCAGCCATGCCATGCTCTACGCCATCGGCGTCGCGGACCTGCTGGAAGGCAAGGGCTGTCCCATCGACCGCATCTGGGTTAGCGACGGGTTGCAGCCCGGCGCGCTGGACTTCGCGCCGGACGCCGACGACGGCGTGATGGGCATCATGTTCCCCAATCGCGACCTGCGCGTGACGCTGGCCAAAGCGGCGGAGAAGGCCGAAAACCTTACCCGCTTCCAGCCCGACCGCGCCATCGCCGTGGACCGCAATGCGGACGGCGTGACCCTGACGCTCGCCAGTGGAGCGCAACTCCACGGCGCGTTGCTCGTCGCAGCGGAAGGACGCAACAGCCCCACGCGCGAAACGGCGGGCATCCGCACGACGCGCTGGCAATATAAGCATGCCGCCATGGTCACGGCCATCGACCATGAAGTGCCGCACGCCAACACCGCCTATGAGATTTTCTATGTGGGTGGTCCTTTCGCGCTGCTGCCGATGCTGCCGGGCACCCGCTCGGCGATCGTGTGGACGGTGCCGACCGATCAGGCCCCCGCGATGATGAAGCTCTCCGAGCGCGCATGGCTTGCCGAAGCGCAGAAACGCATGGGCGGCTTCCTGGGCGAAATATCGCTGGCGGGGCCGCGATCCTCTTATCCTCTCGGCTTCCACCATGCGGCGCGGATCACCGACACGCGGCTGGCGCTGGTGGGGGACTCGGCCCATGCGATCCATCCTATCGCCGGACAGGGCCTGAACCTCGGTTTCCGCGATGTCGCTGCGCTGGTGGAGGTGTTGGTGGAGGGCATGCGGCTCGGCCTCGATCCAGGCGACGCGCAGCTTCTGGCGCGCTATCAGCGCTGGCGGAGCCTCGATTCCCTGTCGGTCAGCGTAGCGATGGACGGGCTTGTCCGGCTGTTCGACATTCCCGGCCGCCTGCCTTCGCTCATCCGCCGCGCGGGTCTGGCCGCCGTGCAGCGCACCTCGCTGCTCAAGAACCGCTTCATGTCCGAAGCGCGCGGCGAATCCGGCGCTTTGCCTCGCTTGTTGATGGGCGAGATGGTTTAGGCTGTTCCAATCGTGGCAGTGCGAGTGTCTGACGCGTCCTATTTGAGTAGGGAACAGACATTCCTTGCCCGTCATGCCGCGAAAGCTGGCGCCTCTCTTCTTGAGGCGCAATCAGACCCAGAGGGATCCCAGCTTTCGCTGGGATGACGCATCAAAATGTCCGCTTCTGGCCGAAACAGCTATCGCAGGGATGTGGGTTTGCAAATAATCGCCAAAAGAAAAAGGGCCGCCGGGCAGGCAGCCCCTTTCATTTTTCATCCTGACGGCAGGATGGCGAAGCTCAGTCGGCCTTCGACTGGAGATTCACCGCTGCATATTTGCCGCGGCGATCGACTTCCAGTTCGAAGTCGAGACGGTCGCCTTCGTTGAGGGCGGCCATGCCTGCGCGTTCGACCGCGCTGATGTGCACGAAAGCGTCGGGCTGGCCGTCATCGCGCTGAATGAAGCCGAAGCCCTTCATCGCGTTGAAGAACTTGACCGTGCCGCTGGCGCGTTCGCCGGTCAGCTGACGCTGCGGGCCGCGGTCGCCGCCGAAGCCGCCAGCGCGCGGTTCGCGCGGGGCGCGTTCCTCGACCGGAAGCGGCTCGCCTTCGATCTTGAGGTCGGTCGCCGACACCTTGCCGCCGCGATCGACGAGGGTGAAGCCGAGCGGCTGCCCTTCGGCAAGGCCGGTGAGGCCTGCCTGCTCGACCGCGCTGATATGCACGAACACATCTTCGCCGCCGTCATCGCGGACGATGAAACCGAAGCCCTTCTGTCCGTTGAAGAATTTGACGATGCCGGTGCCTTCGCCAACGACCTGCGCGGGCATGCCGCCACGGCCCCCGCCGCCGCCGAAGCCGCCGCCACCGCCGCGAAAACCGCCACCGCCGCCAAAGCCGCCACGGTCACCACCGAAGCCGCCGCGATCACCGCCGAAACCGCCACGGTCGCCGAAACCGCCGCGATCACCAAAGCCGCCACCGCCGAAACCGCCGCGGCCACCTTCGTAGAAACTGTCTTCGCCGAAACCGTCGCGCTTATCCTTGCCGCGCCCGCCGCGGCGACCTTTATCAAAACTCATGCCCTGTTGGTCACTTTCGCTTCGCCCAAATGTAAAATCGGACAGACATGCCGGGCGAAATGACATGCAGAATCCACCGCATGAACGCGGTTTGGGAATCACTATATCAATTTTTCAGGGGAGCGCGAATGATTTTAGCCTGCGACCCATTAGATTCCGCTGTCCCGCATTTCAAGGGGGACGGGATGAAAGCGTCGATTGCGGTCCGGCCGCTTTCGCCATAGAGGGAAATCATGACCGTTTATTTCCATGAAGAGGACCTGCCCGAAGGCGTCCTTGCCCCCGGCGCGATCGCCGTAGACACTGAAACCATGGGCCTCATCACCCCGCGCGACCGGCTGTGCGTCGTCCAGATCAGCGACGGCAAGGGGGACGAGCATCTGGTGCGCTTCAACCCCGGCAGCGACTATGCCGCGCCGAATCTGAAAGCCGCGCTGGCGGACCCGGAGCGGCTGAAACTCTATCATTTCGGGCGTTTCGACATCGCCGCGATCAAACATTATCTGGGCGTCGTCGCCGCGCCCGTCTATTGCACCAAGATCGCTTCGCGGCTGGTGCGGACCTATACCGACCGGCATGGCCTGAAGGAACTGGTGCGCGAATTGCTGGGGCAGGAGATCAGCAAGCAGCAGCAGAGCTCCGACTGGGGCGCGCCGGTCCTGTCCGACGCGCAGAAGGATTATGCCGCGTCCGACGTGCGCTATCTGCACCTGCTGAAAGAGGAACTGGACAAGCGGCTGATCCGCGAAGGACGGATGGAACTGGCGCAGGCCTGTTTCGATTTTCTTCCGCACCGGGCGGAACTGGATCTGGCCGGATGGCCGGAGATCGACATCTTCGCGCATATGTAAAGCGAATCGGGAGGCACGCCGTCCATGTCGATCAAGGCCGAACAGCAACGCCATGCGCGCCGCCACTGGGCGCGGCCGGGCGGCAGCCATGACCGGCTGGTCAAGACGCTGAAGAACTGGCTGCCGGTCGCGGTGGGCGTGCTGGCGGCGCTGCTGGCGACCGCGCCCTTCACCGGCGGCAGCACGGTCAGCTTCCTGCTCGACAAGAACAAGGTCGAGATCGCGCACGAACGCATGCGGCTGACCGAGGCGCTCTACCGGGGCGAGGACAGCAAGGGCCAGCCCTTCTCCCTGCGCGCCGGATCGGCGGTGCAGAAAAGCTCGCGCGAGCCGGTGGTGGACCTGGACGACTTGTCGGCGCGCATCCTGCTGTCCGATGGCCCCGCCCTGCTGAGCGCGCAGAAGGGCCAGTATAATATGGACGATGAGCGGATCGGCATCATCGGGCCGGTGCAGTTCCAGTCGGCGGGCGGCTATCGCATGACGACGCGCGACGTGGGCGTCGACCTCCAGTCCCGCAGGCTCCAGAGCGCGGGCCGGGTCGACGGGCGCATCCCCATCGGCACCTTCAGCGGCGATCATCTGGAAGCGGACCTCAACGCGCGCACCGTGACGCTGAACGGCAGGGCGAGCTTGCGCATCGAACAAAATGGCCTCAAAGGGCGGAATTGATGAAACGGACCGTCATCCTCTTTTCGCTGGGCGCGATCGGCGCCGCGAGCGCCATCTTCGCGGGCGCGGGCGCGCAGGTGATGAAGAATCACGACAGCAACGCGCCGGTCAACTTCACCGCCGACCGGATCGAGGTGCAGGACCGCGCCGACCGCGTGGTCGTGTCGGGCAATGTCATGGTGACGCAGGCGGACATGACGCTGAACGCCGCGCGCATGACCGTCGCCTATCGCCAGACGCCCGGCAACAGCACCGGCAACACCGGCAGCGGTGTGGAGGTCGACCGGATCGACGCGTCGGGCAATGTCGTCGTGACCAAGGGGAATGAGACGGCGCGCGGCAATGTCGCCATCTACGACCTCAACCGGCGGCTCATCACCATGCTGGGCAATGTGGCGCTGACGCAGGGTGCGAACCGGCTGACCGGCGGGCGGCTGGTGATGGACCTCAACAGCGGGCTTTCGACCGTGGACGGCCGGTCCAGCGGCGGCGCGCCGGGGGTTTCGGGCGGCTCCGGCGGGCGCGTTTCGGGCACCTTCACCGTGCCGCAGCGCAAGAACTGACCGGCGGGCCGAACAGCCCTTTCGGGAAAGGCCGCAGGCGATGCCTTCGGGCGATTCGCTGCCAAGGACTGTCCTGATTTAGATGGAAGCGCGTCGTGCTCCTGCCCTCGCAGGAGCATGAATCCAGTGTCCAACGTGCCACGAAAATGGACGGCCATCCTCGCCCCTTTCGCCGGATGCTGCCTGTCACTTCGCCTTCGGGCGGTTGATCCCGATCAGCCATGGCTTCACCTTGCCGGTCGGGCGCGGGGTTCCGTCGAGCCTTTTTACGCGGATGATGCGGACCGGCTTCACGATCATCTGCCCGCGCATCGGGCCGGAACCGCAGCATGTCCGCACGGCCAATATGCGCTTCACCACATCCATGCCCGCGACGACATGGCCGAAGGCGGCATAGCCGATATAATCGCCCGCCGCGTCCATATTGGGCGTCGGCCCCACAGTGATGAAGAAATTGCCCATGGCCGAATCCGGCCGGTTGGGCCGCGCCATCGACAGCGTGGCGTCGAGATGGCGGATGCCCGTCTTCGTCGTCGGTTCATGCGGGATGGGCGGCAGGGCGCGGCGGGCGTCGGTGTCGATGCCGCCCTGTATCAGCCCCAGTTCCGGCGCGCTCTTGCGCCGCGCCGCGCGGTAGAAGGTGACGCCGTCGAAGCGTCCGTCATCCACATAGGCAAGGAAATTGGCCGATGTGCGCGGCGCCCGGCGATCGTCGGTGGCGACGAC
>JASGDV010000162.1:0-12844 GCA_049841255.1 Sphingobium sp.
CTGGGTGAGGGGGATGCGCCGTCACAATGGCGTGGCCACTTCGCCCAGCTACGACTAAGGCAGCATGCTGCCCAAGTCTCCGCAACCCTCTCCCCAAAGGGGCGAGGGAGGGGCTTATGTCCGCCTTCCACCCAAAGCCGCCATTCGCAAACCGCATGATCCCCCTCTTCCTATGGCTTGCCGATCAATCGAGCAGATCGGGTTCCTTTGCCACGATCATGTCCCAATAGGGCTGGAACGCCCAGTAACCCGCAATCTCCGTGCCGACCTGACCGGCGGTCAGCCGCGCAATTTCGGGGCGCATCGGCGTCACCGGACCCGCCGCTTCCGCCATCAATTGCGTCCGGCATGCATTTTCGAACGAAAGATAGCGCCAGACCGCCGCCTCCACCGATGCGCCGACCGTCAGGATGCCGTGATTCTGGAGGATGACGGCCTTCTTGCCGCCCAGGCATTCCGCGATGCGCCTGCCTTCGCCGGTTTCGAAAACCACGCCGGTGAAGTCGGTGAACAAGGCATGATCTTCGTAGAATTCCGCGGAATCCTGCGTGATCGGGTCAAGCAATCGGCCCTGCGTCGACCATGCCTTGCCATGGATGGAATGGGAGTGGGCGGCCGCCACGACGTCGGGCCGGGCCTTGTGCAATTCCGAATGGATGGCGAAAGCGGCCTGATTCAGGAAGGGAGGCGCGTTCTTCGGCGGCTGCACCACCTTGCCCGCATGGTCGACCAGCATCAGGTCGGACACGGTGATGTGGCTGAAATGCACGCTATAGGGATTGACCCAGAAGCAATCCGGCCATTCCGGATCGCGCACCGTGATATGACCCGCGCCGCCCATGTCGAAGCCGTTGAGGCTGAACAGGCGATAGGAGGCGGCAAGGCGCTGCTTGCGGTAGAGCCGTTCGATGGCCGGATCGTCGTGGGTGACCGGCCGATCATGCTTCCATCCCCGCGTCAGGCCGGGGACGATGGCCGGGGGCGGGCGGTCACGGGATTCGATCTGATTCACGATGCTCTCCTTGCAGCCGGGGCGGCGCGTTTCAGAAGCTGGCCGCGCACTTTCATGTCGGACGGCCGGGCAAATCGGATGCGCGGATTTCCCCCTGGCCTTACCCTGCCTATACAGGAGGATGGGTCGAGCAGAAATCCTGTCCATCGCGATAATGGACATAAATTTGTTGAACGTCCATAAAAATTATGTAGACGGAATGCACAGTCGATTGCCTCTATACCTCATTCTTTATCTTGCGGCTTCGGCGGGAGAGATGTTGTGAACGATATCGTCCAGATCGAAAATCACGGGGGCGTAAGGCTGATCGCACTCAACCGGCCTGCGGCGCGCAATGCGCTCTGCACGGAACTGGTGCTCAAATTGCGGAAACTCATCCAGGCGGCCGGCGAGGATCGATCCGCGCGCTGCGTGGTGATCACCGGACGGGGCGGCGCCTTTTCCTCCGGCGCGGATCTGGATGAGTGGGATCAGATCAACAAGGGCACGCAGCGTTACCCCGATCATGACTGGGTGGAAGAGGCGCTGAAGCTGATTCAGGACGTCGCCGCCTGTCCCAAGCCGGTCATTGCCATGATCGACGGCGCGGCGGTGGGCGCGGGGCTGGACCTCGCGCTGGCCTGCGATTTCCGCTATGTTTCCGAGCGCTCCAAATTCATGTGCGCCTATACGCATATCGGCTTTTCGCCCGATTGCGGCGGCACATATTTCCTGCCGCGCCTGATCGGGATCGAGGCAGCGAAACGCTTCGTCTTCACCGGCGAGACATGGACGGCGCAGGACGCGCTGCGGCTGGGGCTGGTGAGCGAGGTGGCTTCGTCGGAGGAATTGCAGGCCCGCACCATGGCGTTCGCCGAGCAACTCGCCAATGGGCCGACCGTCGCCATCGGCCTCGCCAGGCATTTGATCGACGCATCCTTCGACCGGACGTTGGGGGAGCAGCTTGCCGCCGAGCAGGCCGCCGGAAAAGTCTGCGTCAAGACCAGGGATCATGTGGAGGCGCTCGCCGCCGCCCAGCAACGCCGCAAGCCGGTCTTCACCGGGGCATAAGGATCGAAAATGGATTTTGAACTCAGCTTCGAACAGGTTGCCCTGGTCGACAATCTCAAGAATTTCGTGGAGACGGAACTGTATCCGCACGAGGCGCTGGTCGAGGAGACGCGCCACGTCCCGCAGGAAATCGCCGACGACATCCGTGTCAAGGCGAAGGCGGCGGGTTATATCTCCATGAACATGCCGGAGGAGGTCGGCGGTGGCGGTCTGGACTATCAGACGCTGGCGCAGGCGGAGCGGGTGCTGGGGCGGACTTCCGCCGCGTTGTCGCTGCTGATGAACCGTCCGGCCAAGATATTGCTCGGCTGTCAGGGCGATCAGATCGACGAATATCTGCTGCCCGCCGTGCGCGGAGACAAGGTGGACTGTTTCGCCCTGACGGAACCCGGCGCGGGATCGGATGCGCGGCGGATCGTGACGGGCGCGCGGCGCGAGGGCGGCGACTGGATCGTCAACGGGGTGAAGCAGTTCATTTCCCATGCGGAGGTGTCGGACTTCATCATCCTGATCGCGGTGACGGGCACGGACGAGACGCCGCGTGGGCCGCGCAAGCGTTTCACGGCGTTTCTGGTGGACACGGACAGCCCCGGCGTCCGGATCGAGCCGATGAAGTCGATCTGCACGCGCGGCTATAACCCGAACATGGTCTATTTCGACGATGTGCGCGTGCCCGACAGCAAGATATTGGGCGAAGAGGGCAAGGGCTTCGATTTCGCCAATGACTGGCTCTATTCCGGGCGCATCATGCTGGCGGCGAACTGCCTGGGCAAGGCGGAGCGGGCATTCGAGATGACCTGCGACTGGGCCGCGAACCGCGTGGCTTTCGGCAAGACCATCGGCGAATTCCAGGGAACGGGTTTCAAGATCGCGGACATGGCGATGGACATCAAGCTCGCCGACCTGATGGTCAAGGAAGCGGCGTGGAAGTCCGACAAGGGCACCATCACCCGCGATGAAGTGTCGATGGTGAACCTCTTCGCTTCGGAGATGGTGGGCCGCGTGACCGATCATGCCGTGCAGATATTCGGCGGCATGGGCGTGATGGAGGAATTCCCGATCCAGCGCTTCTGGCGCGACGCGCGGATCGAACGGATATGGGAAGGGACGTCTGAAATCCACCGCGACCTGATCGCGCGCGATATGCTGGCGCCTTACCGGAAGTGAGGAGAGGAGCGGGGAATGGGTCATCCGTTTCCCGCGAAATATATCGTCGCGCCGGGCGAACCGAGCTATCGGAGAGGCTGCAAGGCTTTTCCGGGATGTGAGGAAATTTGGAATGAAGCGTGAACTGAAAAAGGAACTGACCGCCGAGGCGCGGCGCATGGATCTCATTCAGGGGATGCTGAAGTCTATCCACAAGCATGGCTATTCCAACACGACGGTCCAGACGATCTGCGAGGAAAGCGGCCTGTCCCGCGGCCTCATCAGCCATTATTTCAAGGGGAAGGAAGACCTGCTGATCGAAGCCTTCCGCTATCTGACGCAGCAGTCGGACGAGGATGCGAAGGCGGCTTTCCATGCGGCGGGCGATGATCCCTTCAAGCGGTTGCTGGCAGTGGCGGAGGAGCCTTTCCACGCGACGCGGGAATATGGCGAGGTGTGGCTGCACTTCTGGAGCGTGGCGCTCAACAACGGGGAAGCGCGCAAGCTGCGGAACGGGCTGTGGAAACGCTTCCGCGCTTCCATCGAGCGGCGGATGACGGAAGCCGCCGAGGCGAAGAAGATACAGATCAACGTCAAGCATAATGCGATGATCTTCACCCAGCTTATCGACGGGCTGTGGGTCGGATCTTTGTTCGACGAGGAAATGACACAGGAGACGTGCCAGATCGTGATCCGCGACTGGCTTTGCGATCTCTTCCACGAAGACGCGTCGGCCTATCCGTTGAAGGAGGCCGCCAAGGAGAAGGCTGATGTTTCGAGAGAATCTGCTTAGCGGAAAGCGTGTATTGGTGACGGGCGGGGGAACGGGGATCGGCCGTTCCATCGCCCAGCGCTATGTGGAACTGGGCGCGCATGTCATTATCTGCGGCCGCCGCGAGAATGTCCTTGCGGACACGGTGGCCGAACTTTCGCAAAGCGGATCGGGGACGGCGGAATATCATCCCTGCGACATCCGGGACGCCGATGCGGTCGATGCGATGCTGACCGCGATCTGGGAAGGCGGCCCTCTCGACATCCTCGTCAACAATGCGGCGGGCAATTTCACCGCCCCCACCGAAAGCCTGTCGCATCGCGCCGTCGACGCGGTGTTGAACATCGTGCTGCACGGCACATCCTATGTCACGCTGGGCAGCGGCAAGCGGTGGCTAGCTGAAGGGCGTGGGGGCACGGTGCTCAACATCGTCACGACTTATGCCTTCACGGGATCGGCTTTCGTCGTGCCTTCGGCGATGGCGAAAGCGGGCGTGCTGGCGATGACGCGGTCGCTGGCGGTCGAATGGGGCGGGCGGGGCATTCGTTTGAACGCCATCGCGCCGGGGCCTTTCCCGACCGACGGAGCGTGGGAACGGCTGGTGCCTAAGCCGGAGCTGGCCAAGGCATTCGAGGAGAAGAACCCGCTGGGCCGTCCCGGACGGCATGAAGAGCTGGCCAACCTCGCCGCCTATATGGTGGCGGACGAGAGCGGCTATATGAACGGCGAATGCGTCGTCTTCGACGGCGGCGAATGGCTGGAGGGCGCGGGCCAGTTCAACTTCCTCGGACGGATGATGTCGCAGCAGGACTGGGCCGACATCAAGGCTTCGCGCAAATAAGCTTTCAGGGACATTCCATGACGATCAGCCCCATCTTGCCGCCCGCGCGCCGGGTCAATCTCGCTCGCTTGCTGGCTCCCAAAAGCATCGCCTTCATCGGCGGGGCCAATGCCGAATATGCGGTCTATGCGCTGAGCCAGCATGACGACTTCAAGGGCGAGGTTTATGCCGTGCATCCCAAGCGGGAGAAGCTGGGGCGCTACATCTGTTACAAGTCGATCCGCGACCTGCCGCAGGCGCCGGATGCTGTCTATCTCGCGGTTCCAGCGGAAGCGACCGTTGATGCGGTGCGGGAATTGCGAGAGGTCGGCGCGGGCGGCGTGGTCGTTTACGCGTCGGGTTTTTCCGAACTGGGCGAGGCGGGTGTCGAGCGGAACCGGGAACTGATCGAAGCGGCGGGCGACCTCGCGCTGGTGGGGCCGAATTGCTACGGCATCGTCAACTATGCGAACGGCGGCAGCATCTGGTCGTCGGAATATCTGCCGGGGCCGGGCCGCAGGGGCGCGGCCATCGTGGGGCAGAGCGGCAATGTCTGCATCCATCTGTCCTCCAGCCAGCGGTCGGTGCCGTTCAGCTACCTCATCAGCGCCGGCAATCAGGCGGTGCTGGGGTTCGAGGATTATATCGACTATCTGATCGACGATCCGCAGGTGACCTGCATCGGCCTCTTCATGGAGGGCATTCGCAACGTCCCCGCCTTCTCGCAAGCCTGTCTGCGCGCGCGGGAGCAGGGGATGCCGGTGATCGTCTGCCGCTCCGGCATTTCCGATCTGGGCGCGGCATTGGCGGTCAGCCATACCAGTTCGCTCGCCGGGCAGAATGAGTTTTACGACGCGCTGTTCCGGCGGCTGGGCGTCATCGTCACCGATACCGTGCCGCAGTTTCTGGAGATGCTGAAGCTCGCCTCGCTCGCGCCGCGTTTTGCGGGCAAGCGGCTGGCGGTATTCTCCAGTTCAGGCGGCGACAATGGGCTGGCGGCGGATTTTTGCAGCCTTGCAGGGCTGGAGCTGCCGCAACCCAATGCCGCGCAGGTGGAGGCCATCAAGGCGAAGCTGCCGGACTATGCCCATGTGTCCAATCCGCTGGATTTCACGGCGGGCTATTGGGGACAGGAGGAATTGCTGCGGCCCATGTTCGCTTCCATGCTGGGGGATGGCTATGATGCGGGGATGATGGTGATGGACCATCCGCCGCTTTCATTGGGCGAACATATGGGCGAACCGATCATCGCCATGTTGCGCGCTCTCGCGGCAGCGGGGAAGGAGACGGGGAAGCCGGTCGTCATGGCGTCGGTGAACCCGGAATCCATCCCGCTTTACGCGCGCGAATGGATGCTGGAAAATGGCGTGATCCCGCTGCAAGGGTTGCATGACGCGGGGCCGGTGCTGGCGAAATGGGCGGCCTATTCCGCGATGCTGGCGGCGGATGCGGAGAAGGGCTTGCCGGTCGCGCCTTATGCCCTGCCGGATGCCGAGCCGGTCGCGCGGACGATCAATGAATATGACAGCAAGCAGTTGTTGGCAGCCTATGGCCTGCCCATCCCGCAGGGGCGGGTGCTGAGCATCGAGGAGGCGCTGAACACCCCCCCGATGCCGGAAGAACCCGTGGTGCTGAAGGTGCTCCACGACGATCTCGCGCACAAGACGGAAGTGGGCGGCGTGTCGCTCAACCTGCGGACGGCAGAAGATATTCGCGCGGCGGCCGGGCGAATGGTCGCCTCGGTGCGGGAACATGCGCCCGGCGTGACGCTGGACCGTTTCCTGATGGAGCCGATGCAGGCGTCGCCGCTCGCCGAACTGATCGTCGGCGTGAAGCGCGATCCGCTGTTCGGCATGGTGCTGGTCGTGGGTGCGGGCGGCGTGCTGGTGGAACTGCTGGCCGACGCGCGGCAGATGATCCTGCCCGTCACGCGCGAGGAGATCGAGGCGGAGGTGCGGCAGCTTCGCAGCTTCGTGCTGCTCGACGGCTTTCGGGGCAAGCCGCGCGCCGACATCGGCAAGGTGGTGGACGCCATCGCGGCGGTGGCCGGTTATGCGGCGGATCATCTGGACAGCCTCGTCGAACTCGATGTCAATCCGCTGATGATCTACCCGGACGGCGCGGTCGCGGTGGATGCGCTCATCATCGGCGAAAAGAACGAAGCGGAAGGATGAAGGCGATGAACGGCGCGGAAGCTCTGGTCCAGACTTTGGTCGACAGCGATGTGACGGTGTGCTTCGGCAATCCCGGCACGTCGGAGATGCACTTCCTCGGTGCGCTGGATGCCAATCCGGGCATACGCTGCGTGCTGTGCCTGTTTGAAGGCGTCGTGTCGGCGGCGGCGGATGGATATGGGCGCATGACAGGCAAGCCCGCCGCGACCTTGTTGCATCTGGGACCGGGCCTCGCCAATGCGGGCGCGAACCTGCACAATGCGATGCGGGCGGGCACGCCGATGGTCAATATCGTGGGCGACCACGCGACCTATCACCATCATCTCGACGCGCCGCTGACCAATAATATCGAGAATCTGGCGCGGACCTGGTCGGTCTGGGTCAAGACTTCCCGCAGCGCGCAGAATATCGCTAAGGATGCCGCCGAAGCTGTCCGGAAGGCGTCGGAAGGAGAGGGCGGCATCGCCACGCTGATCCTGCCTGCTGATACGGCGTGGGGGATTTCCAACGGTCCCGCGCTGGCTCGCCTAGTCGCGCCGAAAACCGCGCCTGATCCGCGCGGGTTGGATCAGGCCGCCGAGCGCCTGCGCTCCGGTGAACCTGCCATGCTGCTGCTGGGCGGGAGTATCCTTGCCGATCCCGAAGCGCTGGACCTCGCCGACCGCATCGCGCAGGCGACGGGGGCGGAAGTCTTCTGCGAGACCGCCAATGCCCGGATCGAACGAGGCGCCGGGCGCGTGGCGGTCGAGCATGTGCCCTACCCCGTGAACGACGCGGTGGCGCGGCTGAAGGACTTCCGGTATTGCATCCTGATTGGTGCGCGCGCGCCGGTCGCCTTCTTCGCTTATCCCGACAAGCCCGGACGGCTGCTGCCGGAAGGATGTGAGACGCTGACGCTCACGCAACCGGACGAGGATGGGCGCAGGGCGCTGGAGGAGCTGGCATCCTCGCTGGATGCAGGACGCTTCATGCCGCGCCATGTCGAGCCGGTTTCCGGGCGCGCCTTGCCGGACGGTCCGCTGACCAGCGCGGGCATCGCGGCCTCGCTCGCCAACCGCCTCCCGGCTCATGCCATCATTTCCGACGAGTCGATGACGACCGGCTGGGCGATCGCGGAAGCGACGGAAACCGCTGCGCCCCATAGCTGGCTGGAACTGACGGGCGGCGCCATCGGCATCGGTCTGCCGCTCGCCATCGGCGCGGCAGTGGCGCATCCAGACCGCAAGGTGGTCGTGCTTCAGGCCGACGGGTCGGGCATGTATACGAATCAGGCGCTCTGGACCCATGCGCGGGAAAAGCTGGATATCGTGTCGATCATCCTGTCCAACCGTTCCTATGCAATCCTGCGGCATGAACTTTCCAATGTCGGGGTGAAGAATCCGGGGCGCAAGGCGCTCGACATGACCTCGTTGCGCGACCCCGACATCGATTGGGTTGCCATGGGCCAGAGCATGGGCGTGCCGAGCGCCAAGGCCGTGACCGCGGCGGAGTTCGACCGGCTGTTGGCCGAAGCTTTCGACCGCAAGGGACCGTCGCTGATCGAGGCGGAGATAGATGCGTGAAGAGTCACCGTTTCAGTATGGCTCGGTGAATTTTTAGATGGTTTTGGTGCTTTTCCGCAGGGGATAGGTCTCTTGCGGCAACGCAGTCGTGACAAAGTCGTAACCAAATCCTGCTCGCTCCTTCAGGACATTCCCATGACGGGACGGACGGGCATGATCGCCTGCCCGGAAACCCCGTTTTTCCGGGCGCGGGGGACGATAAACATTTTGTAATGTTGGCCGCCACGCATCCTATTGACAGCCTCAGGTGCCTGTGCGACGATCCAAAAGGTAGCCCTTCATACTACATAGTATTAGGCTCTCCACGATATCACAGATGCCTGAAAGATTTAGATAGGAAGCATTACAATGGAATTCGGAATCTTCCTGCCCAGTGCACGCAACGGTTTCATCATCTCTGAAACCTCTCCACAATATTCCCCTACTTATCCGATGATGCGCGAGATTGTGCAGGCGGGTGAGGCGAACGGCTTTTCCTTCGCGCTGGCGCTGTCGTGCCTGCGTGGCCTAGGCGATGGCGGTCCCACCGGATTCTGGGACGACGCTCTGGAAGCGATGACCGAAATGGCTGCGTTGTCGCGGGACACGAAGTTCATGAAGCTGATCGGTTCGGTGAATATCCTTGCCGTCCATCCGGCTCTGGCCGCGCGCATGGCGATGACCATCGATTCCGCCAGCGATGGCCGCTTCCTGTTGAACATCGTTCCGGGCGGCTGGCACCCCAAGGAACTGGAAGTGCTCAAGACCTGGCCGGGTTATGATTATAATAACTATCGCTGGGAATATGCTGGCGAATATTGCCAGGTCGTCCGTGACCTTTGGGAAAACGGTGTCACCAACTTCAAGGGCAAGCATTTCCAGTATGAGGATGTGCGCGTCGGGCCGCAGCCGGAACGCCGCATTCCCATCGTCTGCGCGGGCACGTCGCAGAGCGCGATCGAATTCACCACGCGCTATGCGGATTATCAGTTCCGCCTCGCCTTCGGCGGCAAGGAAGCGCTCGCCGAAACGATGAAGAAATATCATGCCCAGCTCGAAACTGCTGGCCGCACGATCAAGGCCTATGCGGCGCTGGGCGTCGTCCTTGGCGACACGGACGAGGAAGCGCAGGAGAAGCTCAAGAATTTCGAAGAGCATCCCGACATGACGGCGATCAACTATATGGTGGCGCAGGCTTCGACCGACCATGGCGCGACGTCGCACAACATCGTCAATGTCGATGTGGGTGACATGGTTCGCATGTCGACCGACTTCATCGCCGGTTCGCCGGAAACCGTCGCGCGCATTCTCGATGAATGGGCCGAGATCGACGGTGTCGCGGGCTACATGCTGATCTTCCCCGACTATGTCGAGGACATCCAGCGCATGGGCAAGGAAGTCTTCCCGCGCATGAAGAACTTCACCAAGCCGGTCGAGATGGCCGCCGCCTGAACCCTTTGCGGCCGCGCCCGGTGCAGTGGGCGCGGCCGCATTCTTATTCGCCTTGCCTGAATGGCCGGGCTTGATCGCGCATCATTTACAGGGAGAGTTGCGTGTCCGGGACGACGCCTTTGTCAGAGCAAGTGCACGATTTCGTGCATGGCCCACACAAGATGCTGATTGGCGGGGACTGGGTTGACGCGCAGAGCGGTGAAACCCTGGCGGTTCAAGATCCGGCGACGGGCGAGGTCATCACCCATGTGCCTGCGGGTGACAAGGCCGACGTGGACGCCGCCGTGCGTGCCGCCCGCAAGGCTTTGGCCGGCCCCTGGCGCACCATGACGCCACAGGAACGCACGAGGCTGATGTGGCGGCTGGCCGACTTGATCGAGGCGCATGCCGAGGATTTCGCGCAGATCGAATCTCTCGATAATGGCAAGCCCGTCAATGAAGCGCGCTTTGTCGATGTGCCGCTGTCGATCGAGATTCTGCGCTATTACGCCGGCTGGCCGACAAAGATCACCGGCGAAACCATTCCTGTTTCCTACCCGCCGCGCTTTGGCGGGCGTTATCATGCCTATACGTTACGCGAGCCGATCGGGGTGGTCGCGGCGATCATCCCGTGGAACGTGCCGCTGCTGATGACGATCAAGAAGCTGGCGCCCGCTCTGGCGACTGGCAACACCACGGTATTCAAGCCTGCCGAACAGACGCCGCTCTCCATCGAATTGCTGGGCAAGCTGGTTCTGGAAGCCGGCTTCCCCGAAGGCGTGTTCAATTTCGTGAGCGGCTATGGCCGCACCGCCGGTCAGGCCATGGTCGACCATATGGACATCGGCAAGATCACCTTCACGGGATCGGTCGCGACCGGCAAGTCCATCGTGCGCGGCGCGACGTCCAACCTCAAGCGCGTTTCGCTGGAATTGGGCGGGAAGTCACCCCACATCATCTTCGCCGACGCCGATCTCGATCTGGCCATTCCGAACGCTGCGCTGGCTATCTTCGCCTGTCAGGGGGAAAGCTGCATCGCGGGGTCGCGGCTCTATGTGCAGCGGCCTGTCTTCGACAAGGTGGTGGCGGGCATCAGCGCGCGAGCGGAATCGATCAAGCTGGGTCGCGGCCTCGATCCGACCACGGAAATGGGTCCGATGATTTCCGCAGAACATCGCGAAAAAGTGCTGCAATATATCGACATCGGCCAGAAGGAAGGCGCCGAAGTTGCGTCGGGTGGCGGCAGTTGGGGCGATCAGGGCTATTTCGTGCAGCCTACCGTGCTCATCAATCCCAAGCCCGATGCGCGCATCGTGAAGGAAGAAATTTTCGGCCCTGTTCTGTCCGTCCTGCCGTTCGACACGGAGGAAGAGGTTCTGGCGGCAGCGAACGACTCCCGTTTCGGGCTGGGCGCGGGCGTGTGGACGCAGGACATCAGCCGGGCGCAGCATTTCGCTACCTCGATCGAAGCGGGGCAGGTCTGGATCAACTGCTATCAGGCATGCGACGCGGCGGTGCCGTTCGGCGGCTATAAGGAATCCGGTTGGGGCCGCGAAACCTGCAAGGAAAGTTTGGACGATTATCTCGAAACCAAGACGGTGATGGTGCGGTACTGAAAGCATGGCGCAATATGATGTCGTTGTCGTGGGTGGAGGCACCGCCGGTTGCATCGTCGCGGCGCGGCTGAGTGAAGATCCGTCGTGCCGCGTCCTTCTTCTGGAGGCGGGCGGCAGCGATCAGCGACCGGAAGTCCAGACGCCCGAAGCATGGGCGACCACGCTGGGCACCGAACTGGATTATTTTTACCAGACCACGGTGCAGCGGGCGACGGGGCGATCCTATGCCTGCCACCGGGGGCGGGTGCTGGGCGGGTCCAGCTCCATCAATCTGATGACCCATATTCGGGGGCATCGGCAGGATTTCGACAATTGGGCCTATATGGGCGCGAACGGGTGGGGATATGAGGATGTCCTGCCCTATTTCAAACGCTCCGAGGACGTGCCGGGCGGCGATCCGCGCTATCGGGGGCAGGGCGGTCCGCTGATGCCCCGGCCATCGGCCAATCCGCATCCCTTGAGTCATGCCCATGTGGCGGCCGCGCGTGCGCTGGGCCATGTCTATATGGACGATGTGAATGGCCCTGACCTGATGGGCACGACCATTCAGGATGTGCTGATCGAAAATGGCATGAGGCAAAGCCCTGCCACGGCTTATTTGCGGCCCGCGATGGAACGGCCCAATCTGGAGGTCCGCACCGGCGTTCAGGTTCGTCGACTGGCGATGGACGGCACGACCTGCACCGGCGTCGAATATGTGGCTGATGGCAAGGCGGAAACGGTGCGCGCGGGGCGCGTCGTCCTGACTGCCGGCGCGATTGATTCGCCCAAGCTGATGCTGTTGTCGGGGATCGGTCCCGCCGATGAACTGACGGCGCTTGGCATTGGCGTGACGCTGGACTTGCCGGGCGTGGGCGGAAATCTGCACGATCATATCCTGCTTGCGGGGATCCGCTATCATGCGGACAGGCCGTTGCCTCCGCCCAGCGGCAATCTGGCGGAATCGACTTTGTTCACGCGCACCTTGCCGGGGCAGATCGCGCCTGAGTTGCAGATCGTGCAGGTGCAGGTCGACTATCATACCGCCTGGCAGCAGCCGGTGGAGAACAGCTTCACCTTTGGCATCGGTCATATGCGGCCGCAGAGCCGGGGCAGCCTGAAGCTGGCGTCCAGCGATCCTTCGGTTCCGCCGCTGATCGATTATGATTATCTGGGCGAGAGCTACGACCTGGATCAACTGATCGCGGGCGTCGAGGAAGTGGATCGCATGACCACGACCGGCGCGTTCGACGAATGGGGTGGCCGATCAGGCACCGACGCGATCCTGTCATTGGGCCGCAAG
>JASGDV010000163.1:0-13185 GCA_049841255.1 Sphingobium sp.
ACGGTCGGCCATGCAGCCCACACCCATGCGCATCGGGACGGCGGCGGAGGCGCCGCACGCGGCCCCCCAGCCGAAGGGGACGGCCAGCATGGTTGCCAGCGCTATGCGACGGTTGCGTTCTTCCATCGTCCTTCTCCCTCCTCAGACCACATCTTCCAGCAGGCCGGGTTCGGCCCGCAGGCGCGGCAACACTTCCGCTTCGAACAGCTTCAGGCTCTTCCACGACAATTCGGGGTCCAGCCCGCCAAGCAGGGCATGGAAGGTCACCGCCGTGCCCCGGCCCAGATCCTTGAGATAGGTGAAACATTCGTCCGGCGTCACCACCTTGATATTCGGCATGGCCTTCAACGCCTCGACCGTTTCGGCGGCGTTGTAGCGGGTCTGGCCCGTGCCCCGCTCCTTCGCCCATTCGGCATAGAGGTTGGTCGCGTGAGCGACATGCGGCGCCACCAGAGGCCAGTCGCGATCCGGGTCGTCCGATACGTAGAGGAAGCTGGCGGCGGGCTTGCGAAGCTCCTCCGGCGGCGGGAAACCGGCCTTTTCCCGCTCTTCCTTGTAAAGCGTGAACAGGTCGGGATGGCCGGGGAAATATTGATAGCCGCCCTTGGCCGCGCGGATGGCCGACTTGTCGGTCGATCCGCCCATATAGATTTTCGGCCCGCCCGGCGTCGCGGGCGCGGGGGTCACGCGGACGGTGCGGCCCCGGAACTCGAACGGCTCGCCTGTCCATGCGCTTTTGAGCGTCGCCATCGCTTCGTTCATGATCGCCAGCCGCTTGGTGATGTCGCGGCCGAACATCTCGAACTCGTGCGGACGATAGCCCATGCCCGCCGTCAGCCAGACGCGGCCCGGCGCGATATTGTCGAGCACCGCCAGATCCTCCGCCAGACGGAGGGGATCGTGCATGGTGACGACCAGCGCCGACAGGTGCGTGACGATCCGGTCGGTCGCGCCGAGGATCGAGGCCGCCTGCACCATGGAGGACGGGCAATAGCCGCCTTCCGCACCATGATGTTCGGCAAGGAACACCTGTGTGAAGCCCAGCTTGTCGGCCCATTTCGATTGTTCGATGGCCGTCCGGTAAAGCTCCGGGTGGGGAGCGCCGAAATCGGGGCGGTTCATGTCATAGCGAAGGTTCAGTTGCACCCGAAGGCTCCTCTCATCTTTGTCTGTTGCTGGCCGGTCAGGCAGCGGACACGCGCGACTGGATGCGGCCCTTGACGTCCGCCGCCTGCATCGCCTTGCCGCTGTCGATCAGCGCGTCGATCTCGCTTTCCGAATAGCCGATCTCGGCCAATATCTGCCGCGTATGCTCGCCCAGACGGGGCGCGGAGCCCTTGGCGAAGCCCGGCGTCGCGCTGAAATGCATGAAGCTGCCGAACTGGCGGACATGACCGTACATGGAATCGAGATTCTCGATCACGCGGTTGCTGTCCACGGCCCAGTCCTGCCACAGCGCCTCGCGCACCCAGCTCGTTTCCCGTACGATCTCGCAAGGGGCGCCCGCCGCGTCGAGCGAGGCGAAGGCCTCTGCGTTCGTCGTGCCTGCGAAGAAGGACTTGAGCGCGTCGAGCAGCACCGCATCATGAGCCGCGCGGTCGCGCGGCGTGGCGAAGCGGGGGTCGCCCAGCCATTCCGCATGGCCCACCGCCTTGGCCAGCGCGGCGAAGCGGTCGTCCTGACGGCAACAGATGCACACCCAGCCGTCGCTCGTCTGGTAAATCCGGTCGAGCGCATTGTAGCCGGCCTGTTCCTTGTCCAGCCGGAAGCCATAGACGACCTTTTTGTTCGCATCGAGGAAATGCTCGGACGTGGTCCACAGGCTCGAATGAAGCTGCGGGATTTCCAGATAGTCGCCCTTGCCGGTGACGGAGCGATGCTCCAGGCCCATCAATATGCCCACCGCGCCGAGGAAGCCGTTATTATAATCCTCATTCCCGAACACCGCGCGGGTCGGCGGATTGCCTTCGCCGCCGCCCTCGTAGAGCAGGCCTGTCCAGCCCGACACCAGCGGCGCGAAGCTCTTGAGCAGCGACTTCGGCCCCTTCGACCCGTAGCCGGGCAGATAGCAATAGATCAGGCGCGGATTGATCTTCGAGAGCGCTTCATAGCCGATGCCCAGCTTGTCCGCTTTGCCGGGACGCAGATTATGGGTGACGACATCCGCCTGCGCGACCAGCTTGAGCGCCGCTTCCAGCGCTTCGGGCGCCTTGAGGTTCAGCACCATGTCGCGCTTGCCGCGCTGCGCCGCATCAAAACAGTCGGGCAGCGGGCGCATCTGGTCGCCGTCGGGCGTTTCCACCTTGATGACGTCAGCGCCAAGATCGGATAGCAGCCTCCCTCCATAACCAACTGCGAAGAAAGAGGAAAAGTCGACGACCTTAATTCCTTCCAGCGGCCGTTCGACTGGCTTGCCCTGCTTCACCAGTTCGGCCCGGCGGCGCGCGATCAGATCGCCCAGCGCGCCATTATCCGCGCCCACTGCGGGAGCCGGGCGCGGCGCGGCGCAGGGCGCATTGTTGAAACGGACGGCAGGCGCGGCCTGATAGATGGTGCCGAAGTCCGCATCCGGCAGGGCGATGCGCTGCCCCACGAACTCGACCTGATCGTCCAGCAGCACCTCGGCCGGTTCCAGCACCGGCAACGCCGCCACGTCCGCCGCTTGGAACAAGGCGATCCATTCGGCGCGGGTCTTGGTCTTCAACGCATCGAAAATCTCGACGCGGGCGATATTATATTCGTCGTCGGTGAGCGGGACCGACATTTCCGGCGCGGTCACCCGCTGCACACGGTCGCCAAAGCCCAATATGTCCATGGCCGCCTTGAAACCGCCCTGCCCGCCCGTGTGGATTTGCAGGAACAGGCCGTCCGCGCATTCGAACATGCCGGTCACGAGCCGGGTCTTCCCGAAACGGTCCATCGCCCCGGAATCGCCTGCCTTGATGTAGGAAATGCCCTCTTCCTGCCACCAGTTGTTCATCGGCGACTGGGCCAGCATGGCATCCAGCAACGACGCTTCGACCTTTTGGCCGGTCCCGTTGTGCCGCCGCACGCGGACCGCCGCCAGAGCGCCGATCACGCCCAGGAAAGCCTGCCCATAATGCAGCGCCGGATGGCCCAGATAGACGGGGCCGGGCCGGAAGGAGCTGCTCCGGTCGATCATCGTGCCCAGCAGCGCCGCCGCCAGCGATTCTCCGCGCGGACGGTCGGCAAAGGGCGTGTCCGCGCCATAGGCCGTCAGCGCGCAGACGACGAGTTCCGGGAAATCCCGGCCAAGGCTTGCCGCATCCAGTCCCAGCGCGGCGGCTTCCCTGTCCTCCAGCGCGTGAATGAAGATGTCCGCACCCTGCAACAGGCCGCGCAGGGAAGCGAGGTCGGCCGCATCGTTCACGTCCAGTTCGACGCTGCGCTTGGAACGGTCCCAGCTTTTGCGGCTCAGTTCATGCGCGAAACAGGCGCCTCCGCGCGGTTCCACCTTCACGACATCCGCGCCATGGTCGCCCAGCAGCATAGCGGCGATGGCGACCGGCATTTCCGTCGCAAGTTCGATTACCGTCAAATGATCCAGCGGACCGGGCATCATAATCTCCTATGCGATTTCGCCGCTGCTTCGCGCGACTTTCCCCGGATGCCCTTCCCACGAAGGTCATCGGATTCTCGAACGGAAAGAGACACGACTTTAACCCGGAGTGCAAGTAATATTGCACCATGGGTTCAATTTCATTTACTCGCCGCGTCTTCACCGCCAGCCAGCCGGGACGGATCATAACGCGGACGCTCCATCTGGAAGCTGTCGCTGTTGCGGACATACCAGCCGCTGCCATGGGTACGCCCGATCAGCTTCATGGCGGGCGTATCCAGATAGACGCGCTCCCGGTCGCTGATGAACTCATCCTTGATGTGCGCCATCACCACTTCGCCGATCATCACCGTCTGGAAAGAGCCGATGTCGAGCGCCGCCACCTTGCGGCATTCGAAGCTCACCGGGCTGGTGGCGATCCGGGGCGGCGCGACCAAGACGGATGGCTCCACCTCTATCCCGGCATAGTCGATCTCGCTCACGTCGGCGGGCGCATCGACGCTGCACTGGTTCATCCTGTCCGCATCGGCTTCACAGACGAGGTTCACGACGAACTCGCCGGTGGCGATGATGTTGGCGGCTGTATTCTTCAGCCCGCGCGAAGCCGGTTCCTTGAGCAGACCCAGCACGATCAGGGGCGGTTCCGTGCCGACCGCATTGAAGAAGCTGTAGGGCGCGGCATTGACGATGCCTGCTTCCGATCGGGTCGTGATCCAGGCGATCGGCCGGGGCGTGATGGTCGAATTGATGATCTTGTAACGCGTCGCCATCGGCAATGAACGCATGTCGAACTGCATGGGATGCCCCTTCTTATTCCGCCGCTTTCTTCTTTGCGGCCGATCGCGCCTTGAACGCCTCGCGCGCGCGTTCCGCTTCCTCGCCTGCCTGACACATATGGCCATAGGCCAGTTCCAGCGCGTGCGTGGCCGCAAGGTCGCCGGTCTCCGCCTCCACCAGCAGCCTTTTGCTCAGTTCGATGGTCTGGCGGTTGCCCTGCCCCATGGACGCGCCCATCGCCTCGGCCTCCGCGACGGCGGTGCCCGGCGGCACGATACGGCTGACGATGCCCAGCGACAAGGCTTCCGCCGCGCTGACCATCCGTCCCGAAAAGAGGATTTCCGCCGCCCGTGCGCGGCCAAGCTGGCGCGTCAGAAACCATGCCGACCCGCCGTCGGGCACCACGCCATAATCGATGAAAGGCGCGCCAAAATGCACATTTTCCGCCGCGAAGATCATGTCGCAGGCCATGGCGATGCTCCATGACATGCCGAAGGCGCCGCCTTCCACCGCCGCCACCGTGGGGATCGGCAGGGCGCGCAGGCGACGGATGATCCGCTGTCCCATTTCCAGCCGCGACGCCAGGGCCAGCGCCCCATGACCGCGCGCGGGCGGCACCTTCACATCGCCGCCATTGCCGAAATAACTCTCCGCGCCGCAGAGGATAAGCATCCGCACGGGCGTCGCATTTTCCAGCCGGTCGAGCGCGGCGGAAAAGCGTTCCCACATGTCGAAGGATACGGTGTTGCGATAGCGCGGACGATTGAAGGTGATGACGGCAATGTCATTGTCCCGCAGTTCGAACAACAGTTCGGGTTCAGGACTCGCCTCGGCCATATTCACTCTCCCTTCCCCATGACAAGCGGGGTGCATGGGGAGGGACTAACCCAATCGAACCGGCTGGCGCAAGTAAAATTGCATATCGGTATAGATTTTATGCCGCTTCCTTATGCTCGCGCAATTTGCGTGGCACGGGCAGGGCTTCCATCCCCCGTTCGCCTATGTCCTTGATGAGCGCATCCACTTCCTTGCGCGCCGCGCCGCGGAGAGACCCCAGCATGCAGGACAGATAGCCATTCACCAGTCGCACGATGATCTCGTCATCGGGGATGCGTCCCTGCGCCCAATCGTTGATCGTCGCATATTCGAAACGGACGATATCGTCGACCAGGCTGTCCACCGCCACCCAGGGCTGGAGTTGCTTCTTGGCCTCCAGCGCGCTGATCCACTGGCGATTATGATGCATGGCGGGCGAGTGCATCGCGGCCCAGATGTCATGATCGACATCCGAACTGAAATAGAGCGACATGATCGCGCGGATATAGTTGCGGATCTTCCGGTTGCGCTGGACCACGGAAATCATCCGTTCCAGATTGTGCTGCAATGTGCCCGGTTCGCTGGAATAGGAAATCCGGCTGACGAAATCGTCGAAATATTCCTGAATGGCCGCCGCGATCATGCGCTCGCGCGTCTGGAACGCGTTATAAAGCGTGCGCTTGGCCACGCCCGCGCGCTGCCCGATCTCGTTCATGCTGAGCGCGGCTATGCCCTGGTCGGCGATAACCTTGCGGGTTTCCTCCAGGATTCGGCGCCTGCGCTCGATGATCGCCGGACTGGAATAGGTCTGCGGCCTGTCGCCCGCTTCCCTCAACGATGCATTATCCTTGCCTTCCAAATTCTTCGCCCTCAATTTTCGCGCCTGTCCGGCAACGCGGGATTTGCGGTGCCATGATAAGGAATATGCATGGCAGCGCAAATCATCCGGTCCGGTTTCGCCTTCCTTCAGTCCGACCTATAAGGCAAGACGCTTCATAGCCGAAACCGCACGAAAAATCTTACGGCGGACTGAAAATTTCCTTTCCCTTACTTGCCTTTCTTCGCCGTCTCGCGTGCCTGCAAACGGATATAATGACGCAACCCTTCCAGCTCCGCATCGGTCAACTGACCGAACGATCCCATGCCGCGCGCCATCAGCGCCCCGTCATGCACGACCGAGCGGAAGGTGTCCGCATCGAGCGGAACAGCGGATTTCCGCAAATCCGGCGCAGCGCCGCCCGCCATCATGCCCACGCCATGACAGATGACGCATGAGGTGTTGTAGATGCCTCCGCCGATCTTCGCCTTGGCCGGATCGACGACGAAGGCGGGATCGTCCTGAATGGGCATGTCGGCCACCTCGACCTTGGGCAGCGCCTTCGTCCCGCCGATCGTGAAGGTCAGCACCCGCCGCTGCTGCTGGGCATAATCCCAGTTGGGCGAATTGGGGAAGCTGCTGCGGAAGCCGGTGAGGACGGTGATATATTGCTTGCCGCCGACCGAATAGCTGATCGGTGCCGACAAAATGCCGTTCTGCGCCGGGAACGACCAGAGCTTGCGCCCCGTCGTCGCCGAAAAGGCGTTGAAACTGCCGTCATTGGTCCCCTGAAAGACCAGATTGCCGCCCGTCGCCAGCGTCCCGCCGTTGAACACCTCCGGTTGAGGGATGGACCATGCGATCTTGTTGTTCGCCACGTCCCAGGCGACCAGCTTGCTCGTCGCCGGGGGCGGAGGCGGCAGGTCGGGGGACGCCGCGCCAAGGCCCGTGTTCACGAACATGCCGGGCTTATACTGCCAGTCCTTCACATTGGCCGGATCTGTGACGTAACGCCCCCCTTCCATGACCGGGATATAGCTGTAACCCGTCTTGGGGCTGAACGACATGGCCTGTATGCCGTGCGCCCCGTTGGCGAAGGGATACATGAGGAACGTCTTGCCATCGGGATAGAGCGAATCCGGATTGGTTTCCGGCCGTCCCGTTTCCGGATCGATGCGCTTGGCCCATGTCTGCTTGGCGAACTCGCCGGCGGAGATCAGTTTCCCATTCTCCCGGTCGATCGCATAAAAGAAGCCGTTCTTCGGTGCATGCATCAGCACGGAGCGTTTCTTCCCGCCGATTTCGATGTCGGCCAGTTCGATGTCCATCGCATTGTTGAAGTCGTAGCTGTCGCCGGGATTGGTCTGATAATGCCAGACATAGTCGCCCGTTTTCGCGTCCAGCGCGACGATGGAGCCAAGGAACAGATTGTCGCCGCCGCCGGGACTGCGGATCTTCTGGTTCCACGGCCAGCCATTGCCGGTGCCGATATAGATCCGGTCATATTTGGCGTCATAGGCCATGGCGTGCCACACGGTGCCGCCGCCGCCATATTTCCACCATTCGCCGGTCCAGGTCTTGGCCGCCATTTCCATGGCCTTGTTCTCGAAACCCTTGGCCGGATCGCCGGGCACGACATACCAGCGCCAAGCCTTTTTGCCCGTCTTGACGTCATAAGCCGTCACATAGCCGCGCGTGGGGCTGTAATCCGCGCCGCCGAAACCGATCACGACCTTGTCGCCCGCGATCCATGGCGGGCCCGTGATATAGCCGTTTTCCGCCTCGTCCAGCGTCTGCACGGACCAGCGCGGCTTGCCGGTCTTGGCATCGACAGCGATCAGGCGTCCTTCGCGGGTCGCGGTGAAGACCAGCCCGTCCTTATAGGCGATGCCGCGCGTGCCCCACCCTGCCCTCTGCCGCGTCTTCGCTTCCGGCTGGCTCGCGACATCGGGATCATATTGCCAGAGCAGCTTGCCGGTGCGCGCGTCCAGCGCATGAACGACGCTCAGCCCGACCGCGAAATAGAGGACGCCGTCCACCTGAAGCGGCTGGGAATAGGAATCGAACGTGTCGATGTCATAGGACCATGCGAGGCCCAGCTTGCCGACATTCTGTTCGTTGACCTCTTCGAGTCCGCTATAATGCTGTTCATTGCCGTCGCCGCCATAGCTGGACCAGTTGACGTCCTTGCCTGCCCCGGCCGTCAGCGCGCCGCAACCCCACAGCCCCCCTGTGAGCGCCACGCCAGCCGTGAATACAAGCCATTTCCTCTTCATGCGTCCCTCTCCTGAAGTCTTCGGCGACGTTCCAATTTATTGCACATTGGTGCAGTATTTATCTCATGTCAAATGCGATCTCGCATTGACATGGCGACTGCCCGCTTCATAACATTGCACCGAAGATCATAATTCACACACCAAACCAACGGGGCACATGGAGCAGGATTGAACGATGGCCCCGGTAACCGAACGACCGCTTCCCCTGCCCGATCCCCTGTCCCGGCCCTTCTGGGACGCGGCACGCGAGCATCGGTTGTGCGTTCAGGCCTGCGGCCGGTGCGACCATCTCGCTTATCCGCCCGAAGCCGCCTGCCGGAAATGCGGCAGCAGCGACCTGCATTTCCGGGACGTATCGGGCCGGGCGACGCTGCATAGCTGGACAGTGCTGCACGATCCGCCATCTCCGGGCTTTCGGGACCGGCTGCCAGTCATCCTCGCGGTAGTGGAGCTGGTAGAGCAGAAAGGCCTGCTTCTCAGCACCAACCTGATCGACACCGTGCCGGGCGCGCTCCGCGTCGATCTTCCTCTGGAGGCTTGGTTCGAGGATGTGGGGAACGGCTGCACTCTCATCCAATTCCGCGTCAGGGGAGCATGACGATGTGGGCGCATAGCGGCAAGGTCGCCGTCGCCGGGGTCGGCTATAGCCCGCTGGAGCGGCGTTCGGAAAAGTCCCTCGCGACCCTCACGGTTCAGGCTTGCGACGCCGCGCTGGCCGATGCGGGCCTGACCCGCGCCGATCTGGACGGCATCGCCACCAGCCCCACCATGCCGCGCTATGGCGGGAAGAAGGGCGTGGACGAGGGCATCGACATCGTGACGCCATGGTATCTGTCTGACCTGCTCGGCATTTCCGGCCATGTGGCGTGGACGGGATCGACCAACGGCATGGTGACGCAAAGCCTGATCGACGGCGCGCTGGCGATCGCGGCGGGCCTGTGCCGCCATGTCATCGTCTATCGCGCGCTGCATGTGCCCGATGGGCGCTATGTCAATTTCGATACCGTCCACGCGGTGGGAGCGGACCAGTATCTCGCGCCTTATGGCTTCAACATGCCGCCCGCATGGGCCGCCATCGTGATGCGCCGCTATTTCGAGCTTTACGGTTATGAGCGCGCCGATTTCGCCCGCTATATCGCCGACAACCGCGCCAATGCCCAGTTGAACCCCAACGCTTTCTGGCGCGGCAAGCCGATCACGGCGGAGGATTATATGAACGCCCGCATGATCGCCGATCCCATGTCGATCCTCGATTGCGACATTCCGGTGGACGGCTGCTGCGCGCTCATCCTGACCTCCACCGAGCGCGCCCGCGACTTGGCGCAGCCGCCTGCCCTGCTGACCGGCTTTGCCGCGTCCACCCGTCATGGCGCGGGCGGGACGCCGATGAATCTGGAGGATATGTGGGAAGGCGCGCGCGAAACCGCAGAACGCCTGTGGACCGCGACCGGCCTCTCCCCCGCCGACATCGGCACGGCGCAGCTTTATGACGGTTTCAGTCCTCTGGTGCTGACATGGCTGGAGGGCATGGGTTTTTGCGGAGAGGGCGAAGGTCTCGCCTTCCTGCGCGAAGGGCATGGCGCTCTGACCGGACGCCTGCCCGTCAATACCGGCGGCGGCGCGCTGGGCGAAGGGCGCTTGCATGGCATGACCCAGCTCGCCGAAGCGGTGATGCAAGTGACGGACCGGGCGGGCGAAAGGCAGGTGCCCCGTGCGCATCATGCGCTCGCCACCATCTCCAACGGCCTCGCCAAATCGACGGCCTTCATTTTCAGCCGGGACGGCTGAGGGCGCCGCCCAGCGCATTTTCTACTGAAAAACTCTGGATATTCGCGCGCCGCGCCGCAATGATGGTTGCATGGCCGGTGCGATCAATCCTCAAAGTTTCAGCGATTCCCTCGTCATCCTCGGCGCGGCCGGCCTGGTCATCCCCGGCTTCGCCCGTTTCCGCATCAGCCCGGTGATCGGCTTCATCCTGGTCGGCCTTGCGGTCGGTCCGGCCGGTCTCGGATCGTTGGTAAGCGAATATCCCTGGCTTTACCATTTCACCATATCCGACCAGCAGGCAATAGAACCCTTTGCCGAATTGGGCGTCATATTATTGCTGTTTTCCATAGGGTTGGAATTGAGCTTCCGCCGCCTTTGGACGATGCGGGCGCAGGTGTTCGGCGTCGGTGCGACCGAGTTGATCGGCAGCGGCCTGCTGATCGCCACGGGCCTTTATATATTGGGCCAACCGACTGCGGGGGCCATCGGCCTTGGCCTCGCGCTCGCGCTGTCCTCGACCGCGGTGGTGCTTCCGATGGTCGGCACGCAGAGCGCGGTGGGACGCGCCGCTTTTTCCATGCTGCTGTTCGAGGACCTGGCGCTGGTTCCCATCATCTTCATGCTGGGCGCGCTCGCCCCATCGGTCGCTGCCAGCCCGGACGGCGCATGGAGCGAACTGGCGAATACGTTGCTCAAGGGCGGTGTCACCATCGCCGTCATGCTGGTGCTGGGCCGCCTTTTCCTCTCCCACATCTTCAGTCAGGCCGCCCGCACCAAAAGCCCCGAAGTCTTTCTGGCCGCCAGCCTGCTGGTGGTGATCGTCTCCAGCCTGGCCACCTCCATCGCGGGCCTTTCGCCCATCGTCGGCGCCCTGCTGGCGGGCCTGCTGATCGCGGAGACCGAATATCATGGCGAGGTCGAGGTGATGACCGCGCCATTCAAAGGGCTGGCGCTGGGCGTCTTCCTCATCACCGTGGGCATGAGCCTAGACCTGCGCGTCATCCTCGCCAACTGGCCGAGTCTGGTATTGGCGGTGGCCGGAGTCATCCTCGCCAAGACGCTGGTGACGGCGGCGCTCCTCTATTTTTCCGGCGCGCGCAAAGGCGTGGCGCTGGAGGTCGGCGTGCTGATGTCCAGCCCGTCCGAAACCACGCTGATCGTGTTGTCGGCGGCGGCGGCGGCCAAGCTGATCCTGCCTTCGACCGCCGCTTTCTGGCAGATCGTGACGGCCATCGGCCTTACCATCACGCCCCTGCTCGCCCGCATCGGTCATGACATCGCCCGCCGCCTCGAAATGGCGCTGGGCGAGGAAGCGGTGGAAGTGAAGGAAGAGCAGATCGAAGCGGCGGCCGTGGTGATCGGATTCGGCCGGGTCGGCCGCATGGTCTGCGACCTGCTCAAGACGCACAAGCAACGCTTCATCATCGTGGAATCCGACCCCGATGTGGTCGCGGAAGCCCGCCGCGACGGCTATCCGATCCTGTTCGGCGACGTGGCGCGGGCGGAGATGCTGGACCGGCTGCGGCTGGGCCATGCCCGCGCGCTGATCCTGACCATGGACGATCCGGTGCTGTCTGTCCGCGTGACCAAGCGGGTGCGCGGCTGGGTTCCCGACCTGCCGATCATCGCCCGCGCCCGCGACACCGAACATGCGGCTCAGCTTTATCGGGCAGGCGCAAGCGACGCGGTGCCCGAAACGCTGGAAAGCTCATTGCAACTGGCGGAGACAGCGCTGGTAGACCTGGGCGTCGCCATGGGGCCGGTGATCGCCTCCATCCATCAGATGCGCGAGGACCTTCGCATCGGCATAAAAGATGCGGCCCAGTTGGAAAGCGCGCCCAAGCTGCGCCGCCTGCGGGCGGATGAGGTGCCCTGATTTCTTGCCGGCGGGCCGATTATGTGAAAATTGCGCTCCCCCTCAGCAGGAACGCAATTTCCACCGCTCTCAGGCCGGCACTTTCGCCAGCGCGGCCTTCACTACTTCAATCGCTATATCGGCCTTGTCGCCATCCGGTCCGCCGCCCTGCGCCATGTCGGGACGCCCGCCGCCGCCCTTCCCGCCCAGCGCCTCGACGCCCGCGCGGACCAGATCGACCGAACTGATGCTGCCGGTCAGGTCTTCGGTCACGCCCACGGCGATGCTGGCGCGTCCATCAGTGACAGCGAGAACCGCGGAGACGCCGCTGCCCAGCGCCGCCTTGTTCTGGTCGACGATGCCGCGCAATTCCTTGGGGTCCAGCCCTTCGATCACCTGACCGATGAAGTTGATGTGGCCGACCTGCTCCGGTCCCGCTGCCTGTGCCGAACTGCCGCCACCAAGGGCCAGCGCCTTCTTCGCTTCGGCCAGTTCGCGTTCGAGCTTGCGGCTCTGTTCGACCAGCGCGGCGATGCGGGCGGGCACTTCGTCCGGCGTGGTCTTGAGCGTGGCGGCGGACTGGCGCAGCCGGTCCTCCCGGTCGGAAAGCCAGAGGCGCGCGGCTTCGCCGGTCAGCGCCTCGATACGGCGGACGCCCGAAGAGACGGCGCTTTCGGAGACGATCTTGAACAGCGCGATGTCGCCCGTCGCACGGACGTGGGTGCCGCCGCACAGTTCGACCGAATAGCTGTGCTCATCGCCCCGCCCCATGGAAAGGACGCGAACCTCGTCGCCATATTTCTCACCGAACAGCGCCATGGCGCCCGCCGCAATGGCGTCGTCAGGCGTCATGAGGCGCGTGGTCACTTCCTCATTATGCCGGATCTGTTCGTTCACGTCCGCTTCGATGGCGGCGATCTGGCTATGGGTCAGCGCTTCGGGATGGGAGAAGTCGAAACGCAGGCGATCCGGCGCAACGAGGCTGCCCTTCTGCGTGACATGCGCGCCCAGTTCCTTGCGGAGTGCGGCATGCAGCAGGTGGGTGGCGCTGTGGTTGGCGCGGATGCGGTCGCGGCGGTTAACATCGACGCTGAGGTGGACGGTGTCACCGACCTTGATGCTGCCCGCGCCAACTTTCGCGCGGTGGGCGTGCAGGCGGCCAAGCGGCTTGGCGGTGTCCTCCACATCCGCGACCAGCCCGGCCTGCGAGGAGATGGTTCCGGCGTCGCCCATCTGGCCACCGCTCTCGCCATAGAAGGGCGTCTGGTTGGTGACGATGGTGACCTCATCGCCAGGC
>JASGDV010000164.1:0-9055 GCA_049841255.1 Sphingobium sp.
CCGGACGCGCGATAGCTGTTCGCGCCCGTCTTCTCCGCACCCTTGGCGACGAAGCGGGCGGAAGGATGCGCCGCCACGGCGAAAAATTCGTCGCCGGTCAGCATGCCGTCCTTATAGGCGTCGCCTACGCTGGCGCTTGCCAGATCGATGTCGACGCGGATGTCGGCGCTTTCCGGATGGTCCGGGTCCATCGCGATCTTCGCCGTCCATTTCGCAAAAGCGCCGCTGATCGTCTCTCCACCATTGCCGACGGAAAAGCCGATCCGTCCGCCCGGCTGCGCGTCCCATGCGGGCGGCGGGCCCATCGGCTTCTCCTCTTCGGGCGCGACGGCATTGCTGACCTCTGCCGCTGCCGCCGCATTGTCTGCCGCTTCCACCGGATTTTCGGCCGGAGCGGGCACATCCTCCGCCGTCTCCATGGCGTTCGATGCCGCCGGTTGCGCGGCCTCCGCCTTAGGCGCGGGAGCGGGTAGGATCGCCTTGCCCAGCACCAGCCCGCCCAACATCAGCGCGGGCAGCAGAGCCAGCCAGAAGGGGGAGCGGGCGGGCATCATCCGCCAGATCAGCCCATCCTTCAGCAACATATGATGCCGCAGCGCCCCCGCCACATGCAGCAGGAACAGCGCGACGCCGATCCATGCGAGCAGCCCGTGCCCGCCCTCCGCCCATTCATGCGCGCTCATCGGCAGCGGCAGATGGGGCAGGGGGATGACGCCGAAGATCAGCGTCGGCACCTTCACCTTCGCGGTCGACACCAGCGCCCAGCCGGTCAGCGGCGCGCCCAGCATGAAAAGATAGAGGCCGCCATGCACCGTCTTGGCCAACGCGCCCTGCCATCCGCCCTCGACGGGTGCGGGGCGTGGTTTCCAGACGCGCACCGCGATCCGCGCCAGCGTCAGCGCCAATATGGTGATGCCGATGGACTTGTGCAGTTGAAACAGTGCGAAGCCGCGCGCGCCCAGCCCGCCCAATGCCCATCCGACGCTGATCTGGAAGGCCAGCAGCACGGCGATGGTCCAGTGGAGGAAGATGGCGGCTAGGCTGTATCGCTGCATCGGCGCGCTCCGGGGCAAGGGGAAGGAGCAGGCTAGAAAGGCCTGCCCATGAAGTCCATCGCCCTCTGCGGAAACGCAAGGTTGCCACGCTGTGTCAAAAAGGCCGCAGTTTCCGCGATAATGCGACCGCCGCGATTGCATCGGCAGCCTGCGCGAGTATGACGACAAGGTATCACGCAGCGGAAAGCAGCAGATGGCAAAACCCGATAATTGGCGCTTCAGTCCTGACGCCTATAATTTCGTCACCAGCATCGACACGCGGTTTCAGGACATCGACACGATGGGCCATATCAACAATGTGGCGATATCGGGCATCTTCGAAACGGCGCGTATCCGCTTCCATCATCATCTGGGTCGCCATCCGCAGGAACAGGGTGTGCGCTGGCTGGTCGCCGCCGTCTCGCTGAACTTCATAGAGGAAGCGCATTTCCCTTATCCGTTCGAAGTGCATTGCGCCATCGGTCATATCGGCCGGACAAGCTGGACGATCAGTTCCGCCGGTTTCCAGAAAGGCGTGTGCGTCGCCACCTGCGACACCACGGTCGTGACCCACGGGCCGGAAGGACGCCGCGCGATCGACGGCACGTTGCGGGAAGCGATGGAGCGGAATTTCCTGCGCAAGCCGGAATGACCCGCTGACCGCCCTTGCCGTCAGGTAAAGCCGTGCATCCTGCGCGACCATTGGAACGCGATGACGGCGCCCTTGACGGGCTGGATCAGCAGGACGCACAGGATCAGGGCGAGGCCGGGCCAGATCACGGCCTGCCATCCCAGAGGAATTGCAAGGCTGGCGTTCACCTCGATCATCAGCGGCACCAATATATGCCCCAGCAGCAGGATGACGATATAGGCGGGGAAATCGTCCGCCTGATGCACGTCCCACCGCTGCCCGCAATGGCTGCAACTTTGCACTGGCCGCAAATAGCGCGCGAACATCCGCCCTTCGCCGCAGGCGGGGCAGCGGCCCCGGATGGCCCGCGCGAAGGCGGGTCCGAAGGGGCGGTCGTTCGGCCGGGTTGTCCGTCGGTCGGTCATCACCTGCCTCGCTAGGCCGATTTCTTGTGCGCTGCAACAAGGATCGGCGCATGTGCCGATGCCCTTCCGTGCCGGTCAAAGCCTGTTAAGAGGACGCTATGCGCTTGCCCGGCCCTCATGAAGTCTTTGCCCTGTTCGACGATGCGCGCGTGTATGGAGCGACTCCCGCGCGGCTCTATCGCGATCCGGTGGCCATCATCGCGGCGCGGCGTCAGGCCGAAGTGCAGCCCGCGCTCGACCGGCTGGCCGATGCGCAGGAGAAGGGCCTGCATGCGGCCGGATTTCTGAGCTATGAAGCCGGACTGGCGTTGGAGGACCGCCTTCATCCCATAGGCCGGCGGCGAGAGGAAAATGCGCCGCCCGGTGCGCCGCCTTTGCTCTGGTTCGGTCTGTTCGAGGGGTGCCGCCTGATCGCGCCGGACGACCTGCCCGGCTTGTTGCCCCCGCCGTCGCCCGCGAAGATTTCCGCGCCCCGGCCCATGATCGACGAAGCCGCCTATCGCGCCGCTTTCGAGCGTGTGCAGGAATATATCCGGGCCGGGGACATCTATCAGGCTAATCTCACCTTCCCCTGCGACGTGCAGGTTCCGGGCGATCCCATGGCCTTCTACGCCGCCGTCCGTCCCCGCGCGGTGGCGGGCTATGGCGGCGTCATGCGGACGGGCGAGCACAGCATCCTGTCCTTTTCCCCCGAACTGTTCTTCACGCAGATTCGCGGGCAACTCACCGCGCGCCCCATGAAGGGCACCGCGTCCCGCGACGCGGACCCGGATCGCGACGCCGCCCTCGCGCAATGGCTGGAGGACGACGCCAAGCAGCGGGCGGAGAACCTGATGATCGTCGACCTGCTCCGCAACGACCTGTCGCGCGTTTCGCAGGCGGGCAGCGTGACCGTGCCCGAACTGTTCCGGGTCGAGAGCTTTCCCACCGTGCACCAGATGATCTCCACCGTGCGCGCAAAGATCCTGCCGGGCCTGTCGCCGGTCGACGTGCTGCGCATCCTCTTTCCCTGCGGTTCCATCACCGGCGCGCCCAAGGTTCGGGCGATGGAGGTCATCGACGCGGTCGAACCCTTTGCGCGGGGCGTCTATACCGGCGCTATGGGGTGGATCGATCCGGAGGGGGACGCGGCCTTCAATGTTGCCATCCGCACCATTTGCGTCGAAGAAGGCAGCGCCGTGGGGCGTCTGGGTCTGGGGTCCGGCATCGTCGCGGATTCCGACGCGGCGTCGGAATGGGCGGAGTGTCTGGCCAAGGGACGCTTCCTCGCGGGCACTTGACTTCCGCCATTTCTAAGGCTTTGCAAGGAACGCGATGGCATTGGCTGACGAACGCTTCGACCTGCTGGAAACCATGGCTTTCGATCCTGTCGAAGGCATCAGGCTGCTGGAACTGCATCTGGAAAGGATGAAGGCCAGCGCGCAGGCGCTCGACTTCGCGTTCGACCGGCACGAGGTCCGCAACGAGCTCCAGGCCGCGACCTTCCACTTGCGCGAAAAGAGCCGCCTGCGCCTGCTGGCCTCGCGCCGGGGCTCCATCGCGATAGAGGTGCGCGAATATCGCACCTGGCCGCAGGCGATCATGCATGTCGCCATCGTTCCCCGCAACGCGTCCGCCGACGACATGCGGCTGCGGCACAAGACGACGGACCGCTCCATCTATCGCGACGCCCTGCGGCGTGGCGGCACCTTCGAAGTGCTGATGACCGACGCACAGGGTTTCCTGACCGAAGGCTGTTTCTCCACCATCTTCGTCGAGCGCGGCGACAAGCTGCTGACGCCGCCGCTGCGGCGCGGGCTGCTCCCCGGAATCCTGCGCCAGAGCCTGATCGACATGGGCGAAGCGATGGAGGTGGACTTGCGCCCCATCGATCTGGAGGGCGGCTTCTTCATCGGCAATGCGGCGCGGGGCATGGTGGCGGCCTCGCTGGAATCCTGAAGTCCGCCCCGATGAGATTGAAACGCGTCATGCTCCTGCCTGCGCAGGAGCATGAGTCCCCTTGAGCAGGTTAAGGGCAATCCCGCGCTTCGATAGAAGCGCAACACATGGTTGCCCCTGCGTCCGTTGCAGATTAAGGGACGCCCCGTCCGTTTTGTTGCGGGCCTAGGGGATTCTTCAGAAAGATTGTTGCCATGAGCCAGACTTCCGCCGCCCTCGGTCGTATCCAGCCTTCCGCCACGCTCGCCATGAGCGCGCGGGTCAACGCGCTGAAAGCCGAAGGCGTGGACGTGATCGGCCTGTCGGCGGGCGAACCCGATTTCGACACGCCCGATTTCGTCAAGGAAGCGGGCATCGCGGCGATTCGCAACAACCTCACCCGCTATACCGACGTGGACGGCACCGCCGATCTCAAGGACGCGGTGGCCTTCAAGTTCAAGCGCGACAATGGCCTCGTCTACAAGCGCAGCCAGATCAGCGTGAACTCGGGCGGCAAGCACACCCTGTTCAACGCGCTGGTCGCGACGGTGGACGCGGGCGACGAGGTCATCATCCCCGCACCCTATTGGGTCAGCTATCCCGACATCGTGAACTTCGCGGGCGGCACGCCGGTCTTCATCGAGGGTCCCGCCAGTCAGGGCTACAAGATCACCGCCGCCCAACTGGACGCGGCGATCACGCCCCGCACCAAATGGGTCCTGCTGAACTCGCCCTCCAACCCGTCGGGCGCGGCCTATTCGGCGGATGAATTGAAGGCTTTGGGCGAGGTGCTCCTGCGCCATCCGCATGTGATGGTGATGACCGACGACATGTATGAGCATGTCTGGTACGCGCCCACGCCCTTCGCCACCATCGCGCAGGTGTGCCCGGACCTTTACGAGCGCACCTTGACGGTCAACGGCTGCTCCAAGGCTTTCTCCATGACCGGCTGGCGCATCGGTTTCGCGGGCGGTCCGGAATGGATCATCAAGGCGATGGGCAAGCTGCAGTCGCAGTCGACCTCCAACCCCTGTTCGATCAGCCAGGCCGCCGCGGTCGCCGCGCTGACCGGCGATCAGGACTTCCTCGAAGAGCGCAACGCCGCCTTCAAGAAGCGCCGCGACATGGTGGTCGCCATGCTGAACGACGCGCCGGGCCTCGATTGCCCGACGCCGGAGGGCGCTTTCTACGTCTATCCCGACGCCAGCGGCGTGATCGGCAAGACGACGCCCATGGGGCAACTGATCGACAGCGACGAGACGCTGATCGGCTATTTCCTCGACGAAGCGCGGGTCGCAGCGGTGCATGGCGCGGCCTTCGGCCTGTCGCCCGCCTTCCGCATCAGCTATGCGACGTCGGAAGAAACTCTGAAAAAGGCGTGCATCCGGATTCAGGAAGCCTGCGCCGCGCTCAAATAAGCGCCAAAACGGAAACGGACTTTTTCCCGCCGCACCGTCTTGTGATAGGCACGGCGGTGATTATATCGCGTTTCGAAACAAAACCTGATTTTGTCCTGCCGCCGCCGATGAGCTGCTCCATGGATGTTCATCGAATATTCGTGGGCATCGGCTTATTGGCGGCGCAAGGCAAACCCACAACAAAGCCGCTCCGCCCATCGGGCGGAAGGCGGTCCGAGGACAAGACGCCATGAAGGCCTTTTTGAAATCCGACCTGTTTTTCCGCTTTCTGGGCGGATTCGTCCTCGGCGCGATCGGCATGTTCGCCTTCCATCAGGAAGAACCTTCTATGATAGCGCCCTCCGCCATCGCCGCACAAGCGACGGAACATGCCGGGCGCTAATGGCCGCGCGTGAACGGTTCAAGCCGCCGGAACTGGTCGGAAAGAACCCTTCTCCTGCCATAATTGCCCATCCCATCGGGCCAAGAGGCCTGCGAACCACCAGCACATCAGAGTCGCGATCCATGCGACAATGCCGTCGACGGCGTAATGCCAGCCGAGATGGACGGAACCGATCCAGATAAACAGCGCATAAAGGGTAGCGATGACGCCCATCGTTCGCCTCAGCTTCCATGCCGCAAGAGCGAAGAGGGCGCTCATGGCATTGTGAAGGGAAGGCATGGCGGAAATTCCACCTCCGATGGCGAAATTCTCCGTTCCGAACAGCTTGAGAAGCCGCTCCTGACAATCCAGCGCTCCCAGGCCGCCAAAGCCCTGTGCCTTGAGCCATATATCCTGGCTGGCAAGCTCATGCGTGAGCGCCGTGAACGGAGTGGAGCCGCCCTGCATCATGTCATGCAAGGCTGGGCCGGCTGCGGGCATCCAAAAAGCCAGGAGTGAGCCCTGCACCGTCCATAGCAGGATATATGCGATCAGATAGCGCCGCGCCAAAATCGAATCGGGTGCGGCAAAGGAGCAAAGCGCGACCCCGATCACCATCGGCAGAAACCAGCCATGATAGAGGCTGTCGATGACCTTGGTCGCTCCTGCCGTTGGCAACAGGCTATGGGTAATGCGCCAGGCATCCTGTCCGAACAGCATCCGGTCGGCCTCAATCAGCGAGTTTTCGAAGCCAAAACCGGCCATGGGCAGATAGAATTGCTTGAACAGATTGAAAGTGGAGAGCAGCAACACGAAGCAGAAGAAGGGCATGATGAAGGAATACAATCCGCCCTGCTTCCGGCGATCTCCGATGAATTGTCCGATGATGGTCTTGACAGAGCCGCTATCCTGTCCTTGCCGCCGGATCATCGTTATCAGCAGCATGATCGCGCCCGTTATGGCCCATACGCAGAACATGCTGGCGGTATAGGTGGGCAATACCTCCCCATAATAGGACAGGATCGATGGGCGTAGGTGGACGATTGCTACCATATAGGCCAGAATGATGAGGGGCGGCAGCGCCCGCGCGGTCCACGTCATGCCTTGCTCCTTGAGCAAGCTCCATAGTGCGATGTTGGTTAAGAAGCCGTTCCGCTCACGCGCCTGGACCGTGGAACGCCAGCCGGATCGGGGTGCAAGGAAGCGTGGGGAGAACAGATTCGTCATTCTGCAATGGCGGGTTTCGGCCAATTGCCGACATCCAACCTTCGTCATCCCAGCGAAAGCTGGGATCTCTCTTCTGGCGGCACAGTCAGGCGCCAAAAGAGATCCCAGCTTTCGCTGGGATGACGAAGACAGTGTCTGAAAACCTCCAAATTGAAGCGCACCGTGCTCCTGCGCAGGCAGGAGCCCAGTTCCGCCGTCTGATCTGGGCTCCTGCCTGCGCAGGAGCACGGCGCATGTTGAAAGCAGACCGTCCGCAATCCACCCGAACCAACCTAGCAAACCGCATAGTCATCAAAAGCAATCGGGCGGAGCCTGTCGCCAGACCCCGCCCGATTGCATATATCCTGTGCTAGGAGCGTCGCGCTTATTTCGGTGCCAGCACCATCAGCATCTGGCGGCCTTCCATGCGGGGATAGGCTTCGACCTTCGCGATTTCGCCCACATTTTCCGCGACGCGCTGGAGCAGGGCCATGCCGAGCTGCTGGTGCGACAATTCGCGGCCGCGGAAGCGCAGGGTGATCTTTACCTTGTCGCCATCGCCGATGAAGTCATGGACCTTCTTCATCTTCGTATCATAGTCATGATCGTCGATGTTCGGACGCATCTTGATCTCTTTGAGTTCCTGCGTCTTCTGGGTCTTGCGGGCGATATTCGCCTTTTTCTGGGCTTCGTATTTATATTTGCCGATGTCCAGGAATTTGCAGACCGGCGGATCGGCGGTCGGCGACACTTCGACCAGATCGAGGCCGATCTCATAGGCGCGATCGATCGCTTCCTGCGTAAACATCACGCCCAGATTTTCGCCTTCGTCGTCGATCACCCGCACCTTGGGCACGGTGATGAACTCATTATAACGGGGACCGGACTTCGGCGGCGGCGCCATCGGACGGCGCATCATTGGGGGACGTATAGCAGTATCTCCTATGGTCGTTCGAAAATATCGATGGATGCGCCTTTAGCGCAAAGCCGAAAGGGGCGGCAAGTCCGCAATTGCCGAATCCCGGCCCTTTTGTGGCATGGCTGCCTCACCGCATATCGGGCGGCAGGGCCTCCTTTTCAAGACGGGCGATGACTTCGCCCAGCGAAAGGACGCTCTGTCCCTCCTTGCCCAGTTCGCGCAGGGCAACCGTGCCTTCGTCCGCCTCGCGCCGTCCGACGACGAGGAGATTGGGCACTTTGGCAAGGCTGTGCTCACGCACCTTATAGTTGATCTTCTCGTTCCGCAGGTCCGCTTCGGCGCGGATTCCGGCGGCGCGCAGCTTCTCCACCACCTCCTGCGCATAGGCGTCCGCGTCCGAAACGATGGTCGCCACCACCGCCTGCACCGGCGCGAGCCAGAGCGGGAAGCGGCCCGCATAATGTTCGATCAAGATGCCGACAAAGCGTTCATAGCTGCCGAAGATCGCCCGGTGGAGCATGACCGGCCGGTGCCGCTCGCCATCCTCCGCGATGTAGGAGGCGTCGAGTCGCTCCGGCAGCACGCGGTCGGACTGGATCGTTCCCACCTGCCATGTCCGTCCGATGGCGTCGGTCAGGTGCCATTCCAGCTTGGGCGCGTAGAAAGCGCCTTCGCCCGGCAATTCCTCCCAGCCATATTCCGGCGTGTTGAGTCCCGCCGCCGCCACCGCGTTGCGCAGTTCATTTTCGGCCTGGTCCCACATATCGTCGCTGCCGAAACGCTTTTCGGGCCGCAGCGCCAGCTTGATCGAATAGGTGAATCCGAAATCCTTGTAGATCCGGTCGGCCAGCGCGCAGAAGGCGCGGACTTCCTCGACGATCTGGTCCTCGCGGCAGAAGATGTGCGCGTCGTCCTGCGTGAACTGGCGCACGCGCATCAGGCCGTGCAGCGCGCCATGCGGCTCGTTGCGGTGGCAGCAGCCATTCTCGTAAAGGCGCAGAGGCAGGTCGCGATAGCTCTTGATCCCCTGACGGAAGATCAGGACATGCGCCGGGCAGTTCATGGGCTTCAAGGCCATCCAGTCGGCGCCGTCCGACACCAGCGGGCCTTCATCCTCGACGTTCGGCACTTCATCGGGGATGAC
>JASGDV010000165.1:0-4686 GCA_049841255.1 Sphingobium sp.
CCATCTGCTCCGCCGTTGCGGTCGGCCGCGCCACGCCCGGCGCGCGGGGCAGGGGCGTGGAGGGCACCTTGTCCAGCCCCACGATCCGCACGACCTCCTCGACGATATCGGGCCAGCCGTCCACGTCGCGCCGCCATGTCGGCACCGTGACCGTCCATGCGCCCGCGTCCCCGGCCACGCCGAAACCCAGGCTCTCCAGGATACGCTTCTGCTCGGCGGCCGCGACATCTACGCCCGCCAGCGCAAGGCATTGCGCGGGATCGTAACCCAGCGTCTTCGGCGCCAGCGGAGGCTCGCCCGCCCGCGTCGGCTCGCTCGGCGTCCCGCCGCACAGCTTCACCACCCAATCGGTCGCGATGGACAGGCCATCGTCGAGGAAAGCCGGGTCCACCCCCCGCTCGAACCGCCCGCGCGCGTCGCTGGTGAGAGCCAGCTTCTGCCCGGTGACGGCGATCCGCTCCGGCGTGAAATAAGCGCATTCGATCAGCACGTCGGTCGTGGTTTCGGTGGCGCCCGAATGTTCACCGCCCATGATTCCGCCAATATCATGCACCGCCGCATCGTCGGCGATGACGGTCATCGTCTCGTCGACGGTGTAGGTTTTGCCGTTGAGCGCCAGCACTTCCTCGCCCGTCTTGCCCTTGCGCGCGACGAGGCCGCCTTTCAGCGTCGCCATGTCATAGACATGCAGCGGCCGCCCGAGGTCGATCATGACATAGTTGGTGATGTCGACCAGCGTGCTGATCGGCTTTTGCCCGATGGCCTTCAGCCGCCGCGCCATCCATTCGGGCGACTGGCCGTTGGTCACGCCCTTCACCGTGCGCGCGAAGAAGGCGGGGCATCCCTCGCTATCCTCGGTCCGCACGTCCGGCCCGGGCCCGCTCCCCTGGACCGCCGGAACGGCCAGCGGCTTCAATGTCCCCAGCCCCGCAGCCGCCAGATCGCGCGCGATCCCGCGCACACCCATGCAGTCCTGCCGATTGGGCGTGATGCTGACATCAATGACCGGATCGTCGAGGCCCGCCCATGCGGCATAGGGTTGCCCCACCGGCGCGTCTTCGGCCAGTTCGATGATGCCGTCATGATCCTCGCCCAGTTCCAGCTCGCGCGCGGAACACATCATGCCGTTCGATTCGACCCCGCGAATGGCGGTCTTCTTCAGAACCATGCCGTTGACCGGCACCACCGCGCCTTCGATCCCGAACACGCCGACCAGGCCCGCCCGCGCATTGGGCGCGCCGCACACGACCTGCAAGGGCTGCCCGTCGCCATGATCGACCGTCAGCACCTGCAACTTGTCCGCCTGCGGATGGCGCTCCGCCGTCAGCACCTTGGCGATGCGGAACGCGCCCAGCTTCTCCGCCGGGTTCTCCACATCCTCGACCTCAAGACCGATGGCGTTCAGCGTCTTGAGGATGGTGGGCAGGTCCGCATCGGTATCCAGATGCTCTTTCAGCCAGCTCAGCGTGAACTTCATGCGCCCACTCCTCCGCTCAGCGTCGGCACATCCAGCGCCGAGAAACCATAATGCCGCAGCCAGCGCAGATCGCCGTCGAAGAAAGCGCGCAAGTCGTTCATCCCATATTTGAGCATCGCCAGCCGGTCGACGCCGGTGCCGAAGGCGAAGCCCTGCCATTCGTCGGGGTCGAGCCCGCACGCCTCGATCACGCGGCGGTTCACCATGCCGCTGCCGAGCACCTCCAGCCAGCCGCCGTCCGCCGCGTCGCCATCGCCGCCGATCACCCGCTGGCCGTTCACCAGCGTATAGCCGACATCGACCTCCACCGACGGTTCGGTGAAGGGGAAGTAGCTGGGCCGCAGCCTCAGCACGATGTCCTCTCGCTCGAAAAAGGCTTTCAGGAACGTCTCCAGCGTCCATTTGAGGTGGCCGAGCGTGATGCCCTTGTCGATTACCAGCCCCTCGATCTGGTGGAACATCGGCGTATGCGTCGCATCGCTGTCGGAACGATAGACCCGCCCCGGCGCGATGATGCGGATCGGCGGGGGCGTCGCCGTCATCGTGCGGATCTGCACCGGGGATGTGTGGGTGCGCAGCAGCATCTTCTTGGCCGATTCCGCATCGGGAAAGTAGAAGGTGTCATGCATCGCCCGCGCCGGATGCGTCTCGGGAATGTTGAGCGCGGTGAAATTATGCCAGTCGTCCTCGATCTCCGGCCCGGTGGCGACGGAGAAGCCCAGGTCCGCGAAAATCTCCGCCAGTTCGTCCATCACTTGGCTGACGGGATGCACTGACCCCTGCGGCCCCATATCGGCGGGCAGCGTCATGTCGATCCGCTCCGAAGCCAGCCGCGCGTCGAGCGCCGCCTGCTCCAGCGCGGCCTTCTTTTCCGCGAGCGCCGCCGTCACGGATTCGCGCAAATCCTGAATCGGCGGCCCCTTTTCCAGGCGCTCCTCCGGGCTCATAGGGCCGAGCGTCTTGAGCAGGCCCGTCACCACGCCATTCTTGCCCATGGCCCCGACGCGCAGTGCCTCGACGGCGTCCAGCGTGTCGGCATTGTCGATGTCGGCCAGCAGGCCCGCTTTGAGTGCGCTGATTTCGGTCATGATCTTCCCATAGCCGGATTGGCTTGAACGTGCCCGCGCCTTAGCGGGGCTGGGGCCTCAAGAAAAGGGTCAGGCGCCCGCGCCCAGCAACGCGCCGCCAAAGCCGATGAACAGCGCGCCCGTCGCCCGGTTGAACAGCCGCTGCCGGTTCGCGGGCGCGAGCCAGCGGGCGAGGCGCATTCCGCCCAGCGCATAGGCCGCATACCAGAAGCTCTCTATCGCCGCGAAGCTGACGATCAGGATCGCAAGCTGCACCCAGAAAGGCCGGTTCATGTCGATGAACTGCGGAAAGAGAGCGGCGGCGAAGATGATGAGCTTGGGATTGGAAAGCCCCGTCAGCAGCCCGGTCGCGAAGAGGGCACGGCGCGACCGGCCCGGCGTTCCGCCTTCAGGGCCCGCGACGCCCAACGGCGCGCGCCATGCCTTGATCCCCAGCCAGAGCAGATAGGCGACCCCCGCATAGCGCAACAGGTCGAACAGGCGCGGCGACGCCTTGAGCAGCGCGCCAAGACCAAGGGCGGAGGCGATCAGGCACAACAGCACCGCGCTCATCAGTCCCGCCATGGTAGCCAGCGCGCGGCGCGGCCCATGAGCGATGCTCTGGCTCATCACATGCAGCATGTTCGGGCCCGGCGTGGCCGAGATCAGGAAAACCGCCGTGACATAAAGCCACCAGAGATGAAGCGACATGGGATTGGGCCTTTCCAAATGCGAAATGGCGGGTTTGGGTGGATTGCGGACGCTCACCCCCGTTCGCCCTGAGCTTGTCGAAGGGCTTCCCTTCTTCTTCAAACACAACGCCACGAAGAAAAGGGAAGGGCTTCGACAAGCTCAGCCCGAACGGATGCTGTATACGCCCTTCTGGCCGAAATCTGCCAACCTTGCCAAAACCAAAAGGGCGCCGGAAGCATCTGCCCCGGCGCCCCTTTGGACGATCTTGCGACCGGTCCGGTTCAGGCCGCGGGCAGCGCAGCCTTCGCCTGGGCGATGATGGCGCTGAACGCCTCGCCTTCGTGCATCGCGATGTCGGCCAGCACCTTGCGGTCCAGCTCCACGCCAGCCAGCTTCAGGCCGTGCATGAACTGCGAATAGGTGAGTCCTTCCGCGCGGACGCCAGCGTTGATGCGCTGGATCCACAGGCCACGGAAAGTCCGCTTCTTCACCTTGCGGTCGCGATAAGCGTACTGGCCAGCCTTTTCTACGGCCTGGCGGGCGATGCGGATCGTGTTCTTGCGACGGCCATAATAGCCCTTCGCCTGATCGAGAATCCTCTTATGCTTCGCCTTGGTGGTCGTGCCACGTTTTACGCGTGCCATGTGCCTCTACTCCTTACTTCAGGCCGTAGGGCGCCCAGAGGCGCACATGTGCCACATCGGCATCGGACATGACCGACGTGCCGCGATTCTGGCGGATATATTTCGCGTTGTGCGAGATCAGGCGGTGACGCTTGCCAGCGACGCCGTGCTTGACCTTGCCGGAAGCGGTGAATTTGAAGCGCTTCTTCACACCGCTCTTGGTCTTGAGCTTGGGCATTTTCGTCTCCTTTTTCAGCGCGACGATTGCGGACGGCCACGGCAGCCCTTTTTAGCCGGGCAGTCCTTCCTTAAATATCGCGAAGGGCGCGCCATAATGACAAGGTGGCGGGAAGGCAAGGTGATTCGGACATTCTTGCCGGTCAAACTGTCGCCCCGGCGGGCAAAGGAGCAGGCGGATGTCGGAGAATATGCACATCTACATGGTCGGCTGGGCGCGCTGGAGCGTGCTGACCGACGACATCACCCGCTGCGAAGTGGACGCCATCGTCAATGCGGCCAACGGCTCGCTGCTCGGCGGAGGCGGCGTCGACGGCGCGATTCATCGCGCGGCGGGGCCGGACCTGCAGGCCGAATGCCGCGCCCTGGGCGAATGTCCGGTCGGGGAAGCGCGCCTTACCGGAGGATACCGGCTGCCCGCCCGCCATGTGATCCATACGGTGGGCCCGGTCTGGCAGGGCGGGAATGGCGACGAAGCGCGCCTGCTGGCGTCCTGCTATCGTTCCGTTTTCCATCTGGCGCGGGAGCATGGCCTGCGTTCGATCGCCTTTCCCGCGATCTCGACCGGCGCGCATGGCTTCCCGAAGGA
>JASGDV010000166.1:0-26059 GCA_049841255.1 Sphingobium sp.
GCTCCTGCGAAGGCAGGAGCCCAGATCAGACGGCGGAACTGGGCTCCTGCCTTCGCAGGAGCACGGCTGAGTCTAAGCAGACTGCTCGCTAACCACCCCTAGCCGCCACATCGGATTTGCAAGCCACGCAATCCGCTTGAACAAAGATCGGGAACCCTCCCCCGTCCGCAAACCGATCAATAAGCCGAACCCAGACAGAAATCCTTGAGCGCGCGCGCGTCGTGCAGGGCGTTGTGCGGCGTCCGGCTGTTCGCGGCGGAGCTGAAACCCGCGCAGTTGAGCAATTCCAGGCGCAGGCCGTCGATGGTGATCATCTCACCCGGCCCCGTCACGAGAAGATGGCAGAAATAGCCGAGGTCGTCAGGCCAGTCGGCCACGATCACCGGGTCGGGATCGTTCGCCAGATAGGCTTCGATATGCCGCGCGGCCTCTTCGCGGCTCAGCACATGGTCGACGCCGGGCGGAACGGACCGGAGATAGGGGATGACGTTGCGCTGGACCCATGAGTGGATCCTGTCCGGAAGCGGGAGCGACACATAGAAATCCTGATCGCCATATTCGGGAACCAGCGCCAGGCTGATCAACTCGCCGCCAAAGCCGTTGAACTCGGTATCGAGGAAGTATCGCAAGATCAGGGACGCTTTCCGGTCATGGAGGGTCGGGCCGCTATGACGCCGCCTTTGCGGACCGTAAACCCCTTCGTCGCAGCTTTGGCTGGAGCGGCGCGGCCACATGCCATAGGGGGAAGGCGAAGCGACCCCGCCAGCAAAGGATTCCCATGCAGCCACGCGAATTGATCGGATCGGCCATCGTGCCGGGCGGAACGGAACTGACGCTTTACCGGCGCGGCGGGGATTTCATGATCGTGCTCGACCGCAATGAATTGATGAGCAGCCGCATGAGCGGGTCGGAGGAGGCGCTCGCCAACATAACCTGCGAGCGGCTGCGCGGGCGCAGGTCGCCGCATTTCCTGATCGGCGGCTATGGCATGGGGTTCACCCTGCGCGCCGCGCTCGCCGCGCTGGACGGGAGCGCGCGGATCACCGTCGCCGAACTGGTGCCCGAGATCATCGAATGGGCGCGCGGGCCGATGGCGGAGCTGGCGGCGGGATGTCTGGACGATCCGCGCGTCGAACTGGTGGGGAAGGATGTGGCGGACGTGATCGCCGCCGCGAAGGGCGGGTATGACGCGATCCTGCTGGACGTGGACAATGGGCCGGACGGGCTGGTGCGCCCGGAGAATGACCGGCTCTATTCGGCGCAGGGATTGGCGGCGGCCATCGCGGCGCTGAAGCCCGGCGGCGTGCTGGCGGTCTGGTCGGCCGGGCCGGACCCCGCCTTCACGCGCCGCCTGTCGCAGAGCGGCCTTGCCGTCGATGAAGTCCGCGTCCGCGCGCGCAGCAACGGCAAGGGGCCGCAGCATGTCATCTGGTTCGGGGAGAAGCGGGCGCGGTGACGGTCAGCCGCGCGAGCGCAACAACAGGTCGTCCGTGACCGTCATGGTGAAGATGGGATCGGCGTCGGGCGGCACTTCGGCGACGGCATCGACGAAGGCGGCGCGGGTTTCCGGGTCGTCATAGACCATCTTCCGGTCGAAGGCCGCGCGCCATGTTTCCTCGTCCGGCCATTCGGCATAGCCCACGAAGCGCCCGTCCGCATCGCGGTGCAGGCGGGAGCCATAGCTGCCATATTTCTCGCGGATGAGGTCGGTGCCCCTGCGCCATGCCGCGCGGAACTGGTCTTCCTTGCCGGGGTGGACGCGCCACCAGTAGACCGCGATGAACATGGCTTTCCTCTCCCTTGTTACACTCGCTTGTTACACAGGGAGAATGACCGGGGGCCGGAGATGTTTCCAGCCCCCCGAAAGATTCAGAGCAGCGACTGGCCGGTCTTTTCCCAGTCGGCGAGGAAACCGGCGATGCCCTTGTCGGTCAGCACATGGTTGAACAGCGCCTTGATGACGGCAGGCGGGGCGGTCATGACGTCCGCGCCGATCTTCGCGCTTTCAAGGACATGGATCGGGTGGCGGACCGAGGCCACCAGGATTTCCGTCGCGAAGCTGTAATTGTCGTAGATGAGGCGGATGTCCTCGATCAGCTTCATGCCGTCGAAGCCATTGTCGTCGTGACGGCCCACAAAGGGCGAGATGAAGGAGGCGCCCGCCTTGGCCGCCAGCAGCGCCTGATTGGCGGAGAAGCAGAGCGTCACATTGACCATGCAGCCATCGTCGGTGAGCGCCTTGCAGGTTTTCAGGCCGTCGATGGTGAGCGGCACCTTGATGCAGACATTGTCCGCGATCTTCCGCAGGATGGCGGCTTCCTTCATCATCGTCTCATGGTCGAGCGCGACGACTTCGGCGGAGACGGGGCCATCGACGATGCCGCAGATTTCTTCGACCACTTCAAGGAACTTGCGGCCCGACTTGGCGATCAGCGAAGGGTTGGTGGTGACGCCGTCGAGCAGACCGGTGGCGGCAAGCTCGCGGATTTCGGCGGTGTCGGCGGTGTCGACGAAGAATTTCATGGGGAAGGCTCCAGCGAAAGGCGAATCGTGCCACGCCCTTTAGCCGCTGAGCGCGGGAATCGCCATGGTCGCGCGCCCAAAGTCTTTGCCCGGAGAGCCGCGTAACATTATGGCGGCGGGACCTTTCCAAAGGACCGATCCATGTCGTCATCGCCGCGTCCACGCATCCTATCGGACGCACTTCTTGCGCTGGGCCTGATGGCTGCTCCGCCTGTCTTCGCGACGACGGAGGAAAGTCAGGCGTGGATCACCGAATCGCTGACGGTCAGGGCAAGCGAGGCGGACATGGTGACGCTGGACATGAGCCAGCGGTTCCGGCGCGACCGTTCGGACGACGAGCAAGGACTTTTCCGGCTGACGCTGGATCATCGCGTGGCGCGGGGCGTGCTGGCCGGCGGCGGGATCGCTTATGTGGAGGGGAGGAAGGAAGAGGAGATGCGCCTGTTCCAGCAGGTGACGCTGAGCGAGGGCATCTGGCTGGCGCGCACGCGGCTGGAGCAGCGTTTCTTCGACAATGCCGGCCGGGCAAGCTGGCGGCTGCGGCAGCGGGTGCAGGCAAGCGTGCCGGTGGATCGCGACGGGCGCTGGACGGTGGTGGGCGCGGTGGAGTTGTTCTTCCACCTCGATCGCGCGCGGGCTTCGGACAAGAGCGGGCTGGCGGCGATGCGGCATCAGGTCGGCCTGCGCCATGCAGTGAGCAAGGCGATGGACGTGCAACTGCTCTATATGCGGCAGCAGAATTTCCGCGACCGCCGCCCGGATGCGGTGGCGCATGTGCCGTGGCTGACGCTCGCCTGGAAAATCTGACGCGGCGGCTTTGCGTCCCCTGCCCTCGCGCGGTAGGGACAGCCCCATGAGTTCGCGCGCCCGTGTCCTGTTGCTGAATGCCGCCCTGGGGCCGCTCGACTATCGGGTGCCGCACGGGATGAACGCCAGGCCCGGCAGCATCGTCGTCGCGCCGCTGGGGCCGCGCCAGATCGTCGGCGTGGTGTGGGACGAGGACGCCTTTCCCGATGTGGAGAGCGTGGGGGACAATCGCCTGCGCAACCTGATCGCGACGGTCGATGCGCCGCCGGTGCCGGAGACGGTGCGGCGGCTGATCGAGTGGACCGCGGACTATTATCTCGCCCCGCCGGCCGCCGTGCTGCGGATGACGCTGGCGTCGATGGCGGCGCTGGAGGGCGCGCGGACGGTGATCGAATATCGGGCGACCGGCGATCTGCCCGACCGCATGACCGAGCAGCGCACACAGGCGATGGAGCGGATCGGGGAGCGACAGGGGCTGATCCGCGAACTGGCGATGATCGGCGGGGTGAGCGACGCGGTGATCCGTGGGCTCGTCAAGGCCGGGGCGTTCGAGGCGGTGGAGGTGAGCGTGGATACGCCCTTTCCCGAACCGGACCCCGACCATGCGCCGCCTGCCCTGTCGGAGGAGCAGCGGGCGGCGGCGGACAGTTTCGTGGCGGCGGTCCATGCGCGCGACTTCGCGCCCTTCCTGCTGGATGGCGTCACCGGATCGGGCAAGACGGAGGTCTATTTCGAGGCCATCGCCGCCGCTATTCGCGAAGGGCGGCAGGTGCTGGTGCTGCTGCCGGAAATCGCGCTGACCGAGCCATTTCTGGAGCGGTTCGAAAAGCGGTTCGGGACGGTGCCGGTCAACTGGCATAGCGGCCTGCGCCAGAGCGAGCGGCGGCGGGCCTGGCGCGCCATCGCGGCGGGCGAGGCGCGCGTCGTGGTCGGCGCGCGGTCGGCGCTGTTCCTGCCCTATCCCAACCTGGGCCTCATCGTCGTGGACGAGGCGCATGAAGCGAGCTTCAAGCAGGAGGATGGCGTCCATTACCATGCCCGCGACGTGGCGGTGATGCGCGGCCTCATGGAGAAATTCCCGGTCGTGCTGGCTTCCGCGACCCCGGCCATCGAGACACGGCATCAGGTGGAACTGGGGCGCTATCGCGAGATCAAATTGCCGGGACGCTATGGCGGGGCGGAGATGCCGGAGATCGAGGGCATCAACCTGCTCACCGATCCGCCGGAGCGCGGGCGCTGGATCGCGCCGCCGCTGGTGCGCGCCATCGACGAGAATATGGAGAAGGGCGACCAGAGCCTGCTTTTCCTCAACCGGCGGGGCTATGCGCCGCTGACCTTGTGCCGTCATTGCGGCTATCGGTTCCAGTGCCCCAATTGCACGGCGTGGATGGTCGAGCATCGGCTGACGCGGCGGTTGGCCTGCCATCATTGCGGGCATGTGATCCCCTCCCCCCGCTTCTGCCCGGAGTGCAAGGAAGAGGACAGCCTCGTCGCCTGCGGGCCCGGCGTGGAACGCATCGCCGACGAGGTGAAGGCGCTCTGGCCCCAGGCGCGGACGGCCATCGTGACGTCGGATACGCTCTGGTCGCCTGCCAAGGTGGCCGAGTTCGTGAAGTCGGTGGAAGCGGGCGCGGTCGACATCATCATCGGCACGCAGCTCGTCACCAAGGGCTATCATTTCCCGAACCTGACGTTGGTGGGCGTGATCGACGCCGATCTGGGGCTGGAGGGCGGCGACCTGCGCGCGTCGGAGCGGACCTTCCAGCAGATCGTGCAGGTGGCGGGGCGCGCGGGACGCGGGGCCAAGCCGGGGCGCGTCTTCATCCAGACGCGGATGCCGGAGGCGGAGGTCATCAAGGCGCTGATCGCGGGCGATGCCGAGCGTTTCTACATGGTGGAGACGGAGAATCGCCGCCACGCCAACGCCCCGCCCTTCGGCCGCTTCGCCGCGATCATCGTGTCGAGCGAGGATGCGGACGAAGCCGCGCAGGTCGCCCGCCTGATCGGAAAGTCCGCGCCGCCGATCGAGGGGATGCATGTCTATGGCCCCGCGCCCGCGCCGCTTTCCGTGCTGCGCGGGCGGCACCGGCACCGCCTGCTGGTCCATGCGACGCGACAGGTGGACGTGCAGGGCGCGATCCGCGAGTGGCTGGGCAACATCGCATGGAAATCGGGCACGCGGGTCGCGGTGGATGTCGACCCTTACAGCTTCATGTGAGCGAAGCCGTGATCGATAGTCCCTGCATCAAGGTCTGCATTCTGGACGGGGCGAGACGAGTCTGCACCGGCTGCGGTCGCACGTTAGAGGAGATCGCGCGCTGGAGCCGCATGACCATCCCGGAGCGCGCCGCCGTCATGGCGCGGTTGCGGGAGCGGCCTCCTTCGCCGCCGCATCATATTTCGCTTTGAGCCTCAGCGCCATGTCACGCCATTCCGAAATATGGGGCGAATAGGCCAGCGGATCGAGCAGACGGGATGCTTCGGCATAGTCCCCCCTGTCGGCAAGGGCCAGGACAAGGACCAGCCGATATTCAGGATTTTGGGGCAGCAGGCTATAGGCCTTCTGAAGGCCGTCATAGGCCACCTGCGGTATCGGATCGCCACGTCTCTCATAATATCGGTGAAACAGGACGAGCGGCACGGGATCTTCCGTATCCGCGCGATTGGCCTCGATAATGGCGGCGCGCGCCGCGGTCCAATCCTCGTCCTTGCCGCTTTCCTGCGCGCGCTCCAGCAGGATTCGCGCGCGCGTAACCAAAGCGCGCGCCGATTGGGGAGAAAAAGCAAGGGCGCGGTCCACGTCCGCGAGGGCGGCATCCTGCTCTTTCGCCTGCCGTTCCGCTTCCGCCAGCAGCGCAAGGGCGTAGCCGCTGGAAGGGAATTTAGCGGCGGTTCCCCGAATGGACGCGATGAGGGCAGGCAGTTCGTCCGTCTTGGGATCGCCCATCAACCGCAGTTCATTCTCCACCAGCGCACCCTGCGCGGGATCGAGCGGACCGATCGCGATGTCGCCGGTCGTCGCGATCCTGGGCGGAAGGGTCGATATGGTGAGGCGTTGCCCCATATAGGCGCGTAAATCCTTTTCCAGTCCTTCCAGCCCGCCCGTGAAATAGCTGTCCGGTTTCATGTCTGGCACGCCCTTCGCCAGATCGTTCAGATAATGGAGGAACTCCTGCCTGCGGCTGGCATGATATTGGAAATAATGGGTCAGCAGCCAGGCCGTGCCATAATAGCGGTCACCGTCGGCGAGGCTCAGCCCTTCCGCGCCCCGCGCGAAAAGCTGTTTCAGGGGATAGATCGAACCCAGCACCAGCCCCGGCGCGCGCGCCATGGGGATGTGGCCGAATTCGATGGAACCGTCGCGCGGAAACTGTACGGTGGAGAAGAATTCGGCAAATCCCTCCACATACCAGGCGGGATAGGCCGCCGGGAAATGATGCAACATGAAATGATGGGTATATTCGTGGAACAGGATGTCCTGCGCCCCGAAATCGAACTTTCCGTTCTTTTCCCCGCGCGCCAACACGGCATAGGCGAAATGGTCCGAGGTGGTATAGAAACCGTCTGCATTGCGATTGCGGGCCAGCGCCTTCACCTTGCCGTCATTGGCCAGCAGATAGACATGGACCGGACTGCCAGCCTCCGGATTGTCCACGCCCGTCACATGACGCAGCAGAAAATCGAATTTTTCGAGTTTTTCCGCGAAATCCTGGAGCTTTTGCCTGCTGCTTTCGCTGTAGATGGTAAAATGGCGGCTTTTCGCCTGGAGCCATTCCGCCTGCGCAGCGCCCGGCGTGAAAAGCAACAGCGCGGCCAGAAGCAGCAAAATTCCCCGAAATGTCCGCATATCCACGCCTCCCCCTCCATCGGCGCCGAATCACGCTTCCATTGGTGGGGCATGGCTCATGGGAAGGAAAGGGCAGATCGATCCGTCAGCTCTTCTTTTCCCGCTCCAGCAGCGCACGCTTGCGCTCCAGCCCATAGGCATAGCCGCCCATGTTCCCGTCGCTCCGCAGGACGCGGTGGCAGGGGATCAGCACGGCCAGGCCATTGTCGCCGCAGGCCGTCCCCGCCGCGCGCACCGCGCCGGGCTTGCCGATGGACGCCGCGATCTCGCCATAGCTGCGCGTCTCACCGGGCGGGATAGCGCGAAGGGCCGCCCAGATCGCCTGCTGGAATGCGGTGCCGTTCACATCGACGGGCAGATCGGCGCCCGCCGCCGGATCGTCGACCAGCGCCGCGACCTGCTTCGCCAGCGCGTCAAGGCGGGCGTCGGCGGGCAATATCCTCGCATGGGGAAAGCGGCGGCGCAGCTCGGCTTCATCCTCGTCGAAGCTGATGCGGCACAGGCCTTTTTCCGTGGCGGCGACCAGCGCGGTTCCGAGGCTAGTGGGGATGAGGGCATGGCGAATCTCGACACCCCTGCCGCCGTCTTTCCACGCGCTGGGCGTCATGCCCAGATGACGCTCCGCATCGGCATAGGCGCGGCTGGGGGCGTTGTAGCCCGCTTCGTAGATCGCTTGAGTCACGCTCTTCTCCTCTCCCAGCGCCGCCTTCAGCCGCTCGGCGCGCAGGGCGCGGGCATAGGCGGCGGGGGTCATACCCGTCTCCCGCTTGAACAGCCGGTGGAAATGATGCGGGGCATAGCCTGCATGGGCGGCCACTTCCTCCAGCGATGGCGGCATTTCCGCCCCGGCGATCAGCGCCTTGGCCGCCTCCACCGCCAGCCGGTCGCGCCCGACCTCATCGGGGCGGCAGCGCAGGCAGGCCCGGAATCCCGCCGCCCGCGCCACCGCCGGATCGGGGAAGAAAAGCATATTCTCCCGCCGCGGCCGCCGCGCGGGGCAGCTTGGCTTGCAATAGATGCCGGTGGACAGGACCGCCCCGACGAAGCGGCCGTCCATCGCCCGGTCGCGACGCACGAAGGCATCCCAGCAGGCTTCAGGGTCGGGCATCGTCGATGCGGCGGGTCGGGGATGAGTCATCTGGTTCATGCATATGGGATAGGCCAATGCGAAACGCCACGCTTCCCGCCGCTTGCTGTCAAAAGGGGGAATGAATCTTTTTGCGCGGACCAATGGCGGGTTTTGACCAGAAGCCGACATCAAAAAAGGGCCGGAAGGCATATTGCCCCGGCCCTTTTTGCTTTAACATTTCGCGGTAATCAGCCGACGATTTCTTCCGGCTTGAAGAAATAGGCGATCTCGATCGCGGCATTTTCCTCGCTGTCCGAACCGTGGACCGAATTGGCTTCGATCGATTCGGCATATTCCTTGCGGATGGTGCCTTCGTCGGCATTGGCGGGATTGGTGGCGCCCATGATGTCGCGGTTGCGCTTTACGGCGTCTTCGCCTTCCAGCACCTGCACGACGACCGGGCCGGAGATCATGAAAGCGACCAGATCGGCGAAGAAGGGGCGTTCCTTGTGCACCGCGTAGAAGCCTTCGGCCTGCTCGCGGGTCATGCGGATACGCCTGGAGGCGACGACGCGCAGGCCCGCTTCCTCCAGCTTCTTGGTGACGGCGCCCGTCAGGTTGCGACGCGTCGCATCGGGCTTGATGATCGAAAAGGTGCGCGTGACGGTCATGAGACCCGAAAACTCCGAATTGTTGGGATAAGATCGCGCGCCCTTTAGACCGGGCGGCTTTCCGCTGCAAGAGGCGTGTGCAGGTCGCGGATCAGGCCATGCGGACCCATTTGCGCCCGTCCTGCCGCCAGAAGCGGGGCTCCACCCCTTCCCGCTTCGCCAGCGTCCGCCAGCTTTCCCGCGCTGCCTCTATCGTGTCGGCGTCGAAGAAGTGAAAGGCGCGCTCGAACCCCAGCGCCTCGTCCCGCCACCGGCCATCGGCCAGCGCGACGTGACGCGCGCCATTGTCCGCCGCGCAAGACTGGGACAGCAGGATGGGCTGGATGTCCTCCCGCCCTTCCCCGGCGCGGCCATGGGCGAGGAAGCTGTCGGGCGGCCCGCTCCAAAGCCCGGCGGAAATCTTCGCCAGCTTGTCCGGCTCGGCGGCGACTACCAGCAGCCGCTCCCCCAGGCCCAGCACACGCGCCGCGATGACGGGCAGCACCTGTTCCACGGGGTCGCGGCTGAGCTGGTAGAAATCGACCTGCATCAGCCTTCGAACTTGTCCGCCACGAAACGGTCGATCAGACGCACGCCATAGCCGGTCGCGCCCTTGTCCCACACCGGGCCGGGCTTGTCGGCCCACACCATGCCGGCAATGTCGAGATGCGCCCATTTGACGCCATCGTCGACGAACCGCTTGATGAACTGCGCCGCCGTGATCGACCCGGCAAAGCGCGGCCCGATATTCTTCATGTCGGCGATGGGACTGTCGATCAGCTTGTTATAGGCGTCCGACAGCGGGAAGCGCCACAGCAGGTCGCCCGCCGTCTTGCCCGCCGCGATCAGATCGTCGGCAAGGCCGTCGTCATTGGAGAAGATCCCCGCATATTCGCTGCCCAGCGACACGATCATCGCGCCGGTCAGCGTCGCGAGGTCGACCAGTATTTCCGGCTCGTAGGTCTTCTGCGCCCATGTCACCGCGTCGCACAGCACCAGCCGCCCTTCGGCATCGGTGTTGAGCACCTCTATGGTCTGGCCGGACATGGACGTCACGATATCGCCGGGCCGCTGCGCCGCGCCGTCCGGCATATTTTCGACAAGGCCGCAAATGCCGACGACCCGCGCCTTCGCCTTGCGTCCGGCCAGCGCCTTGATCGCGCCCGCGACCGCGCCCGCGCCGCCCATGTCCCACTTCATGTCCTCCATGCCGGGACCGGGTTTCAGAGAGATGCCGCCAGTGTCGAAAGTCACGCCCTTGCCGACGAAGACGACGGGCTTCTTCTGCGCGCCGCCCGTGCCGTCCCATTCCAGCGCCAGCAAGCGCGGTTCGCGCACGGAGCCCTGCGCCACGCCCAGCAGCGCGCCCATGCCGAGTTCCGTCATCGCCGCCTTGTCCAGCACGGTGATCTTGACGCCCAGTTCCTTGAGATGCTGGCAGCGTTCGACAAAGCTCTCAGGGTAGAGGATATTCGCCGGTTCGGACACCAGCTCGCGGGTGAAGGCGATGCCCGCCGCGACGGCGGACAGCCTCTCCCACTCCGGTCCGGCGTCGGCGGAAACGACCGTGACGGTCTGGAGCGTGGGCTTCGCCTTTTCCGGCTGGCGCGTGCGATAGGTTTCGATCCGCCAGCCGCGCAAGAGCACTCCGAAGCCCAGCCGCGCCGCGTCCTTGCCCGAAGCCCCGCCCGGAAATTCGACGGCGGCGTGGACCGCGCCACTGGTCGCCAGCTTCGCGGTCAACGCACCGCCCGCCCGCTCCAGATCGGCCTCGCTCCCCGCGCCGATGCCCAGCAGGAGGATGCGCAGCACCTTGCCGCCCTCCTCGGCAAAACTCTCGAAGCTGGTTCCCGGCTCGCCGGTGAAGCGCGCGGCCGCAGCGCCAGCGGTCAATGTCGGCGATGCCGTCAGCGGCAATGTTTCGACGGCGCCCTTCGATACGGCGAACACCAGCGTATCGGCGTCGGGGCGGGAGGGGCTGAATGCAATATCCATCCTGGAACCTTTTCTTCATCTTACGCGGCCTGCGCGGGCCCATGCCTGCCAGATAGGCGGCTTTCTTCGTCTGGCAAAGGCCGTTCGACCGATTTTAGAGCAAAAGAGCCGCCACGACCGATTGCGGCGCGCGCCAAGCAATGCGATAGGCGGTGGCAAAGAAGCGCCCCCGAAAAGGCACAATCCTTTGCAAACACCCCTTTCCTCTTCCTTTTTCCGCTCTGCCCTGCTCACCGGCGCCGCGCTGCCCATGCTGGTCCTGTCCACGCAGGCCGTGGCGCAGCAACTGAATGAACCGCAGACGCCGGTCAGCGCGCCCGACGCGCCGGTGCCGGAAACGGACGACCAGATCGGCTTCGCCGCCGACACGCTGGTCTATGACAGCGACACGGAAATCGTGACCGCCAGCGGCAATGTGCAGCTTCTGCGCGAAGGCAACCGGCTGCGCGCGGAAAAAGTGGTATGGAACCGCAACACAGGCCAGGTGGTGGCGCAGGGCAATGTCTCCGTCACCGACCCGGAAGGCAATGTCGCCTATGGCGACCGCTTCGACGTGACCGACACGCTGAAGGATGGCGCGGTCGACAATATGCTGCTGGTGCTGGAATCGGGAGGCCGGCTGGCGGCGCGCAACGGCGAGCGGGTCAACGGCGTCTACACGCTGCACAAGGCGGCCTATACCGGCTGTTCGGTGGAAGACAGCGAAGGCTGCCCGAAAAATCCGACCTGGCAGATCAACGCCGTCAAGGTCGTCTACGATCCGGTCAAGCAGCGGGTGAAATATAATCGCGCGACGGTGGAGATATTCGGCCTGCCGGTCATCCCGCTGCCCGGCTTTTCGCATCCCGTGGGGGACAATGGCGGCACCGGCCTGCTGGTGCCCAATATCCGCTATGACCGGGTCAACGGCCTGGAAGTCGCGCTGCCTTATTATTTCAAGCTCGCGCCCAATCGCGACCTGACCGTCACGCCGCATGTCTATTCCGACACGCTGCCCATGGTGGAAACGACCTTCCGCCATCTGTGGGACCGGGGCGCCTATCAGATCACCGGCTATGTCACCCATGGCTGGCGCGTCGGCATCGGCGAAACGCTACCGGGCGGCGGGACGAGCACCAGCAGTTCGGAACGGGATTTCCGCGGTTATCTGGACGCCAGCGGCGGGTTGCAGCTTACTCCGGAATGGAGCGTCAACGGCTCCATCCGGGTGACGACCGACCGCACCTTCCTGCGCCGTTACGACATCAGCCGGGACGACCGGCTGCGTTCGACCCTGGGCGTGCAGCGGATCGGGACCAACAGCTATTTCTCGCTGGCAGGCTGGGCCGTGCAGACCCTGCGCGCGGGCGATCCGCAGGGGCAGACGCCGATCGCGCTGCCGGTCATGGATTATCGCCTGCGGATGGCCGATCCGCTGCTGGGCGGGCGCATCCAGCTTCAGGCGAACACGCTGGCCATCACGCGCACCCATGGGCAGGACACGCAGCGCGCCTTCGCCGCCTTCGAGTGGAATCTGCGCAAGCTGACCGGCATGGGGCAGGAGGTGAGCTTCACCACCTATCTGCGCGGCGACGTCTATCACAGCAGCGACAATCTGCTGACCAGCGTGGAAAGCTATCGCGGCAATCCGGGCTGGCAGGCGCGCGGCATCGCGGCGGCCGCCATCGACGTGCGCTGGCCCTTCATCGGCGAGGCGTTCGGCGGAGTGCAGCGGATCACGCCGCGCATCCAGGTCGTCGCCGCGCCGCACCTGGCGAATCTGTCCGTCCCCAATGAAGACGCCCGCGCCGTCGATCTGGAAGACAGCAACCTCTTCGCGCTCAACCGTTTCGCGGGCTATGACCGTTTCGAGGATTCGACCCGCATCACCTATGGCCTGGAATACAGCCTGGCGCTGCCCGATTTCTCGCTGGAAAGCGTCGTCGGCCAGAGCTACCGCCTCAACAGCCGGGAAAGCATATTGCCGGACGGCACGGGCCTGTCGGACCGCACATCCGACATCGTCGGGCGCACGACCGTCCGCTTCAAGGATTTCATCAGCCTCACCCACCGCTTCCGGCTGGACAAGGACAATCTGGCCATCCGCCGCAACGAGATCGACGCGACCGTCGGCAGCCGGAAAACCTATGTCATGCTGGGCTATCTGCGGCTGAACCGCGACATCGACGCGAGTCTGGAAGACCTGCGTGACCGCGAGGAATTGCGTCTGGGCGCGCGCGTCCAGTTCGCCAAATTCTGGTCCGTGTTCGGATCGACCGTGATCGACCTGACCGACGCCAAGGAAGACCCGCTCAGCATCGCCGACGGTTATGAGCCTGTCCGCAATCGCCTCGGCATCGCCTATGAGGACGATTGCCTGACGCTGGGCCTCACCTGGCGGCGCGATTATCAGACGACCGGCGACGCGCGAAAGGGCAACGCCTTCCAACTGCGTCTGGCTTTTCGCAATATTGGCATATAAGGGTCGGCGTTCCCGCCATCGCTCAGCACGGGTTAAGGCGGACCCGCGCATGACGCGCCGGACCGTATGGAGAGTTTTGTCGACGATGCAGCCTGTCCCTTCCCTGTCGAACCGCATGTCGCGGCCCCTTGGCTTCGGCGCGCGCGCCCTTTTGCTGTCCGCCGCCGTGCTGGCGTCGGGACTGACGGGAGCGTCGGCGCAGACGGTAGGCGATGACGACGCGGTCGCGTCGCAGCAGCTCAACCTGCCGCAGGACGTGACCGTCTTCGGCAAGAGCGATCCCAACGTCCGCAAGGCGACGGCGATCGTCAACGGCCGCATCATCACCGGGACGGATGTGGACCAGCGCCTCGCGCTCATCATCGCGGCCAATGGCGGCAAGGTGGCGGACGAGGAGAAGGAAAGGCTGCGCGTTCAGGTGCTTCGCAACCTGATCGACGAGACGCTCCAGATCCAGGAAGCCGCCGCCAACGACATCCGCGTGCCGAAGGAGGAGATCGACGAAAGCTATCAACGGGTCGCGGCCAATTTCCGCCAGTCCCCCGCGCAGTTCGACCAGTATCTGCGCGCGCAGGGCAGCTCCGCCGCCAGCATCAAGCGTCAGATCGAAGGCGAAATGGCGTGGAGCCGCCTGCTCCGCCGCAACATCCAGCCCTTCGTCAATGTGAGTGAGGAAGAGGTGAAGGCGGTTGTCGACCGCCTGAACGCCGCGAAGGGCAGCGACGAATTCCGGATTGGGGAAATCTACCTGTCGTCCACGCCCGAGAACATGGCGCAGATCGAGGCCAACGCCCGCAACATCATCGAACAGATCAAGCAGGGCGGCAGCTTCCAGGCCTATGCCCGCCAGTTTTCCGAAGCCTCCACGGCGGCGGTCGGCGGCGATCTGGGCTGGGTCCGTCCGGGGCAGCTTCCCGACGCGCTGGCGCAGGCGGCCAATGAAATGCAGGTCGGCCAGCTTGCCGGTCCGATCGAGGTGCCGGGCGGCGTGTCGATCCTTTATGTGATGGACAAGCGCAAGGTGCTGACCGCCGATCCGCGCGATTCGCTGCTCAGCCTGAAACAATTGTCCGTCTCCTTCCCCGCGGGCACGACGAAGGAGCAGGCGAGCCAGAAGGCCGCGACCTTCGCCGCCGCCGTCAAGGAGATCAAGGGTTGCGGCCAGGCCAATGAGCTGGGCGCGAAGATCGGCGCGGATGTCATCGACAACGACAATGTGAAGGTGCGCGACCTGCCGCCGCAGTTGCAGGAAATCCTGCTCGGCCTCCAGATCGGCGAGGCCACCCCGCCTTTCGGTTCCATCACGGACGGCGTGCGCGTCCTGATCCTGTGCGGCCGCGACGACGCCAACGCCAGCAGCGCGCCCAACGCCGATCAGATCATGGCGCAGATGGAAGAGGAGCGGGTCAACAAGCGCGCGCGCATCTATCTGCGCGACCTGCGACGCGATGCCATTATCGAATATAACTGATCCCGCCGCCCTCCCGCCTTTCGCCGTCTCGCTCGGCGATCCGGCGGGGATCGGGCCGGAAATCGTCGCCAAGAGCTGGGTCATGCGCGAAGCGCGCGGCCTGCCGCCCTTTTTCGCGGTGGGCGACGCCGCATCCCTGCGCGCGGTGTGGCTCGGCCCCATCGCGGCCATCAGCACGCCGGAGGAAGCCGCCGAAGCCTTTGGCTCCGCGCTCCCTTGCCTTCAGGTCGCCGAAGCGGGGGAAATCGTTCCGGGCACGCCCAGCATCGACGGCGCCCGCACCGCGCTTCAGGCGCTGGAAGTTGCCGTCGGCCTCGCCCGCACGGGTTCCGCGGCGGGGATCGTCACCGCGCCGGTGTGCAAGGAACAGCTTTACGGCGTCGGCTTCGCCCATCCGGGGCAGACCGAATTCGTCGCCGAACGCTGCGGCGTGGCTCCGCATAATGCCGTCATGATGCTGGCCGGTCCTTCGCTCAAGGTCGTCCCCGTCACCATCCACATCCCTCTGGCGGAGGTGCCCGCCACCCTCACCGTCGACCTCATCCGCGCCCGCGCGCTGACCACGGCCAAGGGACTGCAACGCAATTTCGGCATCGCCCGCCCGCGCCTTATCGTCGCGGGCCTCAATCCCCATGCGGGGGAAGGCGGCGCGCTGGGCCGCGAGGAGATCGAGATCATCGCGCCTGCCGTCGAATCGCTGCGGGACGAAGGATTGGACATCAAAGGCCCCTTCGCCGCCGACGGCCTGTTCCATTCGCGCGCGCGAGAAACCTATGACGCGGCGCTTTGCATGTATCACGATCAGGCGCTGATCCCCCTCAAGACGCTGCATTTCGACGATGGGGTGAACATGACCTTGGGCCTGCCCATCGTCCGCACCTCGCCCGATCACGGCACTGCTTTCGGTATCGCGGGCAAGGACAGCGCCAATCCCGGCGCGATGATGGCCGCGCTCAAAATGGCCGCAGAAGCCGCCCGCGCCCGCATCGCCCATGACGGCTGAGCTTCGTCCGTCCCTGCCGCCGCTGCGCGACGTCATCGCCGCGCACGGACTTCAGGCCAGCAAGGCGCTGGGCCAGAATTTCCTGCTGGACGAGCAGCTTCTGGACCGTATCGCCGCCATTCCCGGCCCGCTGAAAGGCGAACCGGTTTTCGAAGTCGGCCCCGGTCCCGGCGGCCTCACCCGCGCCATATTGCGGGCGGGCGGGCAACTGATCGCGGTCGAGCGGGACAGGCGCTGCCTGCCCGCCCTTGCCGAACTGGAGGCGGCTTTCCCCGGCCAGCTTCGGGTGATCTGCGGCGACGCCATGAAGGTCGATGCCCGCGCCGAAGCAGGCGACGGCGCGCATATCGTCGCCAACCTGCCCTATAATGTCGGCACGGCTCTGCTGGTGGGATGGCTGTCGGCGGACTGGAATCCGCTGCCCTGGTGGTCGTCCCTGACGCTGATGTTCCAGATGGAAGTGGCCGAACGCATCGTCGCCAGGCCCGGCGGCGATCATTATGGCCGTCTCGCGGTGCTGGCGCAGTGGCGATCGGACGCGCGCATCGCGATGAAAGTGCACCGCAGCGCCTTCACCCCACCGCCCAAGGTCATGTCGGCGGTCGTTCACATCACGCCAAAGCCCGCGCCGGAAAGGGTGCAGTTCAAGCATCTCGAACGCCTGACCGCCGCCGCCTTCGGCCAACGCCGCAAGATGCTGCGCCAGAGCCTCAAAGGATTGCCGGGCGCGCTGGAAGCGTTGGAGGCTGCCGGCATCGATCCGCAACGCCGGGCCGAAACGGTGAGCGTCGGGGAATTCATCGAAACCGCCCGCCACATGGGCAAGGCGGCCGCCTGATCCTGCCCGCCGGTCAGTGCGCCGCCGACGTGTCCACCTGCCCGGTGGGCTTGGGCGCCAGCCACACCATCGCGGCGGCCACGAACAGCAATATCATGCTGATGAAGAACACATAATCCATCGCGATGACCGTCGCTTCCTGATCGACGAGACCGGAGATGAATTGCCGGATCTGCTCCGTGGACATGCCGCTGGCGGATAGCTGCGCCTGCGTGTCGCCTGCCTGGAGCACCGACGCCATCTCGTTGCGCGACACGCGCTGCCCGTCGCCCCATGCGGTCAGCACGATGGAGGTGGAGATGGCCGTCGCCATGGTCCGCAGGAAATTCTGCATCCCTGCCGCCGACGCAGTCTCGGACGGAAGCACGGAACTCAGCGTCAGCGTCGTCAGCGGGATCATGAAGAAGGGCATGGCGAAACCCTGGAATATCTGCGGATAGGACAAGGTCCAGAAATCCGCCCCGCTGGTCCAGTGCGCGCGCCAGAAGGACATGACGCCCATCCACGCCACCGCGATGGACATCAATATCCGCACATCCACTTGCGACATCCACCGCGCGGCGAAGGGCGCGGCGATCAGCGCGGTCATCGCGGTGAAAGCCGTGACGAAGCCCGCCCATGAGGCGGTATAGCCCATGGAAAGCTGCAACCATTGCGGCACGATCACGATGCTGGCGAAATAGGCGCCGAAGCATAATGCCAGCGTGAACACGCCGGACGAAAAGCCGACATGGCGGAACACGCGCAGGTCGACGATCGGATGCTCCTCCGTCAACTCCCATATGATGAACACCAGGAAACCGATGCCCGCCAGAATCGCCAGAAAGACGATCAGCGGATCGGCGAACCAGTCATGATCCCGGCCGATGTCCAGCATGATCTGGAGACAGCCGATCCAGAAGACCAGCAACACCAGCCCGGCAAAGTCGATCGGCAGCTTCTTCGTTTCGGTTTCCACCGGAGTCATCAGCGCGGTCGCCGCCAGGACGCAGACGAAAGCGATCGGCAGGTTGATGAAGAAGATCCAGTGCCAGCTCCAATTGTCGCTGATATAGCCGCCGATGATCGGCCCCATGGCGGGGCCCAGCAGCGTGGTCATGGCCCACAGCCCCATCATCTTGCCGCGCTGTTCGGGCGGGAATATCCGCATCAGCAACGTCTGCGACATCGGCATGATCGGGCCGCCGCACAATCCCTGCCCGATGCGGCAGGCGACGATCATGCCCAATGTCATCGACAGGCCGCACAGCAGCGAGAAAAAGCCGAAGCCGATCATCGCCGCGGTGAACACGCGCACCACGCCGAAACGCTGCGCCAGCCAGCCGGTCAGCGGCACGCAGATCGCCTCCGCCACCGCATAGGAGGTGATGATCCACGTCCCCTGATCGGGCGTGATGCCAAGATTGCCTGCGATATGCGGCACCGACACATTGGCGATGGTGAGGTCGAGCACGACCATGAAATTGCTCATCGCCAGCACCAGACCGGCGAGCAGCCGTTGCCGGGGCGACAGAAGCGAGAATGTGTTTTCGGAGCCGCCCACCGGCTTTCTCCTCAGTTGCCCGAGACGTTCACGTCGACTTCCATCGACAGCCCCACACGCAACGGATGCTCGGCCAGTTCCTTGGGATCGAGCGCGATGCGGATCGGCACGCGCTGAACCACCTTGATCCAGTTGCCCGTCGCATTCTGCGCCGGAATCAGCGACATGGACGATCCGGTGCCGCCCGCGAAACCGATGACGCGGCCATGATAGACGACATCGCCGCCATAAAGATCGGACGTGACCTCGGCGGGCATGCCCACCTTGACCCGGCGCAATTGCCGTTCCTTGAAATTGGCGTCCACATAGACCTGCGAGATCGGGACGATGCTCATGATCGGGCTGCCCTGCGTCACGCGCTGGCCGACCTGCACCTGCCGCTTGCTGATGACGCCGTCGATGGGTGCGCGGATGACGGTCCGCTCAAGGTCCAACTGCGCATTGTCGAGCTTCGCCTTGGCGGCGAGCACGGCGGGATCGGTATCCTCGGTCGATCCCCGGACCAGCGCGTCGTTTGCGGCGAGTTGGCCAGCGGCCGCCACGCGGGTTGCCTGCGCCTGCGCCACGCCCGCGCGCGCCAGGTCGAGGGCCGCTTTGGCCGCCGCATAACTTTTGCGCGCGCTGGTCAGTTCGTCGCCCGACACCGCGCCATCGGGAGCCAGCGCCTCGCGCCGCTGCAGATCGACGCGCGCCTTTTCGAAGTCCGCCTGTGCCGTGGCAAGCTGCGCCTGCGCCTGCGCGATGTCGGCGCCCCGCGCCGTCACCTGCGCGGACAGCGCGCCGCTGGTGGCCGTGGTCTGCCGGAAGCGGCGGCGCGCCTCGGCAAGGTCCGCCTGCGCCTGCTCCACCGCGATGCGCGCATTGGTGGGATCGAGCTTGACCAGGATGTCGCCCTTCTTCACCGCCTGCGTGTCGGTGACGCCCACCTCGATCACCTGCGCGGACAGGAGCGGCGTGACCTGCGCGATCTCCGCATTCACATAGGCATTGTCGGTGCCGACATGATTGCGCCCGACCAGCACATACCAAAGGCCGTAAAGCGCGCCCAGCACCAGCACGGCGATCAGCAGGCGGAGCAGCCATTTCCGGCGCGTCGCCATCCGTTCGTCCTTGGCGGCGCCGGACTCCTGTTCCGTCCCGGCGGTGAATTCCTGAGTGGCGTCAGCCATTGGGTCGATCCTTGGCGATGATGTCGCTGGCGGCAAACCCGCCGCCCAGCGCGCGAATGAGAGAGATGTCGAGCGAGAAGGCGCTCGCTTCCAGTTCCGCGACGGACTGGCGCGCGGAGAGCAGTTGATCCTCGACATTCAAAACGTCGAGATAGGTGGAAAGGCCGCCCCTGTAGCGTTTCTGGGCGATGGCATAGGCTTCTTCCGACGCAGCGAGCGCGGCGCGCGCATCGGTGAGCCGCTGGTCCAGCGTCCTGCGGCCGGTCACGGCGTCGGCGACCTCCTGATAGGCGGTCAGCACGGTCCGGTCATAATTGGCGACCGCTTCGTCATAGGCGCCGCGCGCGCCGCGATACTGGCCCTGCAACGCGCCGCCCCGAAAGATCGGCAGGCTGATCGCCGGACCGACATTGCCGAACAGCGAATCCTTCTTGAACAGCGTGTCCGTGAAGGGCTTGGCCTTGCCAGCAGGCACCAGGGCTCCGCTCGACGACTGGCCGAACATCATGTCGTAGCCCAGCGATTGCACCCCGATCAGTGCGGAGAGCCGAAGCGCCGGGAAGAAGTCCGCCCGCGCCACCTTGATCCGCTTGGCGGCGGCTTCCGTCCGGGCGAGCGCGGCGGCGATGTCCGGACGGCGCGCCACCAGCTCGGTTGTCACATCGGCCGGAAGGCCCAGCGGCTCCAACGCTCCCACCTGCGGGCGGGCGATGTCCAGACCGCGATCCGGCCCCGCGCCGATCAGCGCGGCGATCTGATGCTGACGCAGTTCGATCGCCATGTTCGCCGCCGCCAATTGCGCTTTGGCGGAGGAGACGGTGGCGTCGGCCTGCCGCGCGCTGCCGCGCGTCTCAAGGCCGTTCGTCATCCTGTCGGACACCAGCTTCTGGCTCGCCAGCCGGATGTCGAGCGCCCGCTGCTGGATATCCGCCTCGTCATAGAGCCGGGCCAGATCGGCATAGGCGTCCGCGATTCCCGTCGTCAGCGCCAGCCGGGCCTGCTGCGCTTCGATTTCCGCGGCGCGCGCCTCCGAAGTCGCTGCCGCCAGCGCCGCGCGGTTCTTGCCCCACAGATCGAGGTCCAGCCCGAAGTTCAGCGCGACCTGCCCCGTGCCCAGCCAGCCCTTCGGCACGAATTCCTTGGGCATGCCCATATTGTAGCTTTGCTTGGTCGCGCCCGCCTTGGCATCCAGATCGACCGAAGGCAGCAGCGGCGCTCCGGCCTGCTGCGCCATGGCCTGCGCCTGCCGGAACCGGGCGGCGGCAACTGCCATGTCGGGCGCGTTACGCAGCCCTTCCTCGATCAGGGCGGTGAGTTGCGGATCGCCATAGGCGGTCCACCATCCCTCGCCGGGCCAGGCCCGCGCATCGGCTGACAGGCTGCGCGTGGCGGCCACGCTTTGGGCCGCGCGAATTTCCGGTTTTTTGCCGAGATCGGGCACCGCCGCACAGGCAGACAATGCCATCAGGACAGCCGTGGCCGCCATGCCACGAACCGGAAAAGGACGACGACTCATGGGCATATCAACCGTACCACCTAGTATGAAAAGCGCCATTGCCCTCACCGCCTGAGCTTGTCAACGAAAATATCATACTATATGGTACGGTTATGACGAATTGCCTGGCATCCTCTATTCTCTCCCGCCGGGAGGCGCGCCGCCGCGACCGGCGCGATGCCATTCTGGAGGTGGCGGCGCGATCCTTTCTGGAAAACGGCTATGCGGGCACCACCATGTCGGGGATCGCCGCGACCCTGGGGGGATCGAAAGGCACTCTCTGGAATCATTTTCCTTCGAAGGAGGAACTGTTCGCTTCCGTTCTGGAGCAGAAGACCACCGCCTATCGCGCGCACCTGTCCCAGATCCTGGATCCCTGCGGCGATCTGGTCACGACGCTGAACCGCGTGTGCGTCAGCCTGCTGGAAAAGATCACCTCTGCCGAAGCGGTCGCGCTCCACCGGCTGGTCACGGCGGAGGCCGGACGTTTCAGCGAAATGGGCAAGATCTTCTACCGGCGCGGCCCGGTCCAGACGCGCACCTTGCTCGCCGATTTCCTGTCCGGCGCGATGGAGAGAGGGCAATTGCGCAAGGCCGATCCGGAAACCGCCGCGCGCGTCATCACCGCGCTCATCACATCCGGTTGCCATCAGAAACTGCTGGTAGGTCAGATCATCGAAGCGACGCCGGACATGATTGCCGCCGACGCCGATTTCGCCGTCAACATCTTCATGCGGGCCTATATGCCGGCCCTGGCCTGACCGATTCCGCGCCGCTCGCGTTAACCATTTCTTTGCGGGCCTTTCCTATCCTTCGCGTAGGCAAGAGGTGGGATGCCATGCAGATTTTCAGACGCAAGCCGCACGATAGCGTGTGGAACCAGAGGGATGAAGGCTCTCGCCCCGTTCAGCGGCGGCGGCGCATCCTTGTCGTGGATGAAAATGCCACGGCGCGCACGGTCATCGCCCGCCGTCTTTCCCATCTGGGCTATGACGTGGCGCTGGCGGAAAATGGTTTCGCGGCGCTTGGCCTGCTGGTCGCGCGCCCGGTGGACATCGTCCTGCTCGACATGGGTTTGACGCTGCTGCCCGCCGTCGCGACGATGGAGAAAATCCGGACCTCCGGCCTTGCCCCGCAGGCCAGTTTCGTGACCATGGCGGGACGACTCGACCGCCCGCTGGCCGTGGAAGCCCTGAGCGCGGGCGCGGACGACCATATCGCCAAGCCGCTCGACTTCGACCTTCTCGACGCGCGGCTGCGTCATCTCTGTGCCAGAGCCGAAGAAATGGGGGCACTCGCCCGCCATAATGCGGAACTGGATGCCCGCATCGCCCGCCGCGCGGTGGAACTGGGCGAAACGCGCGAGGCTTTGAACGAATTGCAGGCCGACCGCGCCCGGCTCGTCTCCTCGATTCAGGCTTTGCATGACGAGATCGCCAGACTGAACGCGACGCGCAATTATAACTAAGCGCCCATCTCCAGCCAGAGCGACAGACCTTCTCCCGCCGAATCCGGCATCCTATCCGCGACGATCCGCGCCGCGTCGGCGCGCGCGCGGTCCAATATGACCGCCGGAACGTCAGGCCGGTGGTAAATCCGGTCCGCCTCGCCCAGCAGCCGCGCCGTCCGCAACGTCAACGCATCGGGATCGGCGGAAGACAGGCGGATCGCGACAAGCCCGCTTGCGGCCTTATCGCCATCGGCCGCCAGCCAGACCGGCACCGCCTTGTCCGCGTCATCCCGAAGCGGATCGATCGGCCCGCCCGCCACCAGCCCGGCATCGATGGCCCGGCGGCGCGCGCCCGCGTCAGGCCAGCGCCCGCGGATGGCGTCCCGCGCTTCATATAATGCCCGTGCCAAGGCCCCCAGCCTTGCGGGCAACAGGGCTTCCAGCCTCTGACGCAATGCCTTCGCCAGTCCGGCCGACGCGCCTCCCGTGCCGATGGCGATCAGCACCGGGTCGCGTTCCACGATGGCGGGCAGAGTGAAATCGCAAAGGTCCGGCCTGTCGGTCGCATTCACCAACACGCCCCGCGCCTTGAGCCGCATCGCGGCGGCTTCGTCGCCATTCGCGACGATGGCCAGCGCGGCTTCCGCCTCTTCGCCCACGATCCTGGCTCCGGCCCGCTCCAGCAGCCGCCTTTTCGCGTCCGCCGCCTCGCCCTCGCCGATCAGGATCACGGCCCGCCCTCGCAGTCGCAGGAAGACGGGCAGGCTGTGCATCAGTCCTTCACCCAATCGGGGATGCTGTCGCCCGCGATCAGCGCCTCAAGGGGAGGACGGGCGCGCACCACGGCCCATTTGCCGCCCGACACCAGCACTTCGGGCGTCAGCGCGCGGCTGTTATAGGTGCTCGCCATGGTCGCGCCATAAGCGCCCGCCGTCATGAAGGCGACCAGATCGCCCGCCTCCACCACATCCATGTCGCGATGCATGGCGAAAGTATCGCCCGTCTCGCACACCGGCCCCACCACATTGGCCGCGCGCCGCGCAGCCGCGGGCTTCACGGCGCGGATGTCATGCCACGCGTCGTAGAGGCTGGGCCGCAGCAGATCGTTCATCGCCGCGTCCACGATCACGAAAGGAGCCTGCGCGCCCTGCTTGACCCGCACCACGCGCGAAAGCAGCGCGCCCGCATTGCCGACGATCACGCGGCCCGGCTCGAACATCAGGCGGACATTCCAGCCCTGCGTCACCCGCGTCACCATCGCGCCGTAATCGGCGGGGCTGGGCGGCAGAGGCAAGGACGGATCATAAGGCACGCCCAGGCCACCGCCAAGGTCGGCGGTGCGGATATCATGCCCCGCTTCCCGCAGCCTTTCGATCAGCGCGCCGACCTTGACGAAGGCCGCCTCCAGCGGTGCGAGGTCGGTCAACTGGCTGCCGATATGCACCGCGACCCCCTGCACGTCCAGGCCCGGCAAGTCCCGCGCCGCCGCATAGGATTGCAGCGCCCGGTCGTAAGGAATGCCGAACTTGTTCTCCGACTTGCCGGTCGAAATCTTGGCATGGGTGCCCGCGTCCACATCGGGATTGATGCGATAGGCGACCGGCGCGCGCCTGTTCATGGAGAGCGCGACCTGCGACAGCATTTCCGCTTCCGGCTCGCTTTCGAGGTTGAACTGGAAAATGCCGTGCTCCAGCGCCAGCCGCATTTCCTCGGCCGTCTTGCCAACGCCCGAAAAGACGATGCGGTCCGCCGGAATCCCCGCCGCGATGGCGCGCAGCAATTCACCGCCCGACACCACATCCGCGCCCAGCCCGAGCTTCGCCAGCGTGGCGAGCACCGCCGCATTGGGATTGGCCTTCACCGCGAAGGCGATCAGCGGATCGTCGAGCTTTGCCAGCGCGTCGCGGAACACGCCGACATGGCGTGTCAGCGTCGCGGTCGAATAGACATAGACCGGCGTGCCCACCGCGTCGGCGATCGCGGCCATCGGCACCTGCTCCACATGCATGGCGCCGTCCTGATAATCGAAATGGTCCAAGGCTTCTTTGTCCTGTCGGCTCTTATTGCGGGGTGCTTTCGGGCGGCAGATCGAACTCGTCGTCGCCGCGCTGCTTCGATTGAGTCAGCAACTCGACATTGCGTTCGGGCCGCGCCTGCGTTCCGGGCGTGGTCAGATCCTGCGCGGTCGGCGCGGTCGCGGCGCCCACCGGCACGGCGGGCAGCTTCTGCCCCTCAATGGGCTTGAGCGGCTGACGCCCGCCGCAGGACGCCAGCGCCACGGCCAGTGCCGCCAGCAACAACCCTTCGCGCAACCGCATCCTCATGCCTTCTTCTCCCGCGCCTGCGCGATCCGCGCCCGCACCTGATCGGGCGCGGTGCCGCCGTGGCTCTTCCGGCTGGCGACCGACGCGTCGACCGTCAGCACCGCATAGATGCGCTCATCGATGCGCGGATCAATGGCTTTCAGCGTCCCGATGGGCAGGTCGGCCAGCGCCACGCCCGCCTCCTCCGCCGCCGCGACGGCGCGCCCGGTGATATGATGCGCCTCGCGGAAGGGCACGTCCCCTTCCCGCACCAGCCAGTCGGCAAGGTCGGTCGCGGTCGCGAAGCCGCTCTCCGCCAGCGCCCGCATCCGGTCGGTGCGGAAAGTGACCGTCCCGATCATCCCCGTCATGGCCGCGATGGACAGGCCCAGCAGGTCATGCGCCTCGAACACCGGCGGCTTGTCGTCCTGCATGTCCTTCGAATAAGCGAGCGGCAGGCCCTTCATCGTGACGCAGAGCGCGTTCATGCAGCCCATGATCCGTCCCGCATGGCCACGCACCAGTTCGGCGGCGTCGGGGTTGCGCTTCTGCGGCATGATCGAGCTGCCGGTCGAATAGGCGTCGGGCAGCTTCACGAAGCCGAAGGGCTGGCTCGCCCAGATGATGAACTCCTCGGCGAGGCGCGACAGGTGCAGGCTGCACTGGGTCGCGGCCATGAGGTAATCGAGCGCGAAGTCGCGGTCCGACACGCTGTCCAGGCTGTTGTCGGTCGGCTTGTCGAAACCCAGCGCCGCCGCCGTCGCGTGCCGGTCGATGGGAAAGCCCGTCCCCGCCAGCGCCGCCGCACCCAGCGGACATTCGTTCATCCTGACGCGCGCATCGGCAAAGCGGCTGCGGTCGCGCCGGATCATCTCATGATAGGCCATCAGATGATGGCCCAGCGTCACCGGCTGCGCGGATTGCAGATGGGTGAAGCCCGGCATCACCGCGTCGGCATGTTCCTCCGCGCGCTGGAGCAGCGCGTCCTGCAACGCCGCCAGTCCCGCATCCACCTCGTCCATCGCGTCGCGCACCCAGAGGCGGAAATCGGTCGCCACCTGATCGTTGCGGCTCCGCGCGGTGTGCAGCCGCCCCGCCGCCGGGCCGATCAGTTCGGCCAGCCGCGATTCCGTCACCATATGGATGTCTTCCAGGTCGAGGTTCACCGGAACCCCGTTCGCCTCATACTCCTCCGCGATCCGGTTCAGCCCCTCGGTGATCGCCTGCGCGTCCTCGCCATCGACGATGCCCTGCTTCGCCAGCATCGCGACATGCGCCTTGGAGCCGGCAATGTCCTGCTTCCACAATCGCTTGTCGAAAGGGATGGAGGCATTTATCTCCCGCATGATCGAAGCCGGACCCGCCGCGAAGCGTCCGCCCCACATGCTGTTGGAGCCTTCTCCCGTGCGAACTTCCTTGCCCTGCGTAATGACAC
>JASGDV010000167.1:0-5751 GCA_049841255.1 Sphingobium sp.
CTGCTGACGCCAACGGCAATGGCAACGCTGGCGGCCATCGCCGCGAGCGGGGCGGAGCGGCGGCGGCGCGCGGGGATGGAGGGCACGGAAATGGAAGGCTTGGCATCGCGGGCGTGGACGCTGTGACGGGCGAGCGATCCGGGCGCGCTCGCCAGCTTCCCCATTTGGCCCCAAGCGGCCTGCGCCTGCTTGAACGCCGCTGCATGGTCGGGACTGGCAAGCCAGGCATCGAACGCCCGGCGATCTTCCGCGCCAAGCGGACCGGCACCGAGGCGCACGACCCATTCGGCGGCGGCAAGCTCGGCATCGTCGCTATGGTCTCTATTGTCCGTCACGCTGCCAGCCCGTGATTTCGTCCATTTCAGCCCCTCTATTATGGCAAGCTCGCCCCGCACCCTGACAGGACGTTTGAGCGGCCTAGATTCGGTAATTGCCCCGGAAAAAGATTATAGCGGCTTCATCCGCTGCATGACATGGTGCACGGCACGCGAAAGGTGCTTCTGCACGGAAGAGTCCGAAATACCGAGACTCTGCGCCGCACCGCTATACGTCAAACCGTCAATGCGAACCGCGACGAACACTTGCTGGGTGCGTTCGGGCAATTCTTCCAGCACGTCGCGCAAACGGTCCAGTTCCTCGCGGGCGGCAACGGCCTCGTCCTGGGCCGGGGTCTCGTCGGGGATCGCGGAAAGCTGGTCCGCATCGACGGCATCGGTGCGCTGGCGCGTCTCCTGACGTCGATGATCGACCGCCAGATTGTGCGCGGTGCGATAGAGCCATGCGCGGCCATTGGTGGCGATGCTCGCGCCGCCGCCTTCGACCATTCGCAGGAACGTCTCCTGCGTCAGATCGTCGGCAATGGCCGTGTCGCCTAACCTGTTGTTCAAATACGCCCTGATACCGCGCCGGTGGGCGGCATAGAGGCGTGTCAACGCCTTATCCGCCAAGGCACGTCACCTCAAAAAATCCCGATTTAGGATGACGATAGCGCAATTGCGAAGAACTCGCAACAAATCGCCACCTTACCGAGTCCGGCGGGCAGAATCGTCTAAGCGCGCAGGAGGTTCGGTCATGCTCCATGCCCGCGTCGGTCCGCAACGGGAGATGATAGATTTCAGCGCCCCGCATAGCGCGCGCCGGTTGGTATTGGGGAACAGCCTTTCACATGACGGTATCCATGTGGTGCGCGGCGCTCTCGCCCCCAATCAGGACGGTTCGATCATTGGCGGCTCGCAGCTTAGCATTGCGATCCAGATGGGCGGCCCGTCCGATCTCGAATGATCGCCACCGGACAGCGACCGGCGACGTGTGACGCGGGTGGAACCGGGCATGGCGCATATCAACCCCGGCAACAATCCGTTCTTCCAACGCTGGCAGGGAAGTCCGGACCTGCTGATACTCGCTTTCGATCATGCGATGATCGACCGGGTTGGCATCGAAACCTTCGGCCAGCCCGGCACGGTGCTGCGTTCGGTCGTCGGGGCGCTCGATCTCGACATAAAGCGCGCGCTTCCCGTGTGGCAGTATGAATTGGAGCGCGGCGGCCCCGGTGGGCGATTGTTCGTGGAAAGCTTGGCAAAGGCCACGCTGGTTCACCTGTTCCGCAATTATGCTGACGGCAACCCGCGCCCTCCGCCGATCCGGGGTGGCCTTGGCACCGCGCGGCTGCGCCGCGTGCTTGACTACATCGAAGCGCACCTTTCGGATGAACTGACGGTGCGCGAACTCGCGAACATCGCCGGTCTTAGCGCCCATCATTTCGGGCTGGCGTTCCGGCAATCAATGGGACAGCCGCCGCACCGCTATGTTATTGAGCGCCGCGTCGAACATGCAAAGATGCTCCTGCTGACGACGAACCTGCCCGTCACCCAAATCGCCTATGTCGTCGGTTTCGCCAGTCACGGCCATTTTGCGGCCCATTTCCGCAGGCTGGTCGGTGTGCCGCCTTTACGTTTCCGGTTGGATCGCGTCTGATTCGGACGCCTCGGCAAGCCCGACGATTTCGGCAATTATCGTCATCGGATCTCGATCCAGCGCGCGGATAACGTCAATCAACTCGATAAGATCAAGACGCCGTTCGCCCACTTCATATTTGGCGACAAAGGATTGCGGTTTCCCGACTTTGGCGGCCAGTTGGTCTTGCGTCCATCCGCCAGCCTTGCGAGCATCGACAAGCAGTTGTCGAAGCTTTTGATGGCGAGGTGAGCGAAGGGATTTATACATGCAGGACCGGCGAATTGTGAACAACCGCCGTCGCCATCATCCCGATTCAGGATTATCCCATTTTAGGATTATTGACTTTGCCGGGCGGAGGCGCATGGTTAAGAACGGCCTCCCGGCGGAAAGCCGAACATGGGAGGTGGAGAGCATCATGCGCCCACGCCCCAGCCTCGAACCGGAGTTGCTACCGGCTCCCCCTGCATCGGACGATCTGACCGACTACGATTATCTGCTGCTGGTCGTCTATCTGCGTCTGCTCGATGCCGACGCCGACGGCGCGGATTGGGCGGAAGTCGCCCGGATCGTGCTGCATCTCGATCCGGCGAACGACCCCGAAAAGACGCGCGCTATCCATGCTGCCCATCTGGCGAGGGCGCGATGGATGCGCGACCACGGGTATGAAAAGCTGCTGGCCGACACGCAGGAATTGATACCGCCACGCGACCGGATGCATTGAGCATCAGGCGATCACGTCACGCAATCGCCTGCAATCCCTTCGCCTTCACCAGATTGAGCAGCTTGAGCGAAGGGCCATCGGGGCGCTTCTCGCCACGTTCCCATTTGCTCACCGCGTCTTTCCTGACGTTGAGATAGTGGGCGAAAACCGGCTGCGACACCTTTTCGCGTTCGCGCAACGCCCGGATTTCCTCCGGTGCCAAAGGCTCCACCGGCGTAAGGCACAACGCATCGAACTCGCGCATGGTCGATTTGTCCACCAAGCCTACCCGGTGGAGTCCTGCCGCCGCCTCGTGAACCGATGCCAGTATCGGGCTTTCAGCCCGCTTGCCCTTCGCCTTCGTCATTGTGCGATACCTCGATCAATTCTCCTGCCGCCGCAGCGGCCTCAATCTCGTCGTCGGAAAGACCCAAATATATGGCCGCCAGTTGTTTCAGCGCCCTTAGTTCCTTCACGTTCACATTGGCCTTCTCATTCTTGGCAAAGCCGTGAGCAAAAAAGCTATGCCCGCCAGCCTTGAACAGAATGATCGTCCGAAAACCGCCCGATCTGCCGCCGCCCGGCCGCGCGACGCGCTGCTTGAACACGCCTCCGCCCAGGTCCGCATCATATTCCCCGGCCGCAACCTCTACCGCAGCCCGGTGCAGGCTTTCCGCTGCCATCCCTGCCTTGCGCGCGAACCGGGCAAACCCCTTGGTCATAAACACGCTCATGGCAGCGCCCAAGCAGCGGAATGACTCATACTATAGTCCTTAGAGCTATGATTTCAAGAAGGCAGGTCAACAGGGCAACCCATTTCGCCGGAAGCGTCATGCGTATCGGACGAATGGCACCACATTGGTCGTAGGCTCGCGCCCCTCGATCAGATTTTGCAAATGGGCCGCCCACGTATCGAGCGCCTTCCGCTTCTCCGGGTCGTAACGGTAGCGATTATAGACGCCCGCGATGCCCGCGCGCGTCCCGCTGACGTGATTCAGCACGGCTTCGCTCACTTCGACCGGGACGCCAAGCGCCTGCATATTGGTAGCGCCGGTGCGGCGCAAATCGTGGATGCGCCACGGCACCAGTTCAACCTCTTCCGGTTCCTCGCCGCGCTTCGCGGCACGCTCCCGCATGATCTCAAGCATCTTCGCATCGAGCGCCTTCTTCACCTTGGAGAAGCCAGAAACCGGCGTATCGCCGGTCGTGGTGAACACCAGCCCTTTCGGTTTCGGGCCAAGGCGCTTCAATTCCGCCACGGCCAGCCCACTAAGAGGGATACGGTGCGCCTCGTCGTTCTTGGCGCGCTCATCGGGCAATCCCCACATCGCTGCATCCAGTTCGATTTCCGCCCAATCGACCGCCGCGACTTCCTCGCGGCGCTGGAGCGTCAGGATCAGGACGCGGAAATAGGCCGTCCATATGTCGGCCAGCTTGCCCGCCGCCAGCCAAGCGCAAATCAGTTCCTCGCGGTTGAGAACGCGCTTACGCGCCGGGACAGGTTTGGGCGCTTTCATCCCGGCGATGGGCGATGCCTTTAGGTCGCCTTCATCGACCGCCCAGTTGAAGAACTTGCGTAGAACCGAATGAACAAGCTTCTTCTGTCCCGGCCGATCAGCATAGCCGTCCAGCCAGTCGGTCACATTCTTCCGCGTGATGGCCGTGATCGCCTTGCCGCCGAAATGCGGTTTGGCCTTGTTCAATATGCTCTCGCCGTCCTTCCAGCTATCAGGCCAGTTGACCTTGAGGTAGAGTTTGACGAACCGATCGGCATAGCTGTCATAGGCAAGCAGTTCGGCCTGCTTCTTGGCCTCGCGCTTTTCCTCGACCGGATCGACGCCCTGCTTGACCTGGAACAAGAAGCTTTCGGCATGTTCCCGCGCGGTCGCGGGAGTCCAAGGACTACCGTGGATGCCGATGGTCGTGCGCTTAGGGGAGCCGCCCTCAACGCGATACTGGATCACATAGGATTTGACGGCGCGCGGAGTGATCCGCAGGCCGAAACCTTTTAGCTCGGTATCCCATATGAAAGTATCCCGATCCCGGTCCGGTTGGGCTGCATCGACAACCCGCTTTGAGATTTTCTCATTTGCCATATGCGCCAATCCCACGTAATCGCCACGTAATCAAACGGGCGGCAAGTGAGGATTAGCCTAGCAAATCCGGTCGTAGAAATATACCGCGTTTTCAGTCATTTGTCCTACCCCAGCGAAATCCAGCGTAGTCCCGACAAGGCCAAAAATTAACTCTTAATCAGCGGGTCCTAGGTTCGATCCCTAAAAAAAAAGTGCGTCCACCATTTTTCACTAGCATTTACAGTAACTTACCACACCCGGCAATTGGCCTTATTGCCACCCGTGGAGGTCGTGTAAGAGCAGTGTAAGAGTGCGCTGTGTGCGCCTAACCCCGCGCCCATACGCTGACCAAGGGCGCGGCGGTGGGGGTATGCAGGGATTTCGCAAGCGTCGGCCCCGGATACCCGGCAGAAATTAACGAGCGCGAATATTTTTGAATTTGCTGGCCGTCTACAAATCCGCTCTCTTGGCTCGACTGCCACCGCTTTCACCGCGCTTCATAATTGCGCCGTCTCAGCAGAGCCGCTAAGTCTGAACAAATATGGAACTATCGAGACAAGCACACCTTTGGGCAGACGAGAGCCTACCGGAAACGCCAGCGTTGGAAGATGGCCGATGCAAAATCGTCGTAGGCGATGCCCGGCAGGTGCTCGCAGATTTTCCTGACGAGCATTTCCAGTGTGTGGTCACATCGCCTCCCTACTGGGGTCTCCGCGATTATGGAATCGAGGGCCAAATAGGTGCCGAGACGAACGTGGACGACTACCTTGCAGACCTTGTTACCCTGTTCAGGGAGGTGAGGCGAACGCTGCGCAGCGATGGCACCCTGTGACTCAATATCGGTGACAGCTACACGTCGGGAGGCAGGACTTGGCGCGATACTGACGCCAAGAACAAGGGCCGGGGCATGGACTACCGAGCACCGACCCCCGAAGGATTGAAGCCCAAAGACTTGATAGGCGTGCCATCGCTGCGCAGCGTTCGCCTCACCTCCCTGAACAGGGTAACAAGGTCTGCAAG
>JASGDV010000168.1:0-5656 GCA_049841255.1 Sphingobium sp.
ATCTATGAAAGCATCGCTGGCTGGAGCGAAACCACGGCCGGCGCGCGCAGCTGGGCGGACCTTCCGGCACAGGCGATCAAATATATCCGCCGTATCGAGGAACTGATCGGCTGCCCGGTCACGCTCGTCTCGACCTCTCCCGAGCGCGAGGACACCATCCTCGTGCGCGACCCGTTCGCGGATTGATCGCCATGGCCGGTGATCGCTTCGAGCGCCACAAGCAGCCCTGGACGGCGGACGAGCTGCAAAAGCTCCACGCGCTCGCGAAAAAGGGCATGGCCTTGAAGGCGATCGCCAAGGCCCTCACCCGCAGCGAGGAATCGGTGAAGGCCCGCGCCAAACATGACGGGCTTTCCATCGCGAAGCTGCGCTAGGGCCTGTCCTGCTCAGGGGTGAAGCACGGAACCCCTTAAACGGGAGAGGCTCGGGCGAGCGCCGTTACCCTCGCCTTTCCTCCTCGACCATATCCTCGGCGAGTTCGAGCCCGGCGCGGCCATGGGAGGGCGTATGGGCGGGCGCCTTGCGGGGCGGCACATAGTCGGGCTCCTCGACCTCCAGCATCCCTTCCCATTTGGTGACGACCGACGTGGCGATGGCGTTGCCCAGCACATTGGTGGCGGTGCGGCCCATGTCCATGAAATGATCGACCGCCAGGATGAAGGCGATCCCCTCGACCGGCAGGTTGAACTGGCCCAGCGTCGCGGCGATCACCACCAGCGAGGCGCGCGGCACGGCGGCGATCCCCTTGCTCGTCACCATCAGCACCAGCAATATGGTGATCTGCGTCATGATCGGCAGGTCGATATTATAGGCCTGCGCGATGAAGATGGTGGCGAAGGAGGCATACATCATCGACCCGTCGAGGTTGAAGCTGTAGCCCAGCGGCAGCACGAAGCTGTAGATGCGGCGCGGCACGCCGAAACGGTCGAGCTGCTCCAGCATCTTGGGATAGGCCGCTTCGGAGGAGGCGGTGGAAAAGGCGATCAGCACCGGCTCGCGCACATAGCGCAGCAGCGTCAGGATGCGCCGCCCCAGGAAGATCGCTCCCGCCCCGCACAGCAGCAGCCACAGGATGATCAGCGACAGGTAGAATTCGCCCACCAGTTCCCCGAAGGTCCTGAGCACGCCCAGCCCCTCGGTCGTGATCGCGGAGGCCAGCGCGCCGAACACGGCCAGCGGCGCGACCCGCATCACATAGCCGGTCACCTGCAGCATCAGCTCGACCATCGCCTCGATCAGGGTGACGATGGGCTTGCCCTTCTCTCCGATGGCGGTGAGCGCCACGCCCACGAACAGGGAGAAGACGACGATCTGGAGGATCGAATTCTCCGCCATCGCCCCCACCATGGAGGTGGGGAAGACATGCAGCACGAAGTCGCGGAAGTTGAGCGCCTCGGCATTGACGCCCGACGCGGCGCCCGAGCGCACGAGGTTCAGCCCTTCGCCCGGCGTGAAGAAGTTGACGAGGACAAGCCCCAGCCCCAGCGAGATGAGGCTGGCGATGATGAACCAGCCCAAGGCCCGTCCACCGATCCGCCCCAGCGCCGCGCTGTCCCCCATATGGGCGATGCCAGCGACCAGCGTGGAGAAGACCAGCGGCGCGATGATCATCTTGATCAGATGCAGGAAGATGTCGGCCAGCAGGTGGAAATAACCCGCCACATCCTTCGCCAGCGCCTTGTCACCCCCCACCCACAGATTGGCGAGAAACCCCGTCACGATGCCCAGCACCATGCCAAGCAAAATGAAGGCCGTCAGTCTGTTGCGCATGCTTGTTCCCATATCAACGGCGAGGAGGCAGTCCACGCAAAAGCGCGGCTTCCCCGAATTGCACTGGCCTTATCTTCGCGCCTCTAGTCGCCGTGGGGATGCGAATATTGCAAGGCGTTGAACAGCAGCTTGAATGTCCCATGCGATTGCCCGCGCACGGTGATCTCCGGCCCTATGAGATAAAGTTGTCCTGTGCCGATCGGAGCCCGCACGATGGCGGCGTTTCCATCGAGATGTTCCTGGCCGATCGCCCAGCCGCTCTGCAGGCTTTCCTTGCCTTCGAATCGTATCGGCGCGCTTAGCCCCGTTCCGGCCGGTACTTTGAATATGGGGCTGCGATCGAAGAACATGGTCGCGCGTTCGGGCAAGCCGAAGGCCACCGGGTCGGTCGTATCGACGGACGCCATGACCAGCGAGCCGGGTATGTAATAGCGGGACTGGGGCAGGGGCTTCGTCACGCCATCGGCCTTTTCCGTCGCCCCCCGCTCCAGCGGCAGCTTGAAATGCGGCGCGATGCCGGTCGAGCTTCCGATCGCCACCACCGATCCGCCCGCGCGCATGAAAGCTTCGATCTGCCTGATGCTCTTGTCGGCCGTCAGCTCGCCCAGCCAGTTGCGATAGCGCGCGGGAATCTGCTCCGGCCGGGGTTGCCCGCTGTCCAGCGATGCGGCGCCCCGGAACATGCCCGAGGCGGCATCCGCCTTGTCCGCATAAGCCGCGTCGGGAAGGATTATCACATCGAAATCGCGCTCCAGCCGTCCCGCGTCGACCCGCTGCGGATAGATCACGGTATAGGGCGTCTCGAATTGTTCGAGCACCCATTGCATCCATCCGCCGCTCATCAAACCGCCATAGACGTCCACGATGGCAACGCGCCTGGGATGCAGGGAAATCTGCTGCGTCGTCGGTTCCTTATCCAGCGCCAGCGCGTCGAAGCCGAGTTCGCGAACGGCCTGCTCGACAATCTGCCGGCTTGCATCGGACGCTGGTATCCAGATTCCGCCGGGCGCGAAATCCCGGCCATCGACCTGCACTTCGTCCTTCAACCAGCTTACAGGCAGTTTGGCCTTCAACAGGCGATTTGTCAGGATGACCGCATCGTTCACCTCATGACTGACCAGAAAGCCTTTCTGTCCTTCGCCGACGATCCGGCCTGAGGGCGGGACGATGAGATCCGGCACGGGTTGCAGGTCGGCATCGAAGCCTTCGACAAGACGATCGAAGGCCACGCCCATCTGGAAGGCCAGCGTATAGCCCGCCACGTCATAGGGCGGGATCGGAGGTCCGCCGGGATAGGACAGGTCGAGAGGGTGATGCTGCGGTTCGAACATGTCGAGCACATGCGGACGATAGGCCTGCGCCGTGCGCACCACGAAGGAACCGGCCGGATATGTCTTGCCCCCTGCTGCGAAAGGCGCGGCGGCGCGCTCCACCTTCACGCCTGTCTTGATGAGCGCGTTCAGGAACTTGATCGCGGTCGGAAAATCGGCCTGATCGGATGGGATGACATAGGCCCGCGCATCCCGCCGCGCCGGATCTCGCAGAATTTTCCCGTAAAGCGACGGGTCCGCGACGCCCTTCAGAAAGGAGGCGGGCATTCCCGTGAATTTCTTCGCATCGTCAGTGAAACGCTGCAGATCCGCTTCGGAGGTCTGCGCGGCCGCCGCTTTCAGGGAGTTGATGTCCGCTGCGTCGACCGTCCAGTTGTCGCGGCTGCCTCGCTCAATCCCGTTGCGGCCCATGCGATAGATGTTGAACAGCAATGTTTCGCGGTTTCGGGCCGCATAGTCCAGAATCGCGCGGTTCAGCGACAGCGAATAATCGATCGACTGGCTCATGTGCCAGGTTTGCGGCGCGACCGGCAAAGGCAGGTCGGTCCGGGGCAGCTGGTGTGCGGGAACAAGGGGTATTTCCATCGGATTGGGATGGCCGATGATTTCCGTCAGGATGCCGATCACATTATGGAAATAGGCGCTCGTCCGTTCCAGACCGTTGCCCCAGGTGGAATAATGGCCGACTGATCGCGTGGCGGCTCCCGGCTTGTTCTCGGCAATGAGGCGGTTCATCATCGCGTCCGAAACCGCGTTCAGCCCCGCCATGACCAGCGGATCGAGATGATAGTTGAAGGGATCGCGGAAAGGCGGGATGAAGACCACCGTTCCGGGATTCCCCGTCTGGTGATGGTTATAGATGATCTGCGGGAACCATTCGCGATAGAAGACCCGGTTGAGGTTCGTCGTCTCCTTCATCGCCGACAGGTAAAAATCGCGGTTGTTGTCGTGGCCGACATATTTCTGATAGAGGCGTGGCAACCAGCCGCCGCCCCCGATCCCGCCAGTGCCGCGCCGGTCCCGCTTTTGCGGAACGGGTTCGCGCATATACCAGTCGGCTACCAGTTCCTGACCGTCCGGATTGGCCTGACCGAACAGAATGATGACATTGTCGAGGATGTTGCGCGTCTCCGCATCGTCGCGGCTGAGCATGTCGTAGACGGCCTGGATCAATGCCTGCGCATGCTCGACCTCCGCGGCATGCATCCCGCCGTCGATCCAGACGATGGCCTTGCCCTCGCTCGCCAGCGCGCGGGCCTGCGCCTCATCCAGCCCTTCGGCGGATGCCAGCGAACGGGCGATCGCGCGATAACGATCCATTTTCGCCAGATTGGCCGGAGAAGAGACGACCATCATATATTGCCGGCGGCCTTCGGAGGTTTCTCCGATGTCCACCATCCGCGCCCGATCGGATTGGGCGGCCAGCTTCTTCCAGTAAGCGACCAACTGGCTGTAATTGGCGAGGAAATAATCCTCTCCGATATCATGGCCCAAAAATTCGCGCGGCGTCGTCAGGACGGCGGACTGGGCGGAGGCCGAAACCGGCATCAGGGATAGCAAGGCGGCTCCCGCCAGAACAAGAGACGATTTGCGCATGGATGGTTTCTCCCGGATGCCCGTCATTTCGGATTTTCATAAGCGCCGGACGCGACCTGCGTCCGGGCGCGCATCGTCAGAAGGTCTTGCGGGCCATGATGCCGAAGGTCCGCGGCTGGAGCGTGAGTGCCGATTCGGGCTCGATCGTGGTCGAGAAGAGCAGGATCGGATCGCGCTCGTTCAGCAGGTTCTGGACGAAGGCCTGGACCGTGAAGCCCGTGTCGGTTTCGATACCGGCGCGCAGCCCCACATTCTGATAGGCCGAGTTCCGTCGATAGGCCGAGTTGGTCGGACGGAATTCGGAATAGCTGCCCGCGCTATGCGTGAAGTTCGCATTGATCATGCCGCGCAGGTTTTCCGACAGGTCCCACTGATAGTCCGCGCCCAGAGCAAGCGTGAACCGGGGGATGTTGGGGATACGGTCGCCCTTGAGGCCGGTCGATCCCGTCGCGGCCAAGCCCGAATTGACCTGATCCTCGGTCAGCTTGGCATCGATGAAGCCCAGCGCGGTATTGAACGACAGCCCGTCCATGGGACGCAGCGTCGCTTCGACCTCCGCTCCCTTGATCCGCGCCTTGCCCGCGTTGGTGAGGAAGGCGAAAGCGCCGTTCACGCTGCGCCCGTTGACCTGCATGTTCTTCCAGTCGATCTGGAAAATGGCGGCGTTCAGCGTCAGCAACCTGTCGAACAACTGGGTTTTCGCGCCCAGTTCATAGTTCCAGAGGCTGTCGGGCTGATAGCCGACCAGAGTCGTGGACAGGCCGGGGACATTGTTCGCGCCGCCCGGCCGGAAGCCCTTCGACGCCGTGCCGTAGACCATGATGTCCCGGTCGATATCATAGCTGATGTTGAACTTGTGCACCCATCCCTTGGCGCTGGCGTCGACGGAGCTTTTCGGCGCCACATAGGATTGGGTGATATAGTTGCTGACAAGGACTTCGCCCGCCACGATCTTGTCG
>JASGDV010000169.1:0-19810 GCA_049841255.1 Sphingobium sp.
ACTCCCCACCGTTCGTCCTGAGTAGCCACTGAGCTTGTCGAAGTGGCGTATCGAAGGACAGTGCAGCGCGCGAGAAACCCTTCGACTGACTGCTTGCAGCAGTCGCTCAGGATAAACTTGGCCTAAGGCCAAGTCGAAGACCCGTATCGAAGGGTTTCTCGCGCGCTGCACTGTCCTTCGATACGCCACTTCGACAAGCTCAGTGGCTACTCAGGACGAACGGTGGGGAGTGAAGGCAACGTCCCCTTCTGGCCGAAACCCGCCAAGGCTGAACTATAAATCAGCCCACCCGGAAAGACGGCGCCACTATTCCCCGTCGCCCAAATCCTCCAGCGCCGTGAAACGCTGCGACCAGAGCGCGCCATAGACGGCCATCCACTGAACCACCGGCGCCAGACCTTTTGCGCGGGCGGTATAATAAGTCTCCCGTCCCGCACGACGGGCCGTCACGAGGCCAGCCCGTTTCAGCTTGCCCAGATGGCGGGAAACCATGGGCTGCGATACGCCCGACACGCCGGTGAGGGCATGAACGCTCTGTTCCCCTTCCCGCACCAGATATTCGAGCAGGGCGCGACGCGTACCGTCGGAGAGCGCCTTGAACAAAGCGTCGCGAAGAGTGGATCGATCTTCCTGATAGGCCTGGACAGTCATCGGATTCATATAATCATAGGGTTATGAATAGGTCAATCGAAAGCCGATTTTCGACTCCTTCGTCAGCGTTAACCAAAAAAACTTCGTCGCGCCTGTCGGTTGAGTCTTTTCCGCCACACCACCCGATATGGAGTCTTCCGGGCATTTGCAGACTCAACATATCGTGGCTACCCTGTTCGTTCTCCCTCGCGTTAACTTTTGTGTGAGGGTCGATGGATAAGTATCTGATCTTGACGGTGGACTCCCGAGGACTCATCGCTGGGCCTCGAAACCAACGGGGGTTGCTGCATGGGTGTCATGGAACGCGTCGCGTCGCGGCGGAAGAAGGCGGTCGCGCCGGTAGAGATTGAGGCGGACCGGCTGCTGCGCGGCGACTGCATCGCCGAAATGGCGAAGCTGCCCGACGCCTGCATCGACATGATCTTCGCCGATCCGCCCTATAATCTGCAACTGGGGGGCGACCTGTTCCGGCCGGAAGGCGGGCGCGTCGATGCGGTTGATAATGATTGGGACAAGTTCGACACGCTGGGCGCCTATGACCGCTTCACCAAGGCGTGGCTCAAGGAGGCCCGCCGCATCCTGAAGCCCAACGGCACCATCTGGGTGATCGGCAGCTACCACAATATCTTCCGCGTCGGCACGGCGTTGCAGGACGAAGGCTTCTGGATTCTCAACGACATCATCTGGCGCAAGGCGAACCCGATGCCCAATTTCAAGGGCACGCGCTTCACCAATGCGCATGAGACGCTGATCTGGGCCAGTCAGGGCGAGGATGCGCGCTACACTTTCAACTATAAGGCGATGAAGACGCTGAACGATGAGCTTCAGATGCGCTCCGACTGGGTGCTGCCGATCTGCGGCGGGCAGGAGCGGCTGAAGCGCAACGGGCACAAGGCGCATCCGACGCAGAAGCCGGAAGCGTTGCTTTACCGCGTGCTGCTGGCCTGCACGAAGCCCGGCGACGTGGTGCTGGACCCCTTTTTCGGCACAGGCACGACCGGCGCGGTCGCCAAGCGCCTCGGCCGCAAATGGATCGGCATCGAGCGTGAGGACGGCTATATCGAGGTCGCGATGGAGCGGATCGAGGCCGCGCTCCCCCTGGACGAATCCGCGCTCACCATCATGCAGAGCGCCAAGGCGCAGCCCAAGGTGGCGTTCGGCACATTGGTCGAGACCGGCTATTGTCCGGCGGGCATGGTGCTGACCGACGTGAAGCGCCGCTGGCAGGCGGTCGTCCGGGCGGACGGATCGCTTGCCGTGGGCAAAGACAGCGGTTCGATCCACAAGATGGGCGCGACCCTGCAAAATGCTCCAAGCTGCAACGGCTGGACCTTCTGGCATCATGAGGTGGAAGGTAAGCTCCAGCCCATCGACACGCTGCGCCAGACCTATTTGCTGGCGAACGAGCCCTGAGCGGCGGCTCGCGCCACCTCGTTTCGCTTCGAGTGAAGGCGAGGGGGCAACACGCCTCCGTCTCGACTTCGCCTGACGCAAATGGCTAAGGGATGCGCATGTCTCCTCTGCCCACCATAGCTGCCGACGCCCGGCTTTATCTCAAGCCGACATGGTTCGTGCCATCGCCCATCGGATTGCCGGAGGGTTCGGCGGCGCGCATGGGCAATGGGTTGATCTGGTTCCGGGCTTATGAAGTGACCGCGCGCCGGGATGGCGAGCGGGTGGCGCGCATGACGATCCCGGTGGAAGGATTCGCCGATGCGGTCGCGAGCCTGCCCGATCCGCTGGTGGAACGGGCGCACCGGCTGGCCGCGAATATCTCCGCTCCGCGCGGTCCACTGACTCTGGATGAACGAACGATCCGTTTCGACGCGCCGCAGGTGATGGCGATCCTGAACGTGACGCCCGACAGCTTCTCCGACGGCGGCAGATACAGGGATGACCCGGAAGCGGCGGCGGATGCGGGCTTCGCCATGGCGTCGGCCGGAGCCGCACTGATCGACATAGGCGGGGAATCCACGCGCCCCCGCGCCGAAAAGATATGGGAAGGCGATGAGATCGCCCGCGTCGTTCCGGTGATCGAACGGCTGGCGGCGGCTGGCGTGCCGGTGTCGATCGACACGCGCAAGGCGGCGGTGATGGAAGCCGCGCTTTCGGCCGGGGCGAGGATCGTCAACGATGTAAGCGCGCTGCGGCACGATCCGCGCAGCATGGAGGTCGTGGCGGCGGCGGGCTGCCCCGTCATATTGATGCATGCGCCTTCCGCAGGGGACGATCCACACGACAATCCGTCAGGCTATGCCGATGTCGTCGCCGATGTTTTCGACATGCTGGAGGCGCGGATCGAAGCCTGCGTCGCCGGGGGAATCGCGCGGGAGAAGATCATGGTCGATCCCGGCCTTGGCTTCGGCAAGGGGCTGGTCGATAATCTGGCGCTGGTGAACGGCCTGGCGGCGTTTCAGGGGCTGGGCGTGCCGCTGCTGTTCGCCGGAAGCCGCAAGCGCCTGATTGGCGCACTTTCTAACGAAGCGCCCGCGGCCGAGCGGCTGGGCGGTTCCATCGCTCTGGCCTTTCGCGCGGTGGAGCAGGGCGCGCAGATGGTACGCGTCCATGATGTCCGGGAAAGCGTGCAGGCGCTCCACCTTTGGCGCGGGCTTGCCGATGCGGGGTTGAGCGCGGTCTAGGTCCCCGCCGCGTTGGCGGCTTCCGCAGGCGCTCCGCCTTCCGGCGTCTGGTTTCTGGACGCGAATATCTGGAGGCTGTCGAGCAGCTTTTCCGCGATGGCCTGATACTGCTCGCTCAACATTTCGGGATAGACGAAGGTGGCCGTCACGATAGACCCGTCCGGCTGCCTGAGCAGGCGGATGGCGACATTATTGCCTTCGCCGTCATTCGCCGTGCCGCGATATTCATGGTCGCCGATGAAGTCGCCGTCGACGCCCTCGGAACCCGTGCTGACGGTTTGGACGATCCGCTGCAATGTCTGGCCATCGCCGTTCTTCTGCCAGAAGACGCGGACATCCGCGCCCGCGCCGGGGTCTTCATAAACCACGCCGTCCGCATTGCTCTCGGTCGCATTCTTCACCCAGCCTTCGGGGAAGGTTACGGAAAAGCCGCGTTCCGCATTGACATAATTACGGTTTTCCGTGTCGTCCGTCTTTTGCTGGTTGGCGATGGCGTTGGCCGCTGCCGCATTGGCCGCGGCGGCCAGTTCTTCCTGACTGGGCATGTCTCCCACCGGCTCGGCCCGCCCGCAGGCGGCGAGGGCGAGGAAGGAAAGGCAGGCGGTGAGCGGAACGAGTTTCATGTCCTGCTCAAAAGCATAGCCGCCGTCACTTTTCAACGGCGCAGCGCGGATGTTCGGGACGATTTGCCTTCGCGCCGGGATGCGCGGCCCGAATGCGCGGACCGTCAGGCGGCGCTGTCGATGCCCAGTTCCGCGAGCTTGCGGTAAAGGGTGGACCGGCCGATCCCCAGCCGCCGCGCGACTTCCGTCATGCGCCCGCGATAATGACCGATGGCGAGCCGGATCACGTCCGCCTCTATCTCCGCCAACTGGCGGACATGCCCATCCCCTTCGAAGAGGGTGATGCCCGCCCCTTCCCGATGCGGCTGGCGGGCGGCCGCCATGCGGAGGGAGGGGACCGCATCGCGCGCGCCGAGCTGCGCCGCGATCTGGGGAAAGTCCTGCGGCGTCAGGGCGTCGCCTTCGCACAGCACGGCGGCGCGGAACAGCGCGTTTTGAAGCTGGCGCACATTGCCCGGCCATTCATGCTGCATGAGCAAGGCCAATGCCTCGTCCGTGAGGCCAAGGCTTCGCAATCCCGGCTGTTCGGCGATCCTTGCCAGCAGATGGCGGCAGAGCGCGGGCACGTCGCCGATGCGCTCCCGCAGCGGAGGGATCGTCAATTGCACGACATTGAGGCGGTAATAGAGATCCTCGCGGAAACGTCCCGCCTCGATTTCCTCCAGCAACCGCTTGTTGGTCGCGGCGATGATCCGCACGTCCACATGCGCCGGACGGCGCGCGCCAATGGGCTGCACCTCTCCATCCTGAAGCACCCGCAACAGCTTGACCTGCGCATCGAAGGGCATTTCGCTGATTTCGTCGAGGAAGATCGTGCCGGTATCGGCGGCCACGAACTTGCCGATATGGCGCTCGAACGCGCCGGTGAAGGCGCCCCGTTCGTGCCCGAACAGTTCCGATTCAACCAGATTGGCGGGAATCGCGCCGCAGTTGACCGTCACTATCGGCTGCTTGTGGCGGGGCGAGGCGGCGTGGATGGCGCGGGCGATCACGTCCTTGCCGACGCCGCTTTCCCCTTCGATCAGCACGGGGACGCGGGCGCGGGCGGCCTTGGCCGCAATGGCGAGCGCGGCGCGGAAACGGGGAGCCGAGCCCACGACATCCTCGAAGGAGAGGGGGGCCGTGATCTTCTCCGTCAGGGGGCGAAGCTCGCTGTTGATGTCGTCTTCGCTCAGCGTGGCGTTGAGCGCGGCCAGCAGTCTTTCGGGCGCGATCGGCTTGGAGAGATAGTCCGTGGCCCCGGCGCGCATCGATTCGACCGCCATCGCGACATTGTCATGGGCCGTCAGCACGAGGATGGGCAGGGCAGGCCGCCGCTCGCGCAATTCGCGAATCAGGTCCGACGGCTCATAAGATGGGCACCATTGATCGAGCAGGATGGCATCCAGCCGCATCCCGTCCTGCGTGCCCAGCGTGGCGATGGCGGTTTCCCCGTCATGAGCGAAGATCGTGCGCCACCCGGCCCGCGCCGCCAGCGCCGACACGAGGCGGCGCTGCGCGGGTTCGTCATCGATCAGCATCAACATGGGAACGCCGTCGCGCGCCATCTCATCCCTCATTCCATTACAGGCGGCCAAGCCTAGCGCAGGGGGGTAAAGGCGCCCTTAACCTGAAAGATTTTCTTGTCGCATTGCGGGTTGAGGGGCAGGCAGGCAGAGGATAAGAGGTTCGACGATCAGATTATCAGGAAGGAAGAGGGGGCATGGCCCAACAAGATAATATGCAACATGCGAACGAAACCTATGCGGGGTTCGTGGGCGTCGTGAAGTGGGGGACGATCGTTTCCTTGATCGCAACCGCGATCGTGGTGTTGCTGATCTCCAGCTAAAGATCGGTTCGGCAGGGGGATGTCCATGAAAATTGCTGTTCTCAAAGAGCTTGCCGCGGGCGAGCGCAGGGTTGCCAGCACACCGGAAACCGTGAAGAAATTCAAGGCGCTTGGCGCCGACGTGGCGGTCGAAAGCGGGGCGGGGTTGACCGCTTCCATCGCCGACGCCGATTATGCCGCCGCCGGAGCGACGGTGGGAGATCGCGCCGCAACCGTGGCGGGCGCCGACATCATATTGGGCGTGCAGGGGCCGGACCCGGCCAGCCTGCCCGGCGCGAAGCCGGGGGCATGGATCGCCGCTGGCCTCAATCCGTTTGGAGAGCGCGCCCGCGTGGACGCCTATGCCGCGGCGGGCTTCGAGGCGCTGGCGATGGAATTCATGCCGCGCATCACCCGCGCGCAGTCGATGGACATCCTCTCGTCCCAGTCGAACCTGTCCGGCTATAAGGCGGTCCTCGACGCGGCCGCCGAATATGGCAAGGCTTTCCCGATGATGATGACGGCGGCGGGCACGGTGTCGGCGGCGAAGGTCTTCATCATGGGCGTGGGCGTCGCCGGGCTTCAGGCAATCGCGACCGCCCGTCGCCTCGGCGCGCAGGTGTCCGCGACGGACGTCCGCTCCGCGACGAAGGAACAGATCGAATCGCTGGGCGCGAAACCGGTCTTCGTCGAAAACGTCAAGGGCATCGAAGGCGAAGGTTCGGGCGGCTATGCCACCGAAATGTCGGAGGAATATCAGAAGGCGCAGGCCGAACTGGTGTCCAGCCATATCGCCAAACAGGACATCGTCATCACCACCGCGCTCATTCCGGGCCGTCCCGCGCCGCGCCTCATTTCCGACGCGCAAATCGCGACGATGAAGCCGGGCAGCGTAATCGTCGACCTCGCGGTCGAGCAGGGCGGCAATGTGGAAGGCGCCGTGGCCGGTGAAGTGGTCGAGCGTCACGGCGTCAAGATCGTGGGGCATAAAAATGTGCCTTCGCGGCTGGCGGCGGATACGTCGGCGCTCTTCTCGCGCAACCTCTATAATTTCCTGTCCGCCTTCTGGGACAAGGAAAAGAACGCGCCCGTGCTGGACGAAGAGATCGGCAACGCCATCCGCCTGACGCAGGGCGGTAAGGTCGTGAACGAGCGCCTTCTGGGGTGAGATAACGGCGCGCGGTCATCAAGGGGGACTGCGCGCGCCATGGTCCGGCCGGAAGGCGGGACGAACAGGGAGTAGGAAAGATGGACTTCATCTCCATCCTGTCGATTTTCGTGCTGGCGTGCTTCGTCGGCTATTATGTGGTGTGGTCGGTGACCCCGGCGCTCCACACGCCGCTGATGGCGGTCACCAACGCCATTTCCTCCGTCATCATCGTGGGGGCGCTGGTCGCGTCGGCGGAAGCTGGCAGCGCGGCGGCCAAATATCTGGGGCTGCTGGCCGTGGTGCTGGCCTCGGTCAATATCTTCGGGGGCTTCGCGGTCACTGAGCGCATGCTTGCCATGTACAAGAAGAAGGAGCGCAAGTGATGCTGCAGACCGTCATCGCGATGGCCGCGGCAGGCGCTGAAGGCGTCGCCGCTTCACCCTTCGTCTCGCTCGCCTATCTGGTCGCGGGCGTCCTCTTCATCCTCGCGCTGCGCGGGCTGTCCAGCCCCGCGTCGAGCCGCCGGGGCAACCGTATGGGCATGGCGGGCATGGCGATCGCGGTCGCCACCACGCTCTACACCCATGACGTCATCTCCCTGCCGGAAATCGTCGGAGCCATCGCCATCGGCGGCGCGATCGGCTTCGTCATCGCGCGCAAGATCGCAATGACCGACATGCCGCAGCTTGTCGCGGCCTTCCACTCGCTCGTCGGTCTGGCGGCGGTGCTGGTGGGCGCGGCGGCCTATCTCAATCCCGGCGCTTTCGGGATTCTGGATGCGCTGACGGGCGAAATCCACAATGCCAGCCGCATCGAGATGGGCTTGGGCGTCGCCATCGGCGCGATCACCTTCTCCGGTTCGGTCATCGCCTTCCTCAAGCTGAACGGCAACATGTCGGGCAAGCCGATCCTGCTGCCCGGACGGCATATCATCAACCTGGGCACGCTCGCCGCGATCCTGGGTCTGATCGCTTATTTCCTGACCGACCAGTCGCCCTGGATCTTCTGGACCGTCACGGCGCTCAGCTTCATCATCGGTTTCCTGCTGATCATTCCCATCGGCGGCGCGGACATGCCGGTCGTCGTGTCGATGCTGAACAGCTATTCCGGCTGGGCGGCGGCGGCCATGGGCTTCACGCTGGGCAACACCGCGATGATCATCACCGGCGCGCTGGTGGGCTCGTCGGGTGCGATCCTGTCCTACATCATGTGCAAGGCGATGAATCGCGGCTTCCTGTCCGTCATCGCGGGCGGTTTCGGCGCGGAAGCCGGGCCTTCGGGCGGCGGCGCTGCGGCGGTCGACCGCCCCTACAAGCGCGGCAGCGCCGAGGACGCGGCCTTCCTCATGAAGCAGGCGGACAGCGTCATCATCGTGCCCGGTTACGGCATGGCCGTCAGCCAGGCGCAGCACGCGCTGCGCGAGATGGGCGACCTGCTCAAGAAGGAAGGCGTCTCCGTCAAATATGCCATCCATCCGGTCGCGGGCCGTATGCCGGGGCATATGAATGTGCTGCTGGCCGAAGCCAACGTCCCCTATGACGAGGTGTTCGAACTGGAGGACATCAACAGCGAATTCGGCCAGGCCGACGTCGCTTTCGTCATCGGCGCGAACGACGTGACCAATCCGGCAGCCAAGACGGACAAGACCTCGCCGATCTACGGCATGCCGATCCTCGACGTCGCCAACGCCAAGTCGGTGCTGTTCGTGAAGCGCTCCATGGGCGGCGCGGGCTATGCGGGCGTCGACAATGAAGTCTTCTATATGGACAACACCATGATGCTGCTGGCCGACGCCAAGAAGATGGTCGAGGAAATCGTCAAGGGTCTTGCCCACTAAGGCAGGCATCCCGTAACGCTATGACGGACGGCGGCGCTTCGCGCATCGCCGTCCGTTTCCTTTTTCGGAGTGATGGGGGCCACCTATGCGCAAACTCGGTCTGATCGGTGGGCTCAGCTGGATTTCCACCGCCCGCTATTATGAGATCATCAACCGGGCCATCCACCGGGCGAAGGGCGGATTCCACAGCGCCCCGCTGCTGGTTGAAAGCCTGAATTTCGCGGATGTGGGCCGCAGCGTCACACAGGAGGATTGGGACGGCGTGGCGCGACGGCTGGTCGATTCCGCGCGCAGGCTGGAGCAGGCCGGGGCGGAAAGCCTGATGATCTGCGCCAATTCCATGCACCGCGTCTATGACGAGGTGCAGGCAGCAGTGAACGTCCCCATCATCCACATCGCCGAGGTCGTAGGGGCGCAGATGGCGGCGGACCATGTCGAAAAGGCGGCGCTGATCGGCACGCGCAACGTGATGATGGAGAAATTCTATCGCCAGCGCCTGGTCGGTCACGGCGTATCGCTGTTGCCGCCCGATATGGAACTGGCCGACCGCATAGACCAGATGGTTTATGAGGAGCTGACGCTGGGCAAGATCGGCCGCGAAAGCGAGCGGTTCATGAAGTCCGAACTGACCGACATCGCCAAGGAGGACGTGCAGGCGGCCGTGCTGGCCTGCACGGAACTGGAACTGGTGGTCGACGTGAAGGCGAATGTGCTGCCGATCTACGACTGCACCTCTATCCATGCGAAGGCAGGGGTGGATTTCATCCTGGGGGAATAGGGCGCGCGCCATTGGCGTGGCTGATGCCGTAATGGGGTTTTCAGACACCGTCATCCCAGCGAAAGCTGGGATCTCTTTTGATACCTGGTCGTGCCGCAAGAAGAGAGATCCCAGCTTTCGCTGGGATGACGAAGTTTGGATGTCCGCTTCTGGCCAAAACCCGACATCGCCAGACCAGACGATCGCCCCTTACCGCACCGCCGTCCATGTCTGCGTCTTGCAGAAAAAGGCGATGCATCCCTGCACCTTCAGCGTCCCGTCGGGATTGCGGCTGACCTTGCTGTTATAGCTCTTGCCGCTTTCCGGGTCGTAGATCGTGCCCTTCCAGATCGCTCCCGCATCGCTGAATCCCGACAGCAACGCCAGCCTCGCCAGCGGTCTGGATCGCAGCGCCGGATCGGGATTGTTGATGTCGGTCTGCGGGCGTCCCGGCGTCGGCTTCACGATGCGTTCGATGCGGCCGCAGATGTTCCTGCCGCACGGAGCGATCTGGACGATGGCCTTGCCATCCACCGTGGCCCAGCGTCCCGTGATCGGCTGGGCGGCCTGCGCGGGGGTGACTGTCGCAAGAGACGCGATGAAGGGAAACGCGGCGCAAAGGCGAAAGCGCGAAACCATGGGGTCAACCTCTTCCTGTCCGACTGTTTCACAGAAAGATAGGGGAGGAAAAGAAGCTGCGCCACCGCCTGAAACCGGGCGATGGCGCGGGAAAGGGAAGGGACGCTACGGCGCGGCGCGTCCTTGCCCCGGAAATTTATTTGAAGGCCTGGCTGATCGAACAGGCCGCCGGGCCCAGAATGACGACGAACAGCGTCGGAAGGATGAAGAGAATCAGCGGCACCGTCATGATCGCTGGCAGGCGCGCGGCTTTTTCCTCGGCGCGCATCATGCGTTCATGGCGGAACTCGGCGGAAAGGACGCGCAGGGCTGAGGCCAGCGGCGTGCCATATTTCTCCGTCTGAATCATAGTCGTCACCACGCCCTTCACCGCGTCCAGATTGACGCGCGTGGCGAGATTTTCAAAGGCCATGCGCCGGTCGGTCAGGAAGGCCAGCTCGATGGCGGTGAGCTGGAATTCGTCGCCCAGTTCGGGATAGGCCTTGCCCAGTTCGCGCGCGACTCGGCTGAACGCGGCGTCCACGGTCAACCCCGCCTCGGCGCAGATCACCAGCAGATCGAGCGCGTCGGGCAGCCCCTTGCGGATCGCGGCCGACCGCTTCTGCACCTTGTTGTTGATGTAGAGGTCCGGCCCCTTGTAAGAGAGCAGCAGGGCTCCCGCGAACACCATGAACCGCTTGAAGCCGCCCCAGTCCGGGAAGAAATCCAGACCATAGATCAGCAGCGCCGCCGTGCCGCCAATGACGATCGGCAACACCATGCGGGCGAAGATGACGGCGACGGCCCATTCCTTCGACCGGATGCCTGCCTGCGCCATGCGGGTCTGCACGTCGCGAAGCTGATCGTCCTGCAACACCTGAAGGCTGGACAGGAAGGACCGCATGCGGTCGGCCGTCTGGTTCTTCTTGACCAGCCGGGCGCGACGCCTGGCGGTCGAGGCGGTGATGCCCGCCTTGAGCTGTTCGCGCCGTTCGTTCAACGCCTTGACGCGCTTGGCCATCGGATCGCGCACGGTCATGACCGTATAGAGCGCGAAGATGACTGCCATCGTCGCCAGACCTGCGAGCAACGTGCCGAAATCGGTGGCGCTGAGGCCGAAGAGTGTGCCTGCCGGGGCCGCTTCCATGATTGCCTTGCTCCCCTGTCAGATCTCGAAATTGATCATCTGCGCCATGATGAAGGCGCCGGTGGCCATCCAGCACATGCCCCCGATGCCGATCACCTGCATCAGCGACAGGCCGAACAGGCCCATCGGATCGGGCGTGTAGAAGGGGCTCATATAATCGAAGTTGATATAACTGATGAGGCCGAAGACGATGAAGGGCAGCGCGCCGATGATATAGGCGGACGCCTTGGATTCGGACGACATGGCCCGGATCTTCAGTTTCATCTGCGCGCGCTGGCGCAGCACGGTGGCCAGGTTGGACAGCGTTTCCGCGAGGTTGCCGCCCGTTTCCCGCTGAATCGCGAGCGAGATGACGAAGAACTGGAATTCCGCCGTGCCCAGGCGGTCGGCGGTCTCCTGCAACGCCTGATCCATCGTCTTGCCGATCTTGATGCGCTCGGTGATGAGGCGGAACTCCTCGCCCACCGGCCCCGGAATTTCCGAGGACACGACGCCCAGCGTCTCGGCGATGGGAAGGCCCGAGCGCAGGCCGCGCGTCAGCAGCTCCAGCGCGTCGGGGAATTTGGCGTTGAACAGGCCGACCCGCTTCCTGATGAGGCGGCCGATCCACCAGTGCGGCAGGCCGAGGCCTGCCGCCAGCGACACCATCAGCGCGAATAGCAGCGGAAAACCGCGCAACATCATCACGGCGGCCATGAACAGGAAGATCACGGAGCAGGCCGTCATATACTGGCTGAGCGTCCACTTCTTGCCGGTCATCCGAAGACGCTTGGTCAGATTCTCCGGATTGGGAATCAGCGACACCAGCATCTTCATTTCGGTGACGGGCTGGCGGCTGTCGATGGCCCGGCGCATCCGGGCTTCCAGCACCGCTTCGGCGGAATCGCTGTGCCGTCCGCGGATCAGCGCGATGCGGCGCTTGCGGGCCTTGCCGGGCGAAGGGCCGGAAAAGGCCGCCATGACGAGCCCCAAAAGGGTCGCCAACAGCACCGCCATCACGATCATCTTGCCGTCCATCTGCCCGCCCGTTCCGTTTTCAGCAGGATTCGCGCCGCCTTGCGGCGGCCCGCTGCATCAGTTGTTCACCGTCGCCTTGGCCTTGCGCGAAGGGATGATGTTCTTGAGGTCGCCGATCTTGCCGAGCAGGGAGTCGCCTTTCTTGCGGCTGCCTTCCTCCTCTTCGGCTTCGGCGGCGCCCAGCACTTCCTTCATCATCGCCGTGCAAGCCGCGCCGACCTTGCCGCCCTTGGCCGCTTCGGCCAGCGTCTTGCCCAGCTTGGCGGCCTGCGATGCGGCCTTGATGTCGAAGGGGACGATCACGTCGATGGCGCGCTCGATCGACTGTTCGAAATCCTTGCGGCTGATTTCGGGCGATCCGGGATGGACGCGGTTGGCCGCCACCACCACGCGCGCATGGGGCGCGCCGGTCTTGAGCCATGACAGCACGCGGATGGTGTCCCGCGCGCCCGCCAGCGTCATTTCCGTGACGACCAGCGCCACGTTTACGTCGCCCATCAGATGCGGATGCTGGATCATCATGCCGCGCGGCAGGTCGATCACCGTGCATTCGAAGGCAGCATGGAATTCTTCCAGCAACTGATAGAAGGCGCCGCCGTCCGTCATCATGGGCATGCTGATCGGCGCTTCGGCCGACAGGATCGCCAGATTATCGCTGGCCCGCACCATGGCGCGTTCGATGAAGAGGCCGTCGATGCGGCCGGGATTTTCGATGGCGTCGATCAGACCCCGTCCCGGCTCCAGATCCATCGCGAGCGCGTCGGTGCCGAAATGGATATCGAGGTCGAGAAGGGCGGTCGTGCGCTGCTGGTTGCTGAGCAGCCACGCCAGCGACGTCGCCAGACTGGACGCACCCACGCCGCCGCGCGTGCCGATGACGGCGGTCGTCATGTGGGGCCGCTCCACCGCCCCCTCGCGGGGCGCGAAGAACACGGCCTGCGCCTGTGCCAGCGCGTCGCGAAGCTGGTCCGCGCCGAAGGGTTTGAGCAGATAATCCTGAATGCCGCTCGCCAGCAGGTCGCGATAGAGGCGCACGTCGTTCACCTGGCCTGCGGCGATCACCACCGTGCCCGGCTCGCACACTTCGGCGAGGCTGTTGATGTCGTTCAGCGGATCGCCGCTTTCGGACATGTCGACGAAGAGTATCTGCGGCGACGCGGTGATCGACAGGCTCTGGACGGCGTTGCGCATCCCGCCCTTGTTCACCTTTTCCGGCGCCCAGCCCATTTCGGCGGTCACCGCGCGGAGCAGGTCGAAGCTGTGATCGTCGCAGACAAAGGCGTGGAAAGGATCGCGCTGTCCGTTCACGCCGGGTTTCCAGGGTGCGTTCATCTCACTTGCCTCCCGCCGACATCTGCTTGAGGTCGCCCGATCCCGTCGGCGTCTTTTCGCGATAGGTCGAAATGGCGCGGTTCGACGTAGCCGTCCGCAGATCGCTGTCGCTGGCCTGACCGCGCACCAGATCTTCCGGGTTGGCGACCATCGCGGCCAGATTGCTGTTCACGCCGCAGCCATAGTTGGACGACGTGGCCAGATCGACGCTCGTTTCGGCCTTGCTGCGCCAGTCGGGACAGCTGGGCACGCTCGCCATGGCGCGACGCACGATCAGGCGCGCGCTGCCCTCGGGCGCGGTGCCCGCGACGGCCGAACCGTCCTCATCGACTAGCAGGCCGCGGCGCGCGACCACATTGGCGATGCCTTCGCGCAGCGCCGGGCTAAGATAGGCGGGATCGCCCGCCAGCGAGACGCGGTCGCCATAGCCAAGGCCGATGGATGCGAACCAGTCGTCCAGGCGATGCGCTTCCGAAGCGGAAAGGCCGCCGTCCACGCCGCCCTGCACGTCGAACGTATAGGCCGCATGGCTCACCACCGGCTGATGGATCGAATCCACGCTGCGGTTGGATTTGTCCCCACGCGCCTGCGCCGCCGTGGCGGGCAGGGCGATGAGGGCGATCATCCCCAGTTGGACGATGCTTTTCATGGAACGGGATGTCATGGCTTTCGTCCTTCCGTCAGTAGCTGAAGCCGGGGGTGGCATCGCTCGCCTTGCCCGCCTTGCGGTGGTCGCGCGCCGCGATGGCCGGCATGGACGACGAAGCCTGAGGGCCGGGCGTGGGCATCGGCACATCGGGTCCGCGCGTCGGCGCGGGCGCGCGGCCCCCGCTGACGCCGTCGCTGCCCTGTTGCAGGAACAGGCCCTGACCTTCGTTCGCGGTGCGGAAGGCGTCGGTCGGCAGGCGGATGTCGGATGCGTTCACCGGCTTCACCAGATAAGGCGTCACGACGATCACCAGCTCGGTTTCGCTGCGCTGGAAACGGCGGGACTTGAACAGGCTGCCCAGGATCGGAATGTTGCCCAGGCCCGGCACCTTGTCGATCGTGTTGCCCGTTTCATTGTTGAGCAGGCCCGCGATCATGAACGCCTGCCCCGAACCCAGTTCGACGGTGGTTTCCGCGGTCCGCGTCTTGAGCGCGGGCGCGTTCATGTCGAGCGAGAAGTCGAGGCTGGACACGGTCGGCCGGACGCGCAGCGAGATGCGGCCATCGGCCAGCACGGTCGGCGTGAAGGCCAGTTGCACGCCATATTGCTTCCATTCCAGGCTGTTGCCCTGCGTTCCGTTATTGACCGTATAAGGAAACTCGCCGCCAGCCAGGAAGCTGGCCGTTTCGCCCGACAGCGCGGTCAGATTGGGCTGTGCCAGCGTGGTGGCGAGGCCGCTCGATTCGGCGAGGTCGATGACGCCCGCGATGTCCATGCCCAATATCCGCGCCACGCCGCCCAGGCTGTAGGTGCCGTCGACCGGATTGTTGAAGGTCCAGACATTTTTGTCCATGTCATGGGTCACGAAATTGCGCGATCCGCCGCCGATGCTGCCCAGCCATTTGCCGCCGCTGCGATCTGCGCTGCTGAAGCTGGTGCCGATCTTGTGGCCGAGGTCACGGCTGACTTCCGCGATCTTGACCTGAAGGCTGACCTGAAGCGGTGTCGCCATGCGCAGGCGGCTGACCACGGTCACGTCCTTGCCGACGAAGGCCTGCGTCAGCCGTTCGGCTTCGGCCGCGTCTTCGGGCGCGGCGATGGTGCCGGTCAAAAGGACCATGCCGTTCATCTTGTTGGCCGCGATGCTCGCTTCGGGCATCGCCAGCCGCAGCATGTCGTCGATGTTGGTCAGATTGTTGCCGACCCGCACGGTGCCGGAAAACAGCACCTTGCCGTTCTTCGCCGTGACGAAGACGGTGGTTTCGCCTGCCTTCTTCGCCAGCAGGTAAAGCTGGTTCTGCGAACGGACATGAACGTCCGCCACTTCCGGATCGGCGATCACCACGTCCGACATGGGCGCGGGCAGGTTGATGACCCGGCTTCCGCCCACCGACAGCAGGATAGCATTGTCCTGCATGGAGGAAGGGGCGGCGTTGAGCGCCGTGGTCGGCATGGCCATGGTGGCCAGCGCGAGGCCGAGGGCCAGGGCCGGAGCGGCGACCGGCTTGATCGCCGCCGTCCGGCGGAGCAGGTGCAATCCCTTCATCTTATTTCCCCCCGACCGGAACTTCGGTCACATTGGTGCCGCGCGCGACGCGGATCGTCGGACCCTGGAAAACGGCCGTCCCGACAGGAGCGCCATTGGGGCCGGCGGACATGGTCTGCTGCGGCTTGGCGGGGACGCTGCTGCGCTGGTAACGCGACACGTCGGCGCCGGTGGAATAGGTGCTGCCGCGATCGATGGGCCGGGCCTGAAGGCCGGCGATCATCTTCTTTTCGGCATTCGGGCTGGCGCCGTCCGGCAGATCCTGATCGGTGCCCGCGATGGCGGCGTCCAGTTCGGCGCTATTGTCCGCGATCGAACGCAGCGACAGCGACAGCGAACCGACAGTCTGGGCGACCGCGATTTTCTCCGCGATCTTGGGCGTCACTTCCAGCGTGACGTTGGAATAGGTCTGCACGACCGGCTTCCCGTCATCGCCCATGGCGTCCATGCGCTGATCGGTGGCGAGCACGCGCAGGTTGCGAAGGATGGTTTCGGATACTTTCAGCGGCTCGCCCTCGCCGCCGCCCGACACGCTCTGCGTCAGGACGAGGTCGATGCGGTCGCCCGGAAAGACGAAGCCCGCGACCGAGCTTTGCGCCGACACCGGCACCGTCACGGCGCGCATGCCGGGGCCGAGCGCGGCGGCTAGGAAGCCCCGGTCGCCGGGCTTGATGAGCGAACCCTGCGTCAGCGGCTGGCCCGCCGTGATGGCGTTGCGCACGACGCTGCCCGCCAGCTTGGCGGGATCGGCCTCACCCTTCAGATAATAGGCCTGTTCGACCAGATCCTTGGGCCAGGGCTGGAAGCGGAAGCTCTCAGCGTCCAAAATGGTGCCGACCGGCAGCGCCTTGGTCGCGACCAGCACATGCGGCTGATCGGCTTCCACCGGCATCGACGCGGCATTCACCTGCGGCGCGCTGGATGAGCTTAACATGCTGCGCGCCAGCAAGGCGGCCGTGACCGCTACGAAAAGCGCCCCCACCAGCAGCACGATCTTTTTTGCTTCCATGACGAAATTCGCCTCCCTCAAGCGGGTGCACTGCCCCCGGCACCCACCTTGCATCCAGAATGGTTAAAATATCGTTGGCCAAATCAGCCACAGCGCCGACAGCGAAATCGCGACGCCATAAGGGATTTCGGGCTGGCCCAGCCGCTTGGTCATCCGGTGATGGACGACCGTGACGATGGTGACCACGCCGCCCAGCACCGCCATCAGGATGATGAGCGACATGACGCCCTGCCACGGGAACCACAGCGAGAGCGCGCCCAGCAGCTTCACGTCGCCGCCCCCCATCCAGCCCAACGAGAATAATCCGGCGAAGAGCGCGAAGACGATGGCCGCCGTCAGAAGCTGCCCCGCCATGTCGGGCCACACCGCCATCCCGCTCGCCATCCACCAGATCGGCGCCAGCGCGGCCACGGCCAGATTGAGCCGGTTCGAAATGATGCGCGAGCGCAGGTCCGTAACGGCGGCTACGATCAGCAGCGCGCCCAGCAGGCACAGCATCGCGATTCTGAAATATTCCCCCATCATGCGTCAAAGGTGTAGACCCGATGGCTTACCAAACCGTAACCATGCCGCCCGATGGATTCGCCCGCTTCCCTTCCCCCTGCTTTCGACCGGCGCGCATGGCCCATGGGCGGGCGGCTGGATTATTGGCAGGCGGCGGACGGATGGCCGCTGCGCCGATATCGGCTGGGCGATGGCGCGCGGGGGCGGATGCTGCTGCTCAACGGGCGCGGCGACATGATCGAGAAATATCTGGAGGCGATCCAGCATTGGGCGGATCGCGGCTGGGCCGTCACCGCTTTCGACTGGCGTGGGCAGGGGGGATCGGGGCGGCTGACGGACGATCCGCTGACCGGCCATATCGGCGATTTCGGCCAGTGGATCGCGGACCTCGATGCCTTCGCAGCCGACTGGCGCGGGGAGGGCTGCGGGCCGACAGCGATGGTCGCGCACAGCATGGGCGGGCACCTGATGCTCCGGGCGCTGGCGGAGGGGATGGCCCCGCCCGACGCCGCCGTCGCCGTCGCGCCGATGCTGGGCGTGCATAGCGCGCCCCTGCCGCGATGGCTCGCGGTCGGGATTTCGGCGCTGATGTGCCGCCTTGGCTTTGCCGAGCGGCAGGCATGGACGCAAAAGGAGGATTCCGAACGGCAGCGGCGCATGCGCCAGAAGCGCCTGACCCACGATCCCGCGCGCTATGCCGACGAACTCTGGTGGCGCGATCATAGCCGCGACATCGCGCTGGGACCGCCAAGCTGGAACTGGGTGCGGCAGGCGCTGGCATCGACCCGCGCGCTGGAGGAGAATGACGCGCTGGACCGGCTGAAAGTGCCGCTGCTCATCCTTGCGGCGCAGAATGACGCGCTGGTGTCCACGCCGGTGATCCGGCGGATCGCGGCGCGGATTCCCCATGCGGCGCTGCATGTCTATGGGCCGGAGGCCGCGCATGAAATCCTGCGCGAGCTGGACCCGGTCCGGCTGGACGCGCTGGCGCGGATCGACGCCTTTCTGGACGGGAATGCGCGTTGACCCGCTTCGACATCGTCATCGTCGGCGGCGGCATCGCCGGGGCGAGTCTGGGCGCGGAACTGGCGGCGCGGGCGTCGGTCCTGATCCTGGAGAAGGAGTCGGTGGCGGGCTATCACGCCACAGGCCGCTCCGTGGCTTTCTGGGAAGAAACCTATGGCGGTCCGCTGGTGCAGCCGCTCACCACCGCGTCGGGACCGATGCTGCTGTCGCCCGATCCGGAATTTTCCGACCGTCCCTTCCTGTCGCCGCGCCGGACTTTGCATGTCGGGCGGGCGGAGGATGCGGACGCTCGCGATCGCCTGCTGACGGACTATGCCGGGAAGGTCGCGTTGGAGCCGGTCGATCCGCGCGCGTTCGTGCCGGGGCTGCGCCCGGACTGGACGCTGGGCGTCCTCGAACCGGCGGTGAAGGACATCGACGTGGGCGCGCTGCATCAGGCATGGCTGCGGCTTTTCCGGCGGAGAGGCGGGGAAATGCGCCTTTCGACGGAACTCCGCTCGGCGCGGAATCGGGGCGATGGTTGGCGGCTGGAGACGAGCGGCGGGCCGGTCGGCTGCGGCATGGTCGTCAATGCGGCGGGGGCATGGGCCGACGACGTGGCGCGGGCTTGCGGCGTTGCGCCTCTGGGAATCGCGCCCTTGCGTCGCACGGTGCTGCAATTGCGGGTTCCCGCCATGCCTTCGGCGGACCTGCCCCTGGTCATGGACTTGGCGGGCCGCTTTTATTTCAAGCCGGAAGGAAAAGGCCGCGTCTGGCTGACCCCGCATGATGAAGCGCCATCGCCCCCCTGCGACGCCGCGCCGGACGAGATGGCGGTGGCGCAGGCGATCGCGCGCTTTCAGGAAGCGGTGGACTGGCCCGTTGAGGCGGTCGAGCGCAAATGGGCGGGCCTGCGCAGCTTCGCCCCGGATCGCGTCCCGGTCTATGGCTTCGATCCCGGCGTGCCGGGCTTTTTCTGGTTCGCGGGGCAGGGCGGTTTCGGCATCCAGACATCGCCTGCCGCGGCATTGCTGGCGCGCGCGTTGCTGACGGGAGAAGCGATGCCGCAAGCCATTGCCAGTCTCAATCCCGACGCCTACTGTCCGACTCGGTTTCGCTGACGCAACAATCGGAGAGTTTCAGCATGGCGCACAAGTTCGTGATCGAAAAGAACAAGGCGGGCGAGTTCGTCGCCAAGTTCAAATATAACAGCGAAGTCATCTTCTGGACCGAGGGCTATTCCAGCAAGGCGAATGCGCGCAACGCCATCGAATCGATCCTGAAGAACGGCCCCGGCGCGCCGGTCGAAGAAGCGGAGTAACGCAGCGGCAGTCGGCCAAAGGCGGACATCCAACCTCCGTCATGCTGAACTTGTTTCAGCATCCATCGTGCCCCACAAGCCGCAGCTCAATCCGGCACAATGGACCCTGAAACAAGTTCAGGGTGACGGGAGTTAAGACGCTTAGTCTCACTCTAATTAAAATGCACCGTGCTCCTGCGAAGGCAGGAGCCCAGATCA
>JASGDV010000170.1:0-6555 GCA_049841255.1 Sphingobium sp.
CCTTCGTCGGTCACGGTCGCGTCGATCACATAGGCGCCCACGACGCGCTGCGCGGCTTCCTCGGAGCGGGCGAGGTCTTCGCCCTTCTCGCTCACATCGGCCGAATCGCCGACATGCCGCGACCAGCCGTCGCCCGCCCACCAGATCACGTCGCCGGTGCCAAGGTCGTTGCCGGTCAGAATCTTCACTTGTGCATCTCCGAAACCATCTCCGCCTGCGCGCTCCATCCCGCCAGCACATCGCGCGCCAGCGCATGGGCCGCCACTTCCCCGACGACGATCAGCGCCGGGCTCTTCACCTGTTCCCGCGCCACCATGTCGCCCAGATCGGCGAGCAGCGTGCGGAGCGTCCGCATATCGGGGCGCGTGCCGTTTTCCAGTACCGCGACGGGAATGCCCGGCGCGACGCCATCGGCCATCAGCTTGTCGGCGATGTCCGCCGCCGTCGCGACGCCCATATAAATGACGAGTGTCCGCCCCTTGCCCGCAAGGCCTGACCAGTCCTGATCCGTCAGCCCCTTGCACTGGCCCGCGACGAAGCTGACCGCGCTCGACGCGGCCCGATGGGTGAGGGGAAGCTGCGCCTGCGCCGCGCTGCCGATCGCCGCGCTGATGCCCGGCACCACTTCCACCGGCACCCCGGCCTCGCGGCAGGCGTCCACTTCCTCGCCGCCGCGCCCGAAGATGAACGGATCGCCGCCCTTCAACCGCACGACCGATTGCCCGGCCTTCGCCAGCCGCACTAGCAATGCGTTGATGTCGCCCTGCGGCATGGAATGGCGGCTGCGCTGCTTGGCGACGGAGATCAGTTCCGCCCCCGGCGCGGCCATCGCCAATATCTCGCGGGAAACGAGCCCGTCATGCACGATCACCCGCGCCGCGCCGATCAGGCGGGCGGCGCGCAGCGTAAGCAGTTCCGGATCGCTCGGACCCGCGCCGACGAGATAAACGGTGGCAGGGACATGTTCGGCCATGCTGGCCCACATGGCGAAGGCGCAGGCGAACTGCAATCCAGAATGCTTTTACAGGGGCGTAGGAAAAGTTGCGGCCGGAAAAGCGCTGCCTTTTCAATCCCCCATCGCGCTGGTGTCGACGGGCTTCAATCCCACGCCGATGGCGGCGCGCGGCTGCTCGATTTCCGCCGACACCACCGGATAGGCGCAATAGTCCGCCGCATAATAGGCGCTGGGCCGATGATTGCCCGAAATCCCCACGCCGCCAAAGGGCGCGGCGGACGAGGCGCCGTTGGTCGGCCGGTTCCAGTTGACGATCCCGGCGCGGATCTGCGTCCAGAACTGGTTATATTGCTCCGGCATCCCTCCGATCAAAGCGGCGGACAGGCCGAAGCGCGTATTGTTCGCCTCCGCGATGGCGGCGTCGAAATCGGGGACGCGGACGACCTGAAGCAGCGGTCCGAACAGTTCCACATCGGGCCGCTCCGTCATCGCGGTCACATCGATGATGGCGGGCGTCAGGAAGGGAAGGTCCTTCACCGGGCGGACCATATGCTTGATCGGCCTGCCGCCGTTGCTCATCAGGTAAAGGAAACTTTCCGTCAGCCCGTCCGCCGCCGCTTCGTCGATCACGGGACCCATGAACGGGGCGGGATCGGCATGGGGATGATCGACGATCAGCCGGTCTGCGATCTTCCTGACCTCCGCGATCACGGCGTCGGCGATGCTGTCCTTGACGATCAGGCGGCTGGCCGCGGTGCAACGCTGCCCGCTCGACAGGAAGGCCGACTGCACCACCAGAGTCGCGGCGGCGCTGATGTCGGGCGTGTCCCAGACGATCGCCGGATTGTTGCCGCCCATCTCCAGCGCCAATATCTTGCCCGGCTCCGCAGCGAACTGGCGGTTGATGGCGATCCCCGTCTGCGCCGATCCGGTGAACAGCACGCCGCCCACATCCGGATGCGCCGCCAGCGCCTTGCCCTCGTCCGCCGCGCCCAGCAGCAGGCGGACCGCATCCTGCGGAATCCCCGCCTCATGATAGAGCTTCACCAGCATCTCGCCCACGACGGGCGTCTTTTCCGAAGGCTTGAACACGACGCTGTTGCCCGCCAGCAGGGCAGGGACGATATGCCCATTGGGCAGGTGCGCCGGGAAATTATACGGCCCCAGCACCGCCATCACGCCATGGGGCTTGTGCCGGACGGACTGGCGCGCGCCCATGGCGGCGTCCAGCCTGCGCTGCCCGGTGCGCTCTGCATAAGCGGATATGGAGATGTCCACCTTGCCCATCACGGCGGCGACTTCGGTCCGCGCGTCCCACAGCGGCTTGCCGGTTTCCCGCGCGATCAGGTCGGCCAGCTTGTCCTCATGCGCGCGCACCACATTGACGAAGCGGCGCAGCGTCTCGATGCGATAGGCGATGGGCTGGGCGGCCCAGAGCGGCCATGCGGCGCGGGCGCGCGCGACTTCTTCCTCCACATCGCCCGCCATTCCCTGCCACAAGAGCACGCCGGTGGCCGGTTCGAACGAGGTTAATGCCGAAGACATGCGGTGAGGATATGGCGGAAAAAGAAGGGAGAGGGAAGGCGGGTTATGCGGCCTCTTGGGTGAAGGTCATGGATCAACGGGCGGAATGGATTTCCAAGACCTTATCCTGGACAAAGAAAGGGCGCCGCCATGGGGGACGGCGCCCTTTCCGTTTCATGGCCATTCCCGGGGAAACGGGAGATGGCGGGATCGGCGGGCCTGGAGGTCTGTGGGGTATGGCCCGCCGATCCATGTTCAAGACGTCACAGGATGAAGTTTACCGTCGCGCGAAATGCGATGGCGACGTGGCTTTGCTGTTCCTCGGCGCTGAACTCCCCGCCGACGCGGAAGCTGTCGTTGCCGCCGATCAGGCGCGCGCGTCCGGTCCAGCCGTTCGTGCGCTCGTCCGCGATCAGCGTGAACTGCTCGCCGCCTTTGAAAGTGGCCACGGTGTCGCCCAGCGATCCGCCGATGATCTGGCGGCGTCCGCCCTCCAGTTCGAAGCGGATCCAGCCCTCCTGCGGGTCGAGGCTGCCGAAATCATAGCCGGCCGTGACGGTGCCGTTCGCGGTCAGTTCATCGCTGGTGCGGCCCAGCACGGTCAGGTCGAAGGCGTCGCCGCCGCCGCTTTCGGAATAGCCCTTTTCCTTGAGGCGGTAATAGTCGATCCCCGCCGCCGGGCGCAGGCCCATGCGCTTTTCGTAAGAGACGCCCGCCGTGGCGGAATAGAGCTTGCCCGACCAGTCCCCTTCGGCTGTGCGGGTGACGGTGCCGCTGGCGAAATGGCGCGTGCCGCTGAAGTCGATATGCGCGGCGGACAGGCGCGCGAAGGCCTGAAGCGGGCCGAAATCGCCGCGCCAATGGGCTGCCAGCTCGAACTGATCGGAATCGACCGCCAAATTGTTGCCGCCCTTGGAATCGCTGCCGTGGATATAGGCGAAGGAGCCGCCGAACGCGCCGATGCCGGTCAGATATTCGACGCCTGCGCTCGCGCCCCAGCCGTTGATATCGTAGGAGGCGGTGCTGCCCACGCTCTTGGAACTGCCGAACGCGACCTGTTGCAGCCAGAAGCCTTCGTGCGGTAGATGCCGCCCGGAACGGACAGGATGCGCGCGGTGGCGTGGGAACCGGACGTGACCGCTTCGAACGTCCCGCCCGCATGGTCGGGCAGCATCTGTTGCAGGGCGGCCTTCAGCGTATCGCCGTCCGCGATGCCCAGATAGGCGTTCGCGACCGCGCTGTCATTGTCGAGCGCGTTGAAGATCGCGCTATAAGCCCGCGCCTGCGACCCGGACAGACCCAGTTCCGCGATGCTCTTCGCCCCGACCGACAGGGTGACTTCGCCGGTGCCGCTGTCGGACGTCACGTTGCCCTTGAACATATAGGGAAGCGATGCGGAGCTGGAGAGCGAGGGCGAACCGCTCAGCGACCCGGCGCGCACGATGACATAGTCGCCCGCCGCGCCCTTGACGCTGGTCATCGTCGCCTTGACCTGCGATCCTTCGGCGAAGCTAGCCGCGCCCGCCACGTCATAGACGGTGTGGGTGCCGTTCGCGCTGTCGATGGTGACCCCGATGACGGAGCCGGAACCCGCCTGAAGCGAGGCCAGCGCCACCGATCCCGTATTGGTGGCGTTCAGCGTGCCGCCGTTCAGCACCAGCGCGGTCTGACCGCTCCCCGCCAGCTTTCCGGTGAAGCTGGAGGTGCCGGACAGCGTCATGCTGCTGCTTTGACCCGCGAAATCGACGTCGCCGGTGACGGATGCCTTGTCGGCGAGCGAGAGCGTCCCGGTTCCGGTCCCGAAGGCGATATTGCCCGCATGGCTGGCGGTGCCGGACAAAGCGAGGCTGTCATCGCCCGCGCCCATGCTGATATTGCCCGCGACCGATCCCGCAGAGACGGTCATGACGTCATTGCCCGACCCAAGCCGGACATCGCCCACGATGGACGGCGCGCTGGCGGTTTCCGATGCCAGCGACTGCCCGACCGTCACGCCTGACGTGTTGGCGCTGAGGTCGATGGCGATGTTCGATCCCTCCTTGGCTCCGGTCGCGCTGATCTTGCCTGTGTTGGTGAGCGAGGAGACGGTGCCGGAGGAATCGACGATGGCGACGGCCGTGCCCTTTTCATTGCTGCCCGCGGCGGCCTGCACCGTGCCGCTGACGGCGATGGTGCTGGCCTGCGCGCCCGCGTCGATCACGATGGCGCGGGCGGAGGTGCCGTCCTTGCTGGAGCCGCTGGCGTCGACCGTTCCGGAAATCTCCAGTCTGTCGGCGGTCGCTCCCGAACCCAGGCGCAGCGCGGTGGCGTTGCTGTCATAGGATATGGCGGAGACATTGCCCGCGATCAGCACGCCCTTGGTCACGGTGACGTCGCCACCGAGCCCGCCGATCACGAGGCCGCTGGCGTCCACCCCGTCATAGACGCCGTTGCCGCTGATCGTGCCCTTGGCGATCAGGCCATAGCCGGAACTTTCGGCGGCGACCGCCCCGATGCTGGTGTCTCGATCCGCCGCGCCGATCTGGACGGCGGCGGCCGAACCATAAGTGACGATGGCCGCGCTGCCTTCGCTGCTGTCGGTCAGGCCGTCATTGTCGACATCGTCATCCTCGTCGTCCAGCGTCGGCGGGACGTCGAAGATGATGCCGCCGGTCACATTGCCCGCGATGCGGACAGCCGATCCGCCTTGCAGCAGGTCGTCGGCGTCGAGCCTGCTCACGTCGCTGGGGCGGCTGGTGGAGCGATAGCCGGTGCTGGCGATGGACCCCTGAATCTTGACCGCGCCGTCGACATCCCCCAGCAGCGCTGCGCCCACGCTGTTCGCGCCCTGCACGGTGGTGGTCCCGCGCAACGTGACATTGCCGGTCACGTCATTGGCCAGCACGCCATAGCTGTCGTCGCCCACCATGTTGATGGTGCCGCTGGTGGAAAGATCGCCGGTCAGCGGTGCGTCGACGCGGATGCCCGACGACTGGTTGCCTTCTATGGTGATGGTGCCGCTATGGTCGATGGCGCCCGTATGGCCCGCGCCGGACTGGACCCAGATGCCCTTCTTGTTCGTGCCCTTGGCGAAGGGACCGTCTATGTCGCCATCGTCGTCCGTGTCCTCGGCGGTGTAATCTTCCGTCAGGGTGATCGTGCCGCTGTTGGCGATGGCGCCGGTGGTGCCGGGCGTCGCCAGGATGCCGGTCACATTATCGGCGTCGTTGATCGTCAGCTTGCCCGCATTGATGACCTTGTTGTTGCTGTCGAGCGTGATGGCCGTGCCGCCGGTGAGCGTGATGGAGCCATTGGACGTCACGTTGATGTCGTCCGCCGCGCCATTGGCAGCGGTCGATGTCTTGACCGCCGTGGTCGTGCTGGAATCGATCTTGGTCTCGGCGGAAACGGGCGCGGTCGCGAGGGCTGCCAGAACGGGCGAGATGGCCGTGCAGGCCAAAAGATGTCGCATGATGTCTCCTCTGCGTGGGCGCTGTCATGAGGCGCGCCTGTGCAGGAGGGACGATGTCGCGGGCGAAATTCCGTGCCGGAATATTCACTTATCGTTCAGAAAGCGAAATCCAGCCCGATGCGGACGGTGCGGGGGCGTAGCGGCGTATAATAATCCGTCTCCAGATCGAAGGGCGTTCCCAGCGAAAAGCGGTTGCCGTTGCTGTCGAACAGGTTGGTGAGGGATAGGGACAACTGGGCCGGGCCCCGTATGAGGCTGGCGGAGAGGGCGGTGTCGACATAATTGCCTTGCTCGCGGCCCAATATCGGGCCGACGCCCAGCCGCGACTTGCCGATATAGCGCGCCGAGCCCGACAGATGGAGCGACAGCAGGTCGCTGACCGGCGCGCGATAGTCGACTGCCAGCCGCCCGGATATGTCCGCGACATTGGGCAGGGACAATTTGTGTCCGTCATAGCTGAGCGTCCGCAGGAACTGCGCGGGCTGACTGAGGCGGCTGTCATTGTAGATCAGGCTGCCGTCGATGGTGAGTTGCGCCAGGGGACGCAGCACGACGCGCCCCTCGACGGTATAGATGCGCCCGTCCCCGATATTGGCGGTGGAGGGCAGGCCGATCCGGTCGGTCA
>JASGDV010000171.1:0-9980 GCA_049841255.1 Sphingobium sp.
GCGCTCTCATTTTCTGCAAGAGCATCATAGAAGGCGATTTCTTCCGGGCTTAACCCCTGTTCCTCGCCCCGCGCGCGGGCGGCCTGCATGTCCTTGGCCAACGCCATGAGTTCCTGAATCATCTCCACCGCAGAAATCGCGCCCGCATGATAACGGGCCACCGCTTCTTCCAGCCGGTTAGAAAACGCGCGGCTTTCAACGAGATTCGTCTTGGATCGGCTGACAATCTCACCGTTGAGCAGCTTCTTCAACGCCTCCAGCGCAAGGTTCTTTTTCTCCATCTTCTCGACTTCCATCAGGAATTCGTCGGAGAGGATCGAAATGTCGGGCGACTGGATGCCCGCGACCTTCAGAATGTCGATGATTTCCGAAGAGGCAACGGCCCGGTCCACCAATTGCTGGACGGCAAAAGAGCGGTCCTTCTCGCTGATCTTGCCGGTGGCTGTCGTCTTGGCGAGGGCCGCCCGGATCGCCTGAAAGAATCCGACCTCATCACGGATCGTCCGCGCCTCATCGCTGGCAGAGGCAAGCGCATAGGCTTTAGAAAGTTCCAGCACCATGTCGAGATAGCGGCGATGGGCGCGCTTCTTGGCCTCCGCATCCTTTTCTTTGGCGGCCTGCGATTCCTGCCACTTGAGCACCCAATCGATGGCACCGCCTAGGCAAAGGAGGCGTTCGCGCGGCTGGCCATCAATGCCGGGCCGATAGTCAAAACCGTGGGACAGGTCGCGGATCGCCTCATACCGTTCCATCATCGCGGCGACGGCGGCAGCTTCATCAATCCCCGTCTTGTCGCGGTCTGAATCGGTATATTGGCTAAGCGCGCTGCGCAGATTTTGCGCCACGCCGATGTAGTCCACCACCAGCCCACCGGGCTTGTCCTTGAACACCCGGTTCACGCGGGCAATCGCCTGCATCAAGCCGTGGCCGCGCATTGGCTTGTCGATATACATCGTGTTCATGCACGGCGCGTCAAAGCCGGTCAGCCACATGTCGCAAACGATCACGAGGCGCAGCGGGTCGTCGGGGTCGCGTGCCCGCTTCGCGAGTTCGTCCCGCCGTTTCTTCGCGCCGATATGCTGTTGCCAGTCGAGAGGATCGGACGCAGCGCCGGTCATCACGATCTTGACCGCCCCCTTGCTGTCATCGGTGGAGTGCCAGTCCGGGCGAAGCGCGATGATCCGATCATAGAGCGAAACGCAAATGCGGCGGCTCATGCAGACGGCCATCGCCTTGCCGTTCATCGCTTCGATGCGCGCTTCAAGGTGCGTCACCATGTCCGCAGCGACTTGGGCCAACCGCTTGTCAGCCCCGACCAGCGCCTCAACCGCCGACCACTTCGCCTTCATCTTCTCGGCTTCGGTCAGGGAGGCATCTTCGATCAACGCTTCGATTTCCGCGTCGATCAGGGGCTTTTCATCTTCGTTCAATTCGATCCTGGCGAGGCGGCTTTCATAGAAAATCGGCACCGTGGCGCCATCTTCCACCGCCCGGCTGATATCGTAAATGTCGATGTATTCGCCGAAAATGGCCGGGGTGTTGATGTCCGCCGCTTCAATCGGGGTGCCGGTAAAGCCGATGAACGATGCGTTGGGCATCGCCTGCCGGATGTAGTGGGCATAGCCATAGCGGCGCAGTCCGGTTTCCCGGTTGAGCTTAGCTTCAAAGCCATACTGGCTCCGATGGGCTTCATCCGCGATCACGATGATGTTGCGCCGTTCGGACAGAAGCGGGAAATTTTCCTCGCCCTTCTCCGGCGCAAACTTCTGGACGGTGGTGAACACCACGCCGCCCGCCGCCTTGTCGAGAAGCTGCTTCAAATCCTGCCGACTGTCCGCCTGCTCCGGGTTCTGGCGGATCAGGTCGCGGCAAAGCCCGAAAGTGCTGAAAAGCTGATCGTCCAAATCGTTCCGATCCGTCAGGACAACCAGCGTGGGGTTTTCCAGCGCCTGCGACTTCACCGCCAACCCGGCGAAAAACGCCATCAACAGGCTCTTTCCTGATCCCTGCGTGTGCCAGATGACGCCGATCTTGCGATCCCCGTCCGGGCGGGTGGCCTCAACCGCCTGCCGCACGGCCTTTTGCGCGCCGTGGAACTGGTGGTAGCCCGCAACGATCTTGAACGGCCCCTCGCCCTTGTCGCCAAACACGATGAAATCGCGGATCAGCGCCAGCAGGTTTTCGCGGGTGAATACCCCGCGCAGCAGCGTTTCGAGTTCGGGGGTGCCACGGTGGGCGAAGTCCTGCCCGTTGACCGTCCGCCACGGCATGAAGCGTTCGGCATCGGCGGTGATCGAACCGATCCTTGCCTCCATCCCATCGGACGTGACCAGCACCGCGTTGGTGCTGAACAGGCTGGGGATTTGGTGGAGATAGGTCTGTAGCTGGTTGAAGGCGTCGGCAATCGTCGCGTTCTGCGCAGCGGCATTCTTCAGTTCGAGCACGGCGAGCGGCAGGCCGTTGACGAACAACACGACATCCGGGCGGCGATTGGCGCGGTTTTCGACCACGGCGAACTGATTGACTGCCAGCCAATCGTTGGCATCTGCGCGGTCCAAATCGATCAGCCAGATTTTAGTGGAGGCGGTTTTGCCGTTGTCACCGCGATATTCGACATCGACACCTTCGGTCAACAACTTGTGAATGCGCCGATTTTCCTCGACCAGCGAAGGAAGCTCGCCGGTCAACACGCGCCGCATCGCCTCGTTGAGAGCGGCTTCCGGGGCATCGGCATTGAGCCGGGCAACCGCCGCTTCCAACCGCCCGACAAGGACGACATCGCCGAAGGATCGGCGCTCCGGCGCAATGCCGTCGGGCGCGATCACAGAGCCGTGAAGGTAGGACCAACCAAGCTCTTGCAGCGTTTCCAATGCCGCCAGTTCCACGATGTCTTCCGTGATGCTCATTCGGCCATAATCCATTGATTTAGCTTGACGTTTAGGCCGATGAAGGTTCCGATTATCGGAACATTCCTTGACTTTGCCAGGGAGTCATGTATATAGACGCTCATGGGTCAGTCACTGCGTAGCGGGGGCTGGCCCTGCCTTTTTGGGCAGGACAACCAATCCGAATCCGTCAGTTCTGCCGCTCGCACTGCGCCGCAGCTTGCTTTCGACAATGTCCCAATCCTGTTTTCCGGGCTTGCCCAGCACGTGGCGTCCGATGGGTGACACGACCAGATCGGCGAGTTGCAGCCCAGCGATGTTCTCCTTCTTATCCCGCAGATGCAGCCCCCTCACGCGCCGCTCGATGTTCGCGGCTTGCATGAACCGGGTGCCCTGAATTTTCAGGTTCAACCACGCGAGTTCAATGCCCCGATCCAGAGTGCTGCCTCGCTTTTCAGCCACGATGACGCCGCCGCCCGTCACCGGGCCGACATCAAGGCAGAAGCGTTCCACCAGAATGTCGAGACTGAGCATGTAGGGATCGACAGCGGCCAAACCATATCGCTGCAAATGAACGTCCTTGTGCACGACGCAGGCGACCACCTGATAATCAAGCCCCGCCATGATCGCGTTCATCTCCGCATAGAACGCCTCGCGGAAGCCCTTGTCTTTCAGCCGTTCAAAGCCGGCGCGGTTGCGGGCAATATCGGCGGTGTGCAGCACGATGTCCTTGGTGCCGAACATCTTCAACTTGAATTGATCCAGCGCCGCAGCAACCTCGTTGCGGGCATAGTCATAATCCATGATGACGCCGCCCAGCACGAACACCGGATAGAGCGGATCAATCACCGACAGATTGTGATCGCCAGATTCGTCAAGGAAGAGAACCTTCATGCCGCTGTACCGCCCGCCGCTTGGGCCAGCACCACCGCGCGGATTTCTTCGTTATCGAAGAAGGCATCTTCCAGCCCTTTCGCGCCAGTAAAGTCGGCATCCAAAATGTTCTCTGCATCGCGGAAATCGGCGTTTTTGAACCGGCATTTCTTGAATGATGTTTCCCGCAAGTTGGCCTGATAGAATGGGCCATAGCTTACCTGTCCGCAGCCATAACTTCCGTCATCATTGTCGTAAAATTCCATATGCGTTTCCGGCGGCACTTCTGACCATTGAAGTTCAGAGCCGTTGAATTTCGCATGGCTCAAGTCACTGTCCATAAACGAACAATCTAAGAAATGCGAAAAATTCGTGGCAAAGTCACCAAGTCCAGAAAGAGGGTTGTAGGGCGCGAACGTCACGTTGCGGCAATTCAAGTGGTCAAACGAAACTTCGGCCATCTTGATCGTGCTATCGCCAAATTTCTCTCCCCAACGGCCATCATAGAATTTCGAGCCTTCAATACTCTCGATGCCATTCCGGGCAAATTCAAACTTGGTCAGACGCGCACCTGCCATGTCCAGCGCGAACTCGCCCAACCGATTAAGTCGGCGAGTGGCCCCTGCTATCCGCAGATGCGCTTCCGGGTGATCCCACCGCTTGTAATCGTCGATAACTTCGCGCTGGCGGGCGATGTCCTGGCGCTTGTTGCGGCGATGCTCGAACAGCGCGAACACGATCAGGATGAAGAACACGTCCAGCGTCATTCCGCCCATTTCGGGCCAGAGATTGCTCAGGTCTTGGGGGTCCAGCCGCCACCACAAATAGGTGATCGCGGCGCAGACGATGAACAGACCGATTGCCATCGGAAAATTGGTTTCGTGCCAAAAGCCCCGCCAGTTCGCAGCGGCGCGGGACGTGGCCAGCAGGTTGCGCCAAATCTGAAGGCGGGACGGCTTACGGCGCATTCGTTGCCCGCCAACTGGCCTTGAAGAAATCCACCAAGCGCCGAGCGCCGGTTTCGGCGACTGCGCGGTTGACGCTGTTGCTCATTAGGAATTTGCGGAACTCCAGCTTGAGCCGCAATTCCGATGAAGTCCGATCCGGCCAATCGGTTTCCGCTGTCCGTTCATACAGGGAAATGAGCTTCGATGCCCATCCGGCAAGCATTTCGGGCGGGTATTCGCTGTCGTTCCGCACCGTGTTTCGCAGCAGCTTGGCGATGGCTTCTGCCGAAATTGCCTCACCTGCTATCAGTGTCGGATCAGGCTCGGCCAGCGCCTTATCTGCCATTTCCTCGATAGCCTGCGCTTCCGCCGCGTCGCGCCGTTCCTCTTCGATCAGGCGGCTGAGCCAGTCGTTGCTATATTTCGATGCGCCTCCCGGATCGGGAAACAGGTTGGCGTGGTGGATGTTCATTTTCCGCAGGGTGTTCAGGCACTCGATGCGGTTTTCGTTCGGGACGTGGATCTTGCTGATATAGCGGGCAACGTCCATCGGATCGTCGGGGTTGATGACCTCGTTTTCGGCCAGTTCATTAAGGATAGCGGAAACCAGATTTTCCCTGCCGCTTGGCGTGATGGTGAACAGCCCGGCCTGATTGACCAGCCGCGCATTTTCGTGATGCGTCGGTTCAAAGATGATCTTGGACAGACTTTCATCGGCGCGAATGGCAGTCATGTTCAGGCAGAAAACGGCGCGAGAGTGGTTGGGAGTGATGTCCAGCACATCCGGTTCATCGAAGGCGAAGAACAGCGCGACATAGGGCGATTTGGTCCAGTCGATCAGCGGCGTTCGCAAGCCGTGATGCTGGCCGAAAGCCCAAAGCTCCTCATCGTCCAGCTTGCTGCAATCCAGCCCGCGTCCGCGCATGGCGAGGCGGAATTGGGCCAGTAGGCTCGCTTCATGTTCGGCGGGGACAGAGCCACCATCAAACAGTCGGGCAAGCGTGGAGGACAGGTGCCAATCATGCCCGCGCTGGCCGCGATAGACGATTTCGCCCTTGGCCATGTTATGCTCAGGGGAGCGCATGGCGACGATGAAGGCTTCCCAGCTTTCCACCCGGCAGGCCGGAACCAGCCCGTCAATTCCGACATCGCCGATGGCATAGGTGGGGAACAGGGGCAGCGAGCGGAAATAGGGATCGGCCATCAGGCAGCCTCAGCCTGCGGAGCCACGCGAACCGCGCCGGACATCAGCCGGGGGAGAAGGTAGTCGCGGGTTTCGGCGAGTATCGTGTTTTCAAGTTTCGCCTGTTCGATCTTTTCCCGCAGGGGACTGGCGAAGGTGGAGAATGCCGTCAGCAGGGCATCGGGAACAACTGGAAACGGCGTTGCTGCCACCACGTCGGGGTTCACTGCCGGATACGCGCCGCCATGCCCGTCTGCCAGGTTGGCAAGGCGTGTTATGTTGTCCGCTGCCGTGACCGCGACATAGATAACGTCGGTGTAGATGCCCTCCTTGGGACGAAGGACGGCAAAGCCTGTGCTAACCGTGTAGCCGTCCTTTCCAATGTAGGCATATGATCCGTTTCCGGGGCGGACGGTCCCAATGATCGAATCTCCCTTTCGTGCGATGCGCCGGGCGCGGCTAGGCGCAGCTTCCCACGCAAGCCTTGCCGTTGATTCGATGGTTCCCCACTTGGTGTTGGAAAGATCGACATATTCGACTTCGGCTGGATGATTGCTGGCCTTCCAGCTTTCTGAATTGACCAAAGCCAATCGGGCCAAAATTCCTTCACTCCATCCTACAGGCAAACCATCATTGCCGAAGGCGGCGGGGAAGAGGGCGGCGAGGTGGGCGGCGCGGGCAGGGTCTGGGGTCAGGCCGCCCATGACCGCCACCGGCTCGGCCTCGCCAGCCGCCTTGCGGCGCGTGGGGCCGAAGTCGACAAACCAATCCCGAAAGACAGCTTGCGCCATCCCCTCCAGCGTCTCATTCATCCGCCGGTTGAGTTCGATCTTTTCAGTTAACGACAAATACATGTTGCCGATGAAACGTTGCATTGGTTCGTCAGGCAGCGGGACTTCCAGCTTATCGAAATCGCCCTTTTTGAAATGCGGGATCAGCGTGCCAACGTGCATGTCCGCGATGGCGCTCTGCATTTCGTCAGAGCGCAAAGCGGCAAAAAGATATGGCGGATAGACCTTCGCAGGATCGGCCCTGACGGCTACCATATCTTGCGCGATACAAAAATTAACAGGGTCGGGTGTCACACAGACTTGGCCGGGCGATCCTTTGCACACGAAAATCAGGTCGCCGGGTAGAGGGTGCCCACGAAACCACGTGGAATAAGTCTGCTGGTCCACATAGCGGACTTTCTCAAAAACCGGATAAAGTGTTGTGTTCTTTACGCAGTTCGTGGCGATGAGGGGCAGACCGTTTTCTGCGGTGGGGCATGTCCTCCCGCGATTGTCCACGATTTTGGACAGCAGGCTCACAAAGGGGGCGGTTGCAGTCATGCCGGGTCAATCAATCCCAGAATTTCGTCGATTTGGGCTTGTTTGTCGCGCCCATCATTCACCTGCTGGGAAAGCTGCGCCCGCAAGGCGGCAAAGCGCTCCGCAAAAGGCACGCCGTCATCTTCGACATCTTCTGCCCCGACAAAGCGCCCCGGTGTGAGAACGTGCCCCTTCTTGCGAACCTCTTCCAAGGTGGCGGACGCGCAAAAGCCCGGTATGTCCTGATACTCGCCAAGCCCGGCTTCCGGCTTCGCCCGCCAGCGGTGATAGGCTCCAGCGATCATCGCAATGTCGCTTTCGGAAAACTCGCGCCGGGTCCGGTCCACCATATGGCCAAGGTTGCGGGCATCGATGAACAGGAATTCGCCGCGCCGGTCGCGATGGCCATTCGCGCTCTTGTCACGCGCCAGAAACCACAGGCAGGCCGGAATCTGCGTGGAGTAGAAGAGTTGGCCGGGCAGCGCGACCATGCAATCCACCACGTCGCCCTCGATCATCGCCTTGCGAATGTCGCCCTCGCCCGATTGCTGCGACGACATCGAGCCGTTGGCCAGCACCACGCCCGCCGAGCCGCGCGGGGCAAGGTGGTGGATGATATGCTGCAACCATGCGAAGTTGGCGTTGCCCGCTGGCGGCTGGCCGTATTTCCAGCGAACGTCGCCCTCAAGCTGCGGCTGCCACCAGTCCGAAATGTTGAATGGCGGGTTGGCCATCGCATAATCGAACTTGAGCGTGGGGAAGGCATCGTTGAGGAACGATCCTTCGTTGTTCCACTTGATGTCCGCGTCGATGCCGCGCACGGCGAGGTTCATCTTGCAGAGCTTCCATGTGGTATGGTTGCGCTCCTGCCCATAGATGGCGATGTCGCTGCGGCGGCCCTGATGGTTTTCAATGAACCGTTCGGACTGGACGAACATGCCGCCGGAACCGCAGGCGGGATCGTAAACCCGGCCATGATGCGGCTCCAGCATCTCCACGATGGTCTGCACCACGGATCGCGGCGTGAAGAACTCGCCCCCACGCCGCCCTTCGGCCCCGGCAAACTGGCTGATGAAATACTCATAAGCGCGGCCCAGCAGGTCTTTCGATTTGCCGTCCGCGCTGTGCATCCCGACCTTGGAGAACAGGTCGATCAGTTCGCCCAGCATCGTCTTGTCGAGTTGCGGGCGGCCATATTCCTTCGGCAACACGTCCTTGAGCACGGCGGAATTGGCGCGCTCGATGGAGTCCATCGCGTTATCGATCAAGTTTCCGATGTCGCCCACCCGCTCCTTGCCGGTGTTGACATCGGTAAAGGTGATCTGCGGGCGCTTGGCATTGGCCTGCAAATGTTCCCAGCGCGCTTCGGGCGGAACCCAGAACACATTGGCGGCGAGATATTCTTCGGCATCTTCGGGATCAGCAAATTCTTCCTCTGCCAATTTCGCGCGATGCGCCTCGAAAGCTTCGGAAATATACTTAAGGAAGATCAAGCCAAGGGCGACGTGCTTGTATTCCGACGGCTCAAGATTTCCACGTAGCTTGTCTGCCGCCTTAAAGAGATCAGCCTCAAACCCAAGATCACTGCCGCTATTTAATTGAGATGCCATTGAATCATCGCCCCCTTTGCCGGGGAGCTTAGCGGAGAGGCGCACCACCGAGCAACTGGGCAATGGCAACAAAGGTGTAGGGGTGGTCACTTCGTTTGCCCCACCCACCGCCCATGAGCGGGCTGCTCCCTTCGGTTGCGGCCAGCAATCTTGCCGCCTTGTTTGACGGCAACGCCGGATCATGGCAGACATTCGCGAATAGTTCAGGTGAAGCACTGACGGACACCAAATGTCGGCGGTTCGAGTGTTTTTTCAGGCCAGTTTTTTTAGGGCCTTTCTAGGGGCCTCGGTAAGCGGCGGAACCGAAATTAAAAAATAAAATCAATTATTTCAATGAACTAATTCAAGTCCCTCCTCCGAATGGAGAGGAGCCACCGGAAATGACGACGATCTCTGACAAGCACAAAAAGCTGCACTTCGACCTGACGAATGTCGGCCTGCGGGCGCAGGCCACGGCAGCGGGCCTGTTGCAACTCTGCAAGGAATTGCAGCGCGTGAATGTGCTGGACGAGACAGCGGTGGAACGGATCAAGGTCGCCATAGCGCAGGAAATCGAAATCTCCGCCCCGCGCGCGATCGTTTCGCAGAGCTATCGGCAGGAAATCCGGAACAGGCTGGATCAGATGTTCGCAGGTGAACGGAATATAGGTCCTGCCGAAGAGCTGACTTTCGATGCTTCCCAAGGGTAGCCAGCCATCCCGGAATGACCGCGGCAGCCGGGAGTCCGGATCGGACGCAAGGAACCGCCCCGGTCAAAGACCGGAGCGGTTCGATGGAAGCCGATCAGCGGCCGCCCGGCGTCATGCTTTGCGGCGCTCGGCCTGAGCGATGACCTGCTCGGCGCGGGCGAGCATGGCATAGTCGATCATCTGCCCTTCATAGCGGACCGCGCCGTCCCCGGTGGCGTCGGTTTCCTTCATCTTGGCGATGACCCCGCGATAGAAGGCCAGCTCCGCCTCGGTCGGCGCGAAGGTTTCCTGCACGATCGGCAGATGGCTCGGATGGATCACCAGAACGCCGGTATAGCCGAAGGTCTTGGCCTTCTGCGTCAACTGCCGCACCTTGGGCAGATCGTCGATGCCCACGCCGTTGACCACGCCGATGGGGTTCATCGCCCCGCCCGCCCGGCTGTCGAGCGCCAGCTTCGAGATGATGTAATTCTGCTCGGACCC
>JASGDV010000172.1:0-15093 GCA_049841255.1 Sphingobium sp.
CGCCCGCATGGCGCTGGCCACGGTGGAGGGTTCCGCCAGCATGGCCGCGCGCGCCAGCGACAGTCCCGGCACGCTCGCCGACCGCGTCGCCAGCCCCGGCGGCATGACGCGGGAGGGCCTTAACGTGCTGGATGCCGACGACCGGCTGCTGACATTACTGACCGACACCCTGATCGCCGCCCGCGACCGTGGCGAGGAAATGGCGCGCGGCGGTTAGGCTGAGCCCTCCGCTCGTGTCGAGCGAATTGAGACACGGGCGTGCCACCAAAATCCCGCTTCCTTTCAATAGGCTGGAAGCAAACCCCATTTCCCGGAGCCGATCCATGCTTCCCCCCGATACTCCCATCCTTCTCCTCACCACCGGCGGCACGATCGACAAAATCTATTTCGATGCGCTGTCCGACTATCAGGTGGGTGAAACCGTGGTGGCGAAGCTGCTGGAGATCGCCCGCGTCCAGCGCCCCTTCCGCATCGAGGAAGTGACCCGCAAGGACAGCCTGGAACTGGACGATGCCGACCGCGTCCTGATCCGCGCCCGCGTCGCCGCCGCTCGCGAAAGCCACATCGTCATCACCCATGGCACGGATACGATGACGGAAACCGCCAAGGTGCTGGCCGACATTCCTGGCAAGACGGTGGTGCTGGTCGGCGCGCTCGCCCCGGCGCGCTTCAGCGAGAGCGACGCCAGCTTCAACCTCGGCATGGCCTTTGCCTGCGCGCAGGTCGCGGAACCGGGCGTCTATATCACCATGAGCGGCTCCGTCTTCCCTGCCGCCCGCGTGGTCAAGGACCGCGAAAGGGGCGCTTTCGTGCCGGTGGAACAGGGGCTTTAGAACCAATCGACATTCAGGAGATGGCGTGAGCCAAGGGCCAGCGCCAAGCACGTGGGCACCGGAAGCGCGGAAAGCGGCCATTTGTAGGCCGCCAGAACTGAATGGCGATCGGTCCTAGGCCCGATGCGGCCCAAGCAGGATCACCGCCGCCCCCGCAAGGCAGAGCGCGACGCCTCCCAGATCCCAGCGATCCGGCCGGACGCCTTCCGCCGCCCACAGCCATAGAAGCGCCGACATGATATAAATGCCGCCATAAGCCGCATAGGCCCGCCCCGCATGGCTGCTATCCACCAGCGTCAGCAACCATGCGAAAAGGATGAGCGAGAGGCAGCCGGGAACCAGCCACAATGGCGACTTCCCCATTCGCAGCCACGCCCAGAAGGCAAAACAACCGGCAATCTCGGCAAGCGCCGCCCCGACATAGATGATCGCTATGGTCATATATACCCTATGGGCGGACAAAGCCGTGTTTGCCAATCCCCGAGCTTGCGACGACCATTTTCGGCCGGTTGCGGACACCCGACCTTCGTCATCCCGGCGAAAGCTGGGATCTCTCTTCTCATGGCACAGCCAGATGTCAAAAGAGATCCCAGCTTTCGCCGGGATGACGGAGAGGGGGGAGCGCAATCCACCCCAATTCTATGTCGGCACATAGGCGGCAGCCGAAGCAAACCGCCCATCGGGCAAATTACCCCTCTGCGGCTTCGCTCTGAAGCTGGATATAATTTTGCAGGCCCATGCGTTCGATCATCTCGAACTGGGTTTCCAGCGTGTCGATATGCTCTTCCTCGCTTTCGAGGATCGACTGGAACAGGTCGCGCGACACATAGTCGCGGATCGATTCGCAATAGGCGATGCCGTCCTTGAGCGTCGGCAGGGCCTCATATTCCAGTTCAAGGTCCGCTTTCAGCACCTCGTCCACCGTCTCGCCGATCTTGAGGCGGCCGAGCAGCTGGAAATTGGGCAGGCCGTCAAGGAACAGGATGCGTTCCGCCACCTTGTCGGCATGCTTCATCTCGTCGATCGACTCTTCATATTCGAACTTGGCGAGCTTCTTGATGCCCCAATGATCGAGCATGCGATAATGGAGGAAATATTGATTGATCGCGGTCAGTTCGTTCTTGAGGACCTCGTTCAAATAGTCGATAACTTTGGGATCGCCCTTCATGGGGAGAAATGCTCCGGTTGTGGGAAAGTGCCGGGCATTATAAAGCCGCAAGGGCCGCTTGTTAAGCGAAAAACCCTTGGAAATCCGCCATTTTTTGCGAAGCTATTGCTTCGGCTTCGCGATTGGGAAGGGCGTTTTACTGCACCTGCTTCGCATTGATTTCAGGACGGGCTTACGCTGTGGCGCGTTCCGCGGCGATGATGGTGCGGGCGAAGGGAACGCATTGGCCGCATTTGGGACGGCGGCCGAAGCGGGCATAGGCGTTGCAGGGCGTATCCGCGCCATCGCGCACCGCTTCCTTCAAATCCTTCTCCCGGATGGCATTACAAACGCAAACGACCATATCCCGCACTCCTGAAGAATCAGATAGCGCAGATGATAATGGATCGCAATAGTCCCATCAGATGTTCCTGCGAATCTTTTGCACCTTCCCGCTGGCGAGGCTGCGCCACAGCCACTCCAGCGGCCCTGAAACGAATCGCTTCAGCCAGAGCGGCGACCAGAGCAGCATGACGGCCCATCCTCCCAGCATGAACAGGGGAAGGATAGCGGGCCGCACATGTCCGAACAGGCCAAGGCCCCAGCCATAGAAAATGGCCGTCATCACCATAGTCGTGCCCAGATAGTTGCTGAACGCCATGCGCCCGGCCGCGGCGATGGAAGCCGTCAGTTGGCTCTGCCCCCGGCTCGCGAGCAGCCAGAGGATCAGTGCCGCCCATCCGACCGTCAGCGGGATTCGGAAGGGGAAGGACCATGCTATCATGCTCCCAAGCGCCGGAAGCACCGCGAATCGGCTGAGGATCACCCAAAGGGCGAGCGCGGCCATGGGTGGCAGGCCGATCAGGAAACAATGGCGCGCCGTTCGCCAATATTGCTCCGCGCTCCATCGTCCGGTCAGGAAACCGCCTTTCAGCATGGCCATCCCCAGCAGCATGAAGCCAAGCGATTCGAGCGCCGTGAACAGGAAGGACCAGAACCACTGGCCCGGAAAGCCTGCCAGATGATGCCGGACGATTGCGCCGAAACCGCTGCGATAGGTCGCGATTTCAGCCTGGACGGCGGTGCTCTGCGGATCGGCATAGGGCGCGGTGAACTGGGCGAAGCCCTCGCGGATGTCGGCAGCGGCGCCGTGCGCGGCGGCGGCATGGGACCAGCCATAGAGGCTGACGATGAAGGCGGCGCATAGCAGGAAATGCAGCAGGAAGAAAAGGAACGCCCATTTGACCAGCGACAGCGGCTCCCGCCGGACGAACAGCAGCGCCGCCAGCCCCGCGATCGCATAGGTCATGAGGATGTCGCCCCACCACAGCAGCAGATAATGCGCGAGACCGAAGACGAAGAGCCACGCCGCGCGGACCATCTGGGCGCGGCGGCCGTCGCGGCCCGCCATTTCCTCCCGGTCGATCAGCAGCAGCATCGACGCCCCGAACAGCAGCGCGAAAAGCCCCCGCATCTTGCCGTCGAAGAACAGGAAGCCCATGGTCCAGAAAGCGATGTCCCCGGCGGACGGCGGCCCCGACACGGCCGGATTGAAATAGGCCGATTGGGGCAGGGCAAAGGCCGTGATGTTCATCCACAATATGCCCATGACGGCGACGCCGCGCAGCACGTCCATTGAAAGGATGCGGGAGGAAGAGGCGGTCATGGACGGTCCTTTTGGAGAGAAGGCCAAAGAGGCTGGCAAAGCGCGGGACGCTCTGCCATGCGACTAGCCATGAACATGGGCCGCAAGCAACGGATAAGCGACGCGTTCGGCGCGGCGGCGGCTCGCTATGACGATCATGCCGGGCCGCAGCGGCTGGCGGCGGCGCTGGTCGCCGATCTGGCGCAGCGGCAAAAGCCCAGAGGCGTGGAGCGCATATTGGAGATCGGCTGCGGCACCGGCTTCCTGACGCGGGACATTCAGGCGCGCTGGCCCGGCGCGGAGCTGGTGGCGACGGACCTGTCGCCCGAGATGCTGGCGCGGGCTTCGGCCGGAGGATTGGTCGCGGGGACGTTCCTGACCATGGATGGCGAGCTTCCCGCGTTCGAGGGGGAATGGTTCGACCTCATCCTCTCCAGCCTGGCCTTCCAATGGTTCGACGATCTGGCGGGTGCGGTGAGGCGGCTGGCGGGCTTGCTGCGGCCGGGGGGAAGCCTGATCTTCTCGACCATGGGGCGGGGCAGTTTCGCCCGGTGGCGCGCGGCGCATGAGGCGTGCGGGCTGACGGCGGGCGTGCCGGACTATCCGGATCTGGGCGCGTTGCGCGCGATCCTTGCGCCGTTCGACGACGCTTTCGCCTTCGACGAGAATTATGCGCTGTCCTGCGGAGGCGCGAAGGGGCTGATCGCGCATCTCAAGGGAATAGGCGCGGTCGTGCCGAGCGAAGGAAGGAAGCCCTTGGCCCCGAAGGATTTGCGGCGCGTGATGGCAGCCTTCGAAGCGGAGGGCGGGGATGACGGCTATCAGGTGCTCTTCGGCAGGATCACACGGCCCGAATAAATCCTGCTCGATTGGCCCGCCCTTGCCCCGCGCCCCCGCAAGGGTGTATCATGTTGATTATTGGCCATGAGGCGGCCTTCATGCCGGGACTGCGCCAGAAGCAGATGGATTGCCGGAAGCGTCCCGACGGAAAACAGCAGAGGCCGACGCCTGCATGGCCGCCCTTCGGGAGAGCGACCATGGTCATAGTGCATCCAACTCCATTGGCATCCAGCCACGAAAATCATGAAATCCGCGACCTTGACCTCAGCGACATCCGCATCGCGTTGAAACAGGGGTGGCAGGATTTTCAGGCCAAGCGCGGCGATCTGGTCTTCGTCGGTTTCATCTATCCCATCGTGGTCCTGCTGGCGATCCTGTCGGCCAGCCGCGTGTCGACGCTGCCCTTCATCTTTCCGCTGGTGGCCGGATCAGTCATGCTGGGGCCGCTGTTCGCCAGCGGTTTCTATGAACTGGCGCGCCGCCGCGAAGCCGGACTCGACACGCGCTGGCGGCATTTTCTGGATGTCGTGCGCGGACCGTCCGCGCCCGCGCTGCTCGACCTTGCGAGCGTCACCGGCGCGCTGTTCCTGGCATGGATCGGGGCGGCGTGGTTCATCTTTCAGGCGACCGTGGGCCAGTTGGGGCCGGAAGCGGTCAGTTCGGCCGGAGCCTTTCTGAACGCGGTCTTCACGACCTCCGAAGGCTGGCGGATGATCATCTTCGGCAATCTGACGGGTTTGTGCTTCGCCATCGCGACGCTGGCGGTGAGCGCGGTATCCTTCCCGATGGTGGTCGACAAGCCGGTCAATTGGGGCGTGGCGTTGCGAACCTCCGTCCGCGTCGCCCGGCGCAATCCCGTGACGATGGCGACATGGGGCCTGATCGTCGTCGCGCTGCTGGTGCTGGGCGCGCTTCCGGCGCTGGTGGGGCTGGCGGTGGCTCTGCCGGTGCTCGGCTATGCGACATGGCATCTCTACACGCGGGCCGTGGTGCGTTAATGAAGCGGCCATAAGAAGGAGGGCGCAGCCTTGTGGCCACGCCCTCTATTGCCCGACAGCAATTCCTCTACGCAGGCAGGTCCGTCAGACCGCCAGAAACATCTCCGGGTCCAGCGCCATCAGGCTGTCCGCGCCGCCTTCGATCTTGCGCCGCAGAGCGCCCGCGTCCGGCATGATCCGCTCGGCGAAGAAGCGGGCCGTCACCAGCTTGGTCTCCAGGAACTGCGCGTCCCCTTCGCCCGCCTCCAGCAATTCCGTCGCCGCTTTCGCCATGCGCAGCCACATGAGGCCGGTCGCCACGATCCCCATGATATGCATATAATGATGAGCCGCCGCCCCGGCATTGTCGGGGTCCTTCATGGCGTTCTGCATCAGCCACATGGTCGCGGCCTGCAATTGCTGCACCGCTTTCTCCAGCGCCTCGGCAAAGCTCGCCAGCTTTTCATTCCCCTTGGCCTCGGCGATTTCGCCCGACACGATCTTGAGGAAGGCCTGCATCGCCCGCCCGCCGTTCATCGGCAGCTTGCGCCCGACAAGGTCCATCGCCTGCACGCCGTTGGTGCCTTCGTAGATCTGGGCGATGCGGGCGTCGCGCACATATTGCTCGACGCCATTTTCCCAGATGTAGCCATGGCCGCCGAATATCTGCTGGCAGGCGACCGTCACGTCGAAACCCTTGTCCGTGCCATAGCCCTTGATGACCGGCGTCAGCAGCCCGATCAGGTCGTCGGCCAGTTGCCGCTCCTCTTCGGTGGCCGCATGGTGCGACAGGTCGACCTGCAAAGCGCCCCACAGGATCAGCGCCCGCAGGCCCTCGGTCAGCGCCTTCGCCTCCATCAGCATCCGCCGCACATCGGGATGGACGAACAGCGTGTCGGCCTTCTCGTCCAGGTCCTTCGGCCCGGTGAGCGCACGGCCCTGCCGCCGTTCCCGCGCATAATGCACGGCATTCTGGAAGGCGACCTCGCCCTGACCCAGCCCTTGCAGGCCCACGCCCAGCCTTGCCGCGTTCATCATGATGAACATGGCGGCCAGGCCCTTATTCTCCTCGCCCACCAGCCATCCGGTCGCGCCGTCATAATTCATGACGCAGGTGGCGTTGCCGTGGATGCCCATCTTGTGCTCGATGGAGCCGCAGGAAACCGCGTTGCGATCTCCCAGCGATCCGTCCTCCTTCACCATGAACTTCGGCACCACGAACAGCGAAATGCCCTTGGTCCCTTCCGGCGCGTCCGGCGTCTTGGCCAGCACCAGATGGATGATGTTGTCGGACAGGTCATGCTCGCCCGCCGAAATGAAGATTTTGGTGCCGGTGATCGCATAGCTGCCATCGCCATTGGGCACGGCCTTGGTCTTGATAAGGCCAAGATCGGTGCCGCATTGCGGCTCCGTCAGGTTCATCGTGCCGGTCCAGCTTCCCGCGACCATGTTCGGCAGATAGGTCGCTTTCTGCGCGTCGCTGCCCTTGGCCATCAGCGCGGCGATCGCGCCCGCCGTCAGCCCATGGTACATCTCGAAGGACTGGTTCGCCGACAGCACATATTCATTGAACGCCGTCGCCAGCACGGTCGGCATGCCCTGACCGCCGAACTCGACGGGGGCATGCAGCGTCGTCCAGCCGCCCTCGACGAACTTCGCATAGCCTTCCTTGAAGCCGGTCGGCGTCGTCACGCTGCCGTCCGGATGGCGGGTGCAGCCTTCCTTGTCGCCCACCATGTTGAGCGGGAACAGCACTTCGGCCGCCATCTTGCCGCCTTCGGTCAGGATCGCCTCGACCAGATCGGGCGTCGCATTCTCGAACCCCGGCAGATTGGCATAGCGATCCAGCCCCACGACATGGTCGAGGACGAAACGGGTATCGCGGACGGGCGCGGAATAGCTGGGCATGATCTTCTCCGGACGATTCTGTTCTGATGGGGTAGGGGTCAGTCTCTGGCGATAGTGGCGATGAAGTCCGACAATTCGGCGATGGCCGCGTCGATATCGTCCTTCTGCCGGGTGAGCAGGTCGATGCGCGCCCTGCACTTGGCTATGGTGACGCGCCGCTGCGCTTCATGTTCCTCGTCGGCGTCATAAAGGTCGATCATCTCGCGGATGTCGGACAGGCTGAAGCCCACCCGCTTGCCGCGCAATATCCAGGCCAGCCGCGCGCGGTCGCGCCGCGAATAGATGCGGGCCAGCCCCTGCCGCTCCGGCGAGATCAGCCCTTCATCCTCATAGAAGCGCAGCGCGCGCGCCGTGACGCCGAATTCTTCCGACAGATCGGTGATGCTGTAGGTTTGCCGTTCGCTATGGTCCGGCAATTCGATGCCGGCGATAAGTGTGCGTTGGTCCATGGCGGCTATCTAGAATCACTTTACGTTTACGTCAAGGTCAGTGTGCCGCAAGCCTTGGGCAGTTTGTCCTGATGACAGGACGGCGCTTCTCCGCTAGGGGCGCGGCATGTTGGGGGCGATCAGACATTCGGACAATGCGCGGGGCTTGCTGGCCGCGCTGGCCCTGCTCGTCCTTGCCATTCAACTGCTCGCGCCTTCGGGCTTCATGCCGGTGCGGACCGAAAAGGGTGTCATGGTGACGCTCTGTTCCGGCACGGGGCCGGTCAAGGTCATGGTGGATCGCGACGCCGTGGCGCAGGGCCGGATGAAGCATAAGCATCAACCCGCCGATGACGGCGCGGCGCAGCAGCATTGCGCTTTCGCCGGGGCGAACGCCGCGCCGACCGTCCCGCCGCTACCGCTGGCGGACCTGCCTTTGCCTGCATGGCAATTGGCCTTCGGTCCCATCGCCTTCGCGCTCAGGACGGGTTTCATCGCCCGTCTCGCCGCGCCGCCTCCGCCTTCGTCGGGACCGCCGGCCATCTTCTGAAAATCCTGCCGCCGCGCGTGAGGGCATGACCTCGCGCGCCGCTTCACGCACATATTTTTCAGAAGGTTATGCTTTCCATGACTCCATATTCCGTCGCGCGCGGCGCGTCGCTTTGCGCCATCGCCTGCGCGCTTTCCGCCGTTCCCGTCCTCGCCGACGAAGCCGATCAGGGCATTATCGTCACCGCCAGCCCTGTCATTCAGGAAGCCGCCGCGAAGGTCGCCCGCACCCCCGGCGGCGTCGATGTGGTCGCGGCCGAAGATTATGAGGACAGGCTCGCCGTCTCCCTGCGCGACACGCTCGCCTTTTCGCCCGGCGTCTATACCCAGCCGCGCTTCGGGCAGGAGGTCCGCATTTCGATTCGCGGCTCCGGCCTCTCGCGCGGCTATCATATGCGCGGCCTCACGCTGTTGCAGGACGGCATTCCGATCAACAGCGCCGACGACAATGGCGACTTTCAGGAACTCGACCCGCAGGTCTTCCAGCATATCGAGGTCTATCGCGGCGCCAACGCCCTGCGCCTTGGCGGATCGACGCTTGGGGGCGCAATCAATGCCGTGACGCCGACAGGCCGCAGCGCGCCGGGCATCGACATGCGGATCGACGGCGGTTCCTTCGACACGGCGCGCGGCAAGCTGGCCTATGGCCATGCCGACGACCGCGCCGATGTCTGGGCGGCCGTCACGGCGGACAGCTCCGACGGCGACCGCGACCATGGCCGGCGCAAGGCTGTCCGCTTCAACGGCAATGCCGGTTTCCGGTTGAGCGAGACGGTCGAAACCCGCTTCTATGCCAGCGTCCAGAGCATCCGCCAGAAGCTGTCCGGTGCGCTCACCGAAAGCGATGCGCTCCATCACCCCGCCAAGGGCAATTTCGCGGGCGATCAGGCGCGCGACATCGACTCGATCCGTCTTCAGAATCGCACCACCGTCCGCATCGACGGCGGGGAAGTCGCTTTCGGAGCCTTCTACAACGCCAAGCAACTCTATCACCCCATCTATCAGGTGATCGACCAGAACAGCGATGATCGCGGCGTCTTCGCCAGCCTCGACTGGGCCGGCCATCTGGGGGGGATGCCGGTCGAACTGACGCTGGGCAGTCAGGCGCGTTTCGGCCGGACCGCCGCCAGGCAATTCGTCAACATCTCCGGCAAACGTGGCGCGCCCACCGCCTATGCCATCCAGAAAGCACAGACGATCAACAGCCATGCCGAACTGCGCATGGCCCCGTTGAGCGGCCTCTGGCTGATCGCAGGCGGCCTCTACACCCATGGCGAACGCAGGATCGACAACCGCCTCGCCCCGGAACGCAGCGGCAAGGCGGATTTCGACAGCTTCGCCCCGAAACTCGGCCTGCTCTACGAACCGTCCGAAACCCTGCAATTCTACGCCAACTATAGCCGCTCGGTCGAATTGCCCGGTTTCGGCGAACTCAGCCAGACCCCGGCGGGCGGCGCGCCCGGCTTCACCCCGGTGGGCGCGCAAAAGGCATGGACGGCGGAGATCGGCACGCGCGGCCGGATCGGCATCGCGGCATGGGACATTAGCCTCTATCGCGCCACGCTGAAGGGCGAGATGCTGCAATATAATGTGCTGGCCGGGGTCTATCCCGCCGCCACCTTCAACGCCGACCGCACCCGCCATCAGGGCATCGAAGCCGGGCTGGACCTGACGCTGACGCCATGGGCCACGCTGCGGCAGACATATCAATATAGCGACTTCCGCTTCCGCGACGACGCGACCTATGGCGACAATCGCCTGCCGGTCGTGCCGCGCCATTTCTACCGCGTGGAACTGAAGCTCGGCACGGATCGCGCCAGCGTCTCGCCCTCGGTCGAATGGATGCCGCAGGGCACATGGGTGGACTATGCCAATAGCAAGAAGACCAGCGGCTACGCCATGCTGAACCTCGGCGCGCAGGCGCAGGTGCGGGAGGGCGTCACACTGTTCCTCGACGCCCGCAACCTGACGCAGAAGCGCGCCATCGGCGACATCGGCGCCGTCGTCCAATATAGCGGGCAGGCCAGTTTCTATCCGATAGAGCGCCGCGCCTTCTACGGCGGCCTCCGCGCCCGTTTCTGAGGCAGGGGAGGGGCAGCCGGTTCCCTTTCCCGCGCGCATCCATTAGGGGCCATCCCCATGTTGCGCCTTTCGGGACTGAAGCTGCCCCTCGACCATCCGGCCGAGGCGATGCCCGCCGCCATTTGCGAGCGTCTGGGCCTCGCCCCGCAGGAATTGCTGAGCCATGCCGTCGTCCGTCGCGGCAATGACGCGCGGCGCAAGAATGCGATCCAGCTCGTCTACACGGTCGACGTCGCGCTGACCGACGAATCGGCGGTGCTGGAACGCTTCGCCGGGGATCATGACGTCCGCCCGCGCCCCGACACCGGCTATAAATTCGTGACGAAAGCGCCCGCGGGATGGTCCGGCAAGCGCCCCGTCGTCATCGGCGCGGGGCCCTGCGGCCTGTTCGCGGGCCTCATCCTCGCCCAGATGGGGTTCCGCCCGATCATCCTCGACCGGGGCAAGGTCGTGCGCGAACGCACGAAGGACACCTGGGGCCTGTGGCGGCGCGGCGAGCTCAACCCCGACAGCAATGTCCAGTTCGGCGAGGGCGGGGCGGGCACCTTCTCCGACGGCAAGCTCTATTGCCGGGTGAAGGACCCGCGCTTCCTCGGCCGCAAGGTGCTGGAGGAATTCGTCGCCGCGGGCGCGCCACAGGACATCCTCACCGAAGCGCACCCCCATATCGGCACCTTCCGCCTCGTCACCATGGTGGAAGCCATGCGCCGCCAGATCGAGGGGCTGGGCGGCGAATATCGCTGGCAGCACCGCGTCGAGGACATCGAACTGGAACGGCAGGGGGACGGATCGCACCGCCTGCGCGGCCTCCACCTCCATGACGGCAGCTTCCTCGAAGCCGATCATGTCGTCATGGCGGTGGGCCACAGCGCCCGCCCGACCTTTGAGATGCTCCACCGCCGGGGCGTGCATATCGAGCCCAAGCCCTTCTCCATCGGCGTCCGCATCGAGCACCCCCAAAGCTGGATCGACCGCGCCCGTTTCGGCGCATGCGCGGGCCATCCGGTGCTGGGCGCGGCGGCCTACAGCCTCGCGCACCATTGCGCCAATGGCCGCACCGTCTACAGCTTCTGCATGTGTCCCGGCGGCCGCGTGGTCGCCGCCACATCGGAGGAAGGCCGCGTCGTCACCAACGGCATGAGCCAATATAGCCGCGCCGAATTCAACGCCAATTCCGGCCTCGTCGTCGGCATCGATCCTCAGCGCGACTATCCCGAAGGACCGCTGGCGGGCATCGACCTGCAACGTCGTCTGGAATCGCTGGCCTATGTCGCGGGCGGCTCCTCCTATCATGCGCCGGGACAGACGGTCGGCGATTTCCTCGCGGGCCGTCCCTCGACGGCATTGGGCGAAGTCATCCCCTCCTACAAACCCGGCGTGACCCTGACCGACCTGTCACGCTGCCTGCCCGATTTCGTGCTGGAATCCTTCCGTGAGGCGCTGCCCGTCTTTGGCCGCCAGATCGCGAATTACGACCATCCCGACGCGATCATGACCGGCGTGGAGACCCGCACATCCTCCCCCATCCGCATCACGCGGGGCAAGGATTTCCAGAGCCTCAACGTAGCGGGCCTCTATCCGGCGGGCGAGGGCGCGGGCTATGCGGGCGGCATCCTTTCCGCCGCCATCGACGGGATCAAGGCCGCCGAAGCCGTGGCCCTCGCCATCGCGGCGCGCTGACCGCCATTTTGGGCGCGCGTTCCTAGAAACTATGCGTGGCGGTATAGGGGATCTGGAAATAGTTGAGCCCGCTGCCGATGCCCTGGCCAAGCCAGCCCCGGCTGTTCTTGAAGAACAATTCCTTGAGGTTCAGCGCCACGCCGAAGAAGATTTCGCGCTTGGGTTCTCTGCCCGCCTCGCGGTCCCGCAGCAGGAAATTCTTGCCGCGATAGCCGACCTGCAATTCGGCGAAACGCAGCGGGCTGTTGCGGAATCTTTCGAACCCCGCCAGCTCCAGCGAAAGGAGGAAGCGTTGCTGCTCATAATGCCGCTTGCCCTTGAAGCTGTAGACCTGCGAATTGGGCACCAGCATCAGCCGGAAATCGAGCTTTTCCTCCAGCCCCGGGACGCTGTGTCGGATGACGGAAAATAACGCCCCTGCGCCGTTGAAGATCACGTCCTGCGTCGAAAAGCCGCTGTCCTTCTTATGCGCGTCCCACATCTCGCCATAGAATTGCAGCCCCATGGCGAGCAGCGCGGCGGGCGCGGCAGCGGCGGCGCGGTCGCCGGATTTGCGGGCGATCCGCGCGCCCAGAAATTCCGCGAACAGATAGGCGTTGAAGGCATGAGTCAGCTTGTCGATGCCCAGATTGTTCGTGTTCTTGCCGAACCATCCTTCATCCTTGAAATGGAAGGAGGTGGTGCCGCCGATGGTGGCGGCCTGCGACGCCGTGATGAAGGTGGCGATGGCCAGCGTTTCCCATTTGGCGGCCCCCAGACGGCTGCCGAACGAGGCGTAGGATTTGCCGTCGCGTGAGGCGGGCGTCGCGGCGGCTTCATCCGGCGGTCCCTGAATGGATGCCATGGCGGCGGCAGGTTCGGGAAGAGCGTTCAGTTCCGACAGATCGAAGGACGGCATGGAGCCAGCTCCTTCGGCCGTCGCGGAAATCGGCGCCGCGAACATGGGTGTCGAAACGGTGGCCGGTGGAGGCAAGGCGGGTAGCTGGAACTTGTCCTGCCCTTCTTTCGCGAAGAATGTCAGGCTTCCGTCATCCTCCCGCGCCGCGGCCGAATCGATGCTGGCCATCAGGAAAAACGGCAGGATAGAAAGCAGCAATTCCGCCTTGCGCATTGCCTGTCCCCTTTGCAGATATACCGTCAGCCTATTCCAAAATTTATTTTAATCAATGACTTCCGCTATTGGGGAACCATTTGCCTCGCGTTCTTGAGAATAGCGATTTTCCTGCCCGGCATGGCAACCCCTCTTGATCGAGTGCGGAAATGACGGTTTGCCGTCCACTGTCTTCCGATTTGAGCTTGCAATGGCAGGTGCCGCTCAATAAATCCGCCCGCGGGTCGCAAAACTTCCATTCCTGGAGGGGAATAGAATAGATGCGCGACCAGACGACGAAAAAGATCGTTGTTGAGCGAGGAAATAGTTCCGGCTTTGCCGAGTTGACGGCGGCCGTTGAATATCATGCTGACCCTCGGCCTCACGCCCGAAAGCATTTGCCTGGAAATGAAAGACCGGCGGCAAGGACGAGAAGGCAGGTTAGTCCGGCTTTCATCGCCAAATGTTTGCTGAAAGAAGGCGATTTGCGGGCTGGCATCCCCGGATCGGATATGTTCACCGATCCCGCCTGGTATATCCTGCTGGACCTGTTCGCTGCCGAGGAAGAAGGCAAAAGGTAGCTGTGAGCAGCGCATGCATAGCGTCGCGCGCCCCTCAGACGACAGCTCTCCGGTGGATCGACAAAATGACGAAAAAGGGCGTCCTGACCCGCGAACAGGATCCCGTTGACCGGCGTCGGCTTTATGTGCGCCTGTCCCCGGAGGTCAAATCGCAGATGCATGCCTATCTGCGGAAAGTGGCTGGCGGCTCCAGTTGACCCTATGGGAATGGGGCGGCATACGGCATTCTAGGCCAGTAAGTGGCATTTCCGCGCCGGGTAACATGCCACTCTATTTTGATCGCCCTGCCTCCGCAGTAAAATCCGGGCATGGGTAATATAACAAAATGGACTCCGGTTGCAGACATGCTGGCCCATCTGAAGGATGGTCGCGACGTTCTATTCTGGAAAGACGGCCATGTGGCCGTCGCTTGCTGGGATCGCTTCCTCGATAATGATGGCAATTGGGTATATGCTTGGGCGACGCCGGAGGGGGATCGCTTTTCCGGCGCCGAATATTTCGCTGAAGTCGAAAAGCCGTCAATGAAGCGCGGATCGCGAGCGAAAATCTGGCATGATCGACTGCACCTGAAAACGGCGCATTGGGTTCGAAAAAGAAAGCTGATAGCCGGATAACGCCGTCAGGCCGCTGGCTCTATCTCAAAAAATCGGTTTGGGATTATAGTCCCACCGAGTGAGACCCGCTCAGCTATTGAATATGTCCTGATCGGTGGAAGCACGCTGCGCTTCTGCGAAGGCTCTCGAACGAGACATGCGGCTCGTGAGAGCATAGTTCTGTCGTTCGATCTGGGCTCCCGCTTCGGCAGAACCTAAATCCACTTAAACAGGATAGTCTGGATGCCCGACGAGGATTCGAACCTCGATTGACGGAGTCAGAGTCCGCAGTCTTACCTTTAGACGATCGGGCATCAACGCGAGGGGTTCCCCTCGCCGGAAAGGCGCAGATAAGCGCGGTTTCAGAGTCGGTCAAGCGGATTGTGATATGCTCCAGCCGACTTTTACCCCGACCCCTGCGCGCGAATCGGGAATTCGCCGACCAAGGAAATGACCCGCCAGCCCGGTTCCGGGCAGATTCCGACATTGACTCAGCCATTATAAATGATCCGCTTCCACACCCTTGCCACTAACGCCCGCTTGCAGGCGCGAACGCCAAAAGGAAGGCGATTGTGCAGTGTGCAAATCCGATACGAGGGGCTGCTATGGGTGGATTGGCGACGGTTTGTTTCCAACATGCACCGTGCTCCTGCGAAGGCAGGAGCCCAGTTCCGCCGTCTGATCTGGGCTCTCACGAGCCGCTTGTCTCGTTCGAGTGCCTGCGCAGGAGCACGGCGTAC
>JASGDV010000173.1:0-4568 GCA_049841255.1 Sphingobium sp.
CAACATTCCTTGCCCGTCATGCCAGCGAAAGCTGGCATCTCTCTTCTTGAGGCGCAATCATACACAAGAGAGATCCCAGCTTCCGCTGGGATGACGAAGGTTGAACGTCCGCAAATGGCCGAAAACCGCCATCGCGAAACTGCGCGATGAGCTACGCAATCCCTAACCAGCCCCTTATCCGCCCCGATGATAGTCATAATCATAGGCGCGGCCCTGTTGCTTGGTCAGGATGCCGCCGATGATGCTTCCTCCCGCGCGACGCAGGCGCTCGACCGCGACGCGCAGACCGCCATGATGGTTGCGGCCCCATTCCACCACCAGCACCGTCGCCTGCGCCTTCGCGGCCAGTAGCGGCGCGTCGGCCAGCCCAAGGATCGGCGGCGCGTCGATCAGCACAGTGTCGAAGCTCTCCCGCGCATGGTTCATCAACCCATCCAGCGCCGGAGTCGCGAGCAATTCGCCCGGATTGGGCGGGATGGCGGCGCAAGGGAGGATCGACAGCCCCGCCACGCCCGTCGCCACGACGGCGTCCTCCATCCTGGCCTGCCCGGTCATCACCTCGCTGATGCCGATGGCGGGCGCCAGTCCGAAAAGGCGATGCTGCACCGGACGGCGCATGTCCGCATCGACCACCAGCACCTTCTTCCCCAGTCCCGCCAGCGCCCGCGCCAACGCATTCAGCGTGAGCGATTTACCCTCGCCTTCCTGCGCGCTGGTGACGAGGATGGAGCGCGGCAGCCCCTCCACCGATCCCAGCAGCAGGGATGAGGCGATTGGGCTGAATATCTCCTGCGGCTGCGCCCGGTCACCCGTCACCGGCACGGCACCCAGCATCGGCAAGCCGACGCGCTCGCTCAAAGTTTCAGCCGACGTCACCGCATCGTCGAACACATGGCGCAACCCGACCAGCAACAGCCCCAGCAGCAGCCCGCCGAGCGAAGCGAACAGCATCGTGCTGCCGACATGGGGCGAGGAAGGCCGCGCGGGCACCGCCGCCCGGTCCAGCGGCTGGATGCGCCCAGCCTGGAAACCCGCTTGCGACGCCATGTCGCGATAGCGTTGCAACAGGCTGTCATGCAGCAGCCGGTAGGTATCGACCTGCCGCTCCATGATGCCGATCTGCACGTCACGCCCGCGTTCAAGCTGCGCCTGCCGCTCCAGATCCTTGATTTCCGACGCGATCTGCTTTTCGCCATGGACGGCGACGTCATATTGCTCCTTCAGCGAAGCGCGGATGGTGTTCGCCATCGACTCTGCCTGATCGTCCAAAGCCGCCAGCCGCGCCCGCGCCTCGCGCATTTCGGGGTGATCGTCCTTGCGGAACTGGCGCTGACGGACAAGCTCCGCGCGCGCTTCGGCGCGTTGGGCCATGAGTTGCTGCATCGCGCCGTTGTTCAGCACTTCGGGCAAGGTTTCGACGCTGGAGAGACGCGCGCTTTCCCACTTCTTCTCCGCCGCGATCCGCTCCGCCGACGCCTGCGCGCGGAAAGCGTTGAGCTGCGCCAGCCGGGCCGTGACCGATCCCTGCGGCACGGGAGCGGCGGCTTCATCGCCGTCATCCTTCGCATCCAGGGCCGTCGCGCCCCCCACGCGCGCGGCATAGACCGCCAGATCCCGCTCCGCCCGTTCCAGATCCGTCCGCGCGCCGTCCAGTTCGCCCAGCAGGAAGCGCCGCGCCTGCACGCCGGACTCGAACCCGCGTTTCAGGTCAGTGCGGATCAGGCTGTCAGCATAGCTGTTGGCGACCCGCGCCGACAGCACCGGATTGGCGCTGGTGAAGCTGATATGGATAATCCGCGACTTGCCCGGCAGTTCGATGTCCAGACCGTCCTGCAACAATTTGATGACGGTTTCCTGCTCCACCTGCCGCTGGCTGAGCGATCCCGCGCCCTGCTCCGGCCGTTTGCGGTTCATGCCGTCGAAGAAGGTCCGGCTGCCGACCAAGGCCAGTTCCCGCGCCACATCCTCGGCCAAGGCACGGCTGCGGAGAACCTCCAATTGCGTCTGCATCAGAGATTCGGTGTCGCCCGGCGCATTGGGACGCTGTGTTGCGCCAGCGCCCGCCGCGCCTGCGGGAACATCCTCCACCTCGACCGAAGCGGTCGCGCGATAATCCGGCGTCGCCATCAGGATGAAGATCAAGCCCGCCAGCACCGATAGCGCCATGGTCACGAACAGGATCACGCGATGCCGCCGGACGATCGCCCAGCTCCGCCGCGCCGCCGCGACCATGCGGGCAGGACGCCCTTCCCGCGCCAGCATCGCATCCTCTTCGGGGATCATGCGGACGGCCTCCCTCATTTGCCGTCCAGTGCGATAAAGCCCGTCGCCAAAGCGGGCGCAGCCAGCAAAGCGCCGCCCAATATCGCCTTGGCGCGGGACAGGCCCACGATCACCATGTCACCCGGCAGGATTTCGGGATCGGCGGCTTCCCCTTTGCGGATGTCGGAAAGGTTGAACATGGCGGCCTTGCGCTGTCCCTCTTCCTCCCGCACCACGACGATCTGGCCGAGGCTGGCGAGCCGCGTCGGCCCCTTGGCCATCGCCACCGCCTGGCTGAGCGTCAATCGCCCGTCGAAGGGAAACAGTCCCGGTTCGCGCACTTCGCCATCGACCGTGATGCGGCGTCCGACCGCCTGTTTCACAAAGACCGTGACCTGCGGCGACACCAGATAACGCTGTCCCAGCCGTCCCGCGATCACGTCCGAAGCCTCGCTGGCGGAAAGGCCTGCCACGGACACGTCGCCGATCAGGGGCATCCGCACCATGCCCGCCGCCGTCACGCGCGCATCCTCCATCGAGAGGCCCGGTTCGTGATAGATGCTGATCCGCAGCACATCGTCGGGCGCGATACGGTAATCCATGCCGACTGCCGGCGCCGCCGGGATGGCGACATAGGCATCCTCTCCGCGCGGCGCGTCCTCCACCGTCGCGCAGGCCGCCGCCAACGCGCAGAGCGCGATGCCGCAACTGGCCCGCATCATATCGTGGAAAGACCGCTTCATGCGTCCGGACACCCCTTTTCGACCCGATGCCGCATTTGGAAAAAGGCGGCTGGGCTTGGGGGTTAGCGGCGCGTTGACCCTATGGCAACCGCTGGTCGGACCGGCTGCGCGCGCATGACGATGGTCGGCGGCCCGGCTGTCAGACCGCGACTCGTCCAGCCGGAACTTCGGAAATCCGACGCGGCTGGTCAGACCAGATGCCGCGCGTGTCATAGACCGCCTTGTCGGCGCGCTCGTCCACCGGCACGGATTTGAACATGTCATGATCGACAAGAATGACGAAAACGCCACATTGTTCCAGAGCCGTATCGAGGTCCATCAGCTCCGCGCCTGTGCCCGCGAACTCCATCGGCAGGGCATGGGCGTAGGGTTCGACCAGCCTGATCCGCCGCCCATAACGCCGCGCCAGCCTTGCGGCGACCTTGACCGCCGGGCTTTCGCGGAAATCGTCGATATTGGGCTTGAAGGCGAGACCGAGGCAGGCGACCGTCTCGCCCGGAAAGGCGTCGATCAGGTCGGACGCCCTGGCGACGACATAGTCGGTCTTGCCGTCGTTCACCTCGCGCGCGGTGCGGATCAGCCGGGCATTTTCCGGATCGCCATGCACGATGAACCACGGATCGACCGCGATGCAATGGCCGCCGACGCCGGGGCCGGGCTGAAGGATGTTCACGCGCGGATGCCGGTTGGCGAGGCGAATCACCTCCCACACATTGATGTCCATCCGCTCGGCGATCACCGACAGTTCGTTGGCGAAGGCGATATTGACGTCGCGGAAGCTGTTTTCGACCAGCTTCACCATCTCCGCCGCGCGGGCGGTGGTGGTGATGCACTGGCCGCGCACGAACTGGCGGTAGAAGGCGAGCGCCTTGCGCGCACAGCGGGGCGTGATGCCGCCGATGCAGCGGTCATTGTCGATCAGCTCTACCAATATGCGACCCGGCAGCACGCGTTCGGGGCAATAGGCGATGGCGATGTCGCCCGCCGCGCCACCCTGCACCGGCATTTTGAGATCGGGGCGAAGCTGCGCGAACAGGTCGCGCATCGCTTCGGTCGTCCCTACCGGAGAGGTGGATTCGAGGATCACCACGTCTCCCGCCTTCAATACCGGCGCGACGGTCCGCGCGGCCTTGAGCACATAAGATATGTCGGGCGCGCGATCTTCCGCCACAGGGGTGGGCACCGCGATGATGAACACGTCGCTCGGTTCAACCTCCAGGCTGGCGCGCAGATTGCCGCGCGACACCACGCCCTGCACCAACCCGTCGAGATCGACTTCCTCGATATGCACACGGCCCGAATTGACCGTCTCCACCACATGCGCGCTGACATCGACGCCCACGACCTGCGCGCCACCCCGCGCGATCAGGGCGGCGGTGGGCAGGCCAATATAGCCGAGGCCGATGACGGAAACCTTCTGCTTGCTGTCGACGGGCATGTAACGATCCTGAAAAAGCCGGTGATTTTTCAGTTTCGTTGGTGCCGGAAAATGCTGAAGATTTCGGTAACGGGCCTCCGGACCGATATTGGCGATGATGAACACGTCGCTCGGTTCAACCTCCA
>JASGDV010000174.1:0-5085 GCA_049841255.1 Sphingobium sp.
CTGCACTGTCCTTCGATACGCCACTTCGACAAGCTCAGTGGCTACTCAGGACGAACGGTGGGGAGGGAAGGCAACGTCCCCTTTTAGCCGAAACCCGCCACACTCAGCCCCCGATCCCCGCATGACTCCCAAAAAGAAAGGGCGACCCTTGAGGCCGCCCTTCCCGAAATTCTGAACTGCCGGAAACCGATCAGCGCGAATAGAATTCGACGACCAGATTGGGTTCCATCTTCACCGGATAGGGCACTTCGTCCAGCGTCGGCACGCGGACATAGGTGACCTTGGCCGCGCCATCGGGCGACACATAGTCGGGAATGTCGCGCTCAGGCAGGCTCTGCGCTTCGAGGACCAGCGCCATTTCCTGCGCCTTCTTGCCCAGCGTGATTTCATCGCCCGGCTTCACCAGACGCGAGGCGATGTTGCACTTCACGCCGTTCACATAGATGTGGCCGTGCGAAACGATCTGGCGGGCCGAGAAGATCGTCGGCGCGAACTTGGCGCGATAGACGACCGCGTCCAGGCGGCGCTCCAGCAGGCCGATCAGGTTCTGGCCGGTGTCGCCCTTCATGCGCGCGGCTTCGATATAGTTCTTCTTGAACTGCTTTTCGGTGATGTCGCCGTAATAGCCCTTCAGCTTCTGCTTGGCGCGAAGCTGGATGCCATAGTCGGACATCTTGCCCTTGCGGCGCTGGCCGTGCTGGCCGGGGCCATATTCGCGCTTGTTGACCGGGCTCTTGGGGCGGCCCCAGATGTTCTCGCCCATGCGGCGGTCGAGCTTGTACTTGGCGCTGGTGCGCTTCGTCATGATGATTTCCTTCGATATGCCAACTACGTTATCCCCGGTCATCGCCTGCTGGCCTCGAACGAGGGGCAGGGCCACCGCTTCACCGGGGTGCGGGGCCAATCGCGAAGGCGCGCCTATGGAGAAGGCGGCGGGTCATGTCAACCCTCGACAGGGCGGCGCGATGGGCCTAGTCAGCCAGCCCATGAACCCCGAAAGCTATACGACCATGGCGCAGGTCCGCGCGGGCGTGGATGAGATCGACCGGCAGCTTGTCGCCCTGCTGGCGGATCGCTTCGCCCATATGCGCGCCGCCGCCCGGATCAAGCCCGAACGCGCTCATGTCCGAGACGAGGAACGCAAGGCGCTGGTCATCGCCAACGCCCGCGCGGAGGCGGAAAGTCTGGGCGCGCCGGGCGATGCCATTGCGATATTATGGGATCAGCTTGTCGAAGCCTCCATCGCTTATGAAATGGAAGAGTTCGACCGTCTGAAAGGCTAACGCGCCCGCGGATTGCTGAGAGAGGACAGCACGCCGCGCAGCGTCCGCACCTCCAGATGGTTCCAGCCCGGCTTGGTCAGCAGGTTGCGCAGCGTCCGCTTCGTCGCGGGCGCACGGTCGGGCGGGAAGAAATAGCCCGCGCCTTCCAGCAGCGTCTCGAATTGCGCGATCATGCCTTCCAACTCGGCCTGCGGAGCGGGCGGGAGCAACTCTTCGGTCGTGGGCTGCTCCAGCGCCGCGCCTTTCGACCATTCATAGGCGCACAGGATCACCGCCTGCGCCAGATTGAGCGACCCGAATTCGGGGTTGATCGGCACCGTCAGGATCTTGCGGGCGAGCGCCACATCCTCCGTCTCCAGCCCCGAACGCTCCGGCCCGAAGACATAGGCGCAGCGCCCCTGCGCGCCATGGATTTCGCGCGCGGCCTCCTCCGGCGTCACGACCGGCTTGGTGACGCCGCGCTTGCGCACCGTGGTCGCATAGACATGCGCGCAGTCCGCGACCGCATCGGCCAGCGTCTCGAACACTTCCGCCTTGTCCAGCACGACATCCGCGCCTGCAGCAGATGGCCCCGCATCCGGATTGGGCCAGCCGTCGCGCGGAGACACCAGCCGCATCTCCGTCAGCCCGAAATTCATCATGGCCCGCGCCGCCTTGCCGATATTCTGGCCAAGCTGCGGTCGGACGAGAACGATGACCGGGGGAGCTACTTCTCCATTCCCGTTCGTCCTGAGTAGGGGCTGAGCTTGCCGAAGCCCCTTATCGAAGGACTTGCGCGCCAAGAGGCTGATTGCCTCCCAATCCCCGGCAATCAGCGCTTCCTTCTTTTTGCGTGACCAGCCCTTTATCTGCTGCTCGGCGGCGAGTGCTTCTTCCCGTGTAGTGAAATCCTGCTGCCACACCAAAGATATGGGACGGCGATTGCGCGTATAGCCGACGATTTCACCCGCTTGATGCTGCGCGATGCGTCGTTCAAGATCGTCGGTATGGCCGAGATAATAGCTGTCGTCCGAACAACGCAGCATATAGGCGTGGAATGTCATCGCATGGTCCTTCGATACGCCATTTCGACTTCGTTCAATGGCTACTCAGGACGAACGGCTGTGAAACAGAGCCTCACTCACTCCCGACCTCCTTCACGGTGCTGGCGAAGTCCTCGAAATCCCGCGCGTCGGTGAAGTCCTTGTAGACGCTGGCGAAGCGGATATAGGCCACGCTGTCCAGGCGCTTCAGCCCCTCCATCACCATCTCCCCGATGGAGCGGGCGGGGATTTCGCTGTCGCCGCTGGTTTCCAACTGCCGCTGGATGCCGGAGATCAGCTTTTCCAGACGGCTGGGGTCGATCGGCCGCTTGCGGCAGGCGATGTCGATGGAGCGCGCCAGCTTGTCGCGGTCGAAGGCTTCCTTGCGTCCCTCGCTCTTCATCACCCAGATGTCGCGGAGTTGTATCCGCTCGAAGGTGGTGAAACGCGCGCCGCAGGCCTCGCACTGCCGCCGGCGGCGAATGGCGTTGCCATCCTCCGTCGGGCGGCTGTCCTTGACCTGGCTGTCCTCATGCGAGCAGAAGGGGCAACGCAATGCCGCTTATCCTTCGTAGATCGGGAAGCGGGCGCAAAGGGCCGACACGCGCTCGCGCACATGGGCCTCGACCGCCGCATCGCCAGCTTCACCCTTGTCGCGCAGCCCTTGCAGCACGTCCGCGATCATGTCGCCGATGGCCTCGAACTCCGCCACGCCGAAGCCGCGTGTCGTGCCCGCCGGAGAACCCACGCGGATGCCGCTGGTCTTGGTGGGGGGCAGAGGATCGCCCGGCACGCCATTCTTGTTGCAGGTGATGAAGCTGCGCTCCAGCGCCTCGTCCGCGTCCTTGCCCGAAATGCCGTAGGGGCGCAGGTCGATGAGCGCCAGATGCGTGTCCGTTCCGCCCGAAACGACCGCCAGCCCGCGCTGCTCCAGCTTCCCGGCAAGCGCCTTCGCGTTGGTGACGATGGCCTGCGCGTAGGTCTTGAACTCCGGCTGCAACGCTTCGCCGAAAGCGACCGCCTTGGCGGCGATGACATGCATCAGCGGTCCGCCCTGAAGGCCGGGGAACACCGCCGAATTGATCTTCTTCGCGATGGCTTCGTCATCGGTCAGGATCATGCCGCCGCGCGGACCGCGCAGCGTCTTGTGCGTGGTGGTGGTGACGATATGGGCATGGCCGAAGGGCGTCGGATGCGCGCCGCCCGCGACGAGGCCCGCGAAATGCGCCATGTCCACCATGAACAGCGCGCCCACCTTGTCCGCGATCGCCCGGAAGCGCGCAAAGTCGATATGGCGGGGATAGGCGCTGCCTCCCGCGATGATGAGCGTCGGCTTCGCTTCAACGGCCTGCCGCTCCAACGCGTCATAATCGATGAGATGCGTGTCCTCGCGCACCCCATATTGCACGGCATGATACCATTTGCCCGAAAGCGCGGGCTTCGCGCCGTGGGTCAGGTGCCCGCCCGCGTCGAGCGACAGGCCCATGATCGTGTCGCCCGGCTTGGTCAGCGCCAACATCACCGCGCCGTTCGCCTGCGCGCCCGAATGGGGCTGCACATTGACGAAACCGCAATTGAAAAGCTGCTTCGCGCGGTCGATGGCGAGTTGCTCCACCTCGTCCGAAGGCGCGCAGCCCTGATAATAACGCTTGCCGGGATAGCCTTCCGCATATTTGTTGGTGAAGACGGACCCTTGCGCCTCCAGCACCGCCTTGCTGACGATATTTTCCGAAGCGATCAGCTCGATCTGGTTCTGCTCACGCTTCAGTTCCTTCGTGACGCCCGCGAAAACCGCCGGATCGGCATCGGCCAGACTGCGCGTGAAATAGCCTTCCGAACGGATGGCGGCATGATCGAGGGTGGCAGTGCTCATAGGGCAGGCTCCTTAAAGCGCGGGCTGGGAGAGTTTCTCGACGCGGCCGGCATGGCGGCCTCCGCCGAAATCGGTGGAGAGGAAGGCGGCGACGCAGGCTTTCGCCATGTCCACGCCCGTCAGGCGAGCGCCCAGAGCGAGGACGTTGGCGTCATTATGCTCGCGGGAAAGCGTCGCCGACAAAGGCTCGCCCACCAGCGCGCAGCGGCAGGCCGGGTTGCGGTTGACCGCGATGGAAATGCCGATGCCGGAGCCGCAGAGCGCGATCCCCCGTTCCGCCGCGCCGGAAGCCACGGCTGTCGCGAGCTTGTAACCATAATCGGGATAATCCACCCGGTCGGCGGTCGCCGGGCCCAGATCGTCCACCTCATGCCCTTCGGCGCGCAGCCATTCCGTAAGCTCCGCCTTCAGATCGACGGCGGCATGATCGGAAGCGATGGCGATTTTCATCGGATATGTCCCTTCACCGCTAAGGCGATTCGTTTCCCGCGCCTCTTAGGCGGAGCGGCGGCGGATTGCCACAGTCCACCGCCATGCTTATGGCCTGATCCATGGCAGGGACGATTTTATCCATATTGATGCTGGCGGGCATCGCGCTCACTGGCGGCGGCATCTACGCTCTTGTGAAGAAGGGCGAACGCAAGCGCGGTGCCCTCATGATCGTGGCTGGCCTCGTCATGTTCGCCAATGTCGCGATCTCGGCCATTCCGGGGCCGGACCTGCCCACTCTGGAGAATGCCAGCCGCTGAGTTTTTGCTAAGGGTAGGGAGCAGCTCGTCTGCTTATCCAACCGTGCTCCTGCGCAGGCAGGAGCCCAGTTCCACCGTCTGATCTGGGCTCCTGCCTGCGCAGGAGCACGGGGTACTTCGATTTGGAGGTTTTCAGACACTCCTCTCCGTCATCCCAG
>JASGDV010000175.1:0-5535 GCA_049841255.1 Sphingobium sp.
AGATTGCTTACTGGTTCAGCCAGAAGGGGAGATGGCCGACCCAATAGCCCGATCCCACCGCGAAGCTGGTCATGCCGTCGCCACTGGTGACCGACAGGTCGCCCTGCACCTGCGCATTGATCCTTGTATCGGCAAGCCCGTCGACCAGCTGCGGCAACTGGCTGGAATCATCCGCGACCAGCGCAACCGCGCTGCGGCCCGATGCAAAGGGCGATTCAAAACCCACAATGCCGCTGAAGCCGCGCGCGCCCGGGATCAGAAACTCACCGGCTTCCCTGCTTTGCGACCGCTGGGAGGGGGAAAGGAAGCCGAAGATGCGATCCAGCAATCCCCTCTCCCGCACCTGCAATGCACCATCCACGAAATGAACGGGCGCATCCTTGAAAAGTTGGAAGGAAGAAGCGGTCTTGCTGCTGCCGATGACGAGCAGTTCCTTGTCGGCCAGCTGCTGCCGGTCGATGGCGCTCCGGACGGTCACCGCGTTCGCGGGCGCGCCAGTGGAATCGCCGAAACGTCCCATCAGCGTCAGGAAGGCCCGGACGGCGCCCGATGAAGGCTCAGCGGCCATCAACACCACCGTGTCGCCTAGGTCCGGCCGCACGGTGAAGGGATAGCCCGCTCCCGCAAAGGTCGAAAGATCGGGCATATGCAGCGCGTGATAGGCACTGCTGAGATCGACCGTGCTGTCGGGCAGGATGCTGACCCGGACATTTTCCGGCAACGTGCCCTCGCACCTTTTCTTGTGAGCGAGGATCAGATTATAATCGAAGATCAGCTCGTTCTGGCCAAAGAGGTTGTAGCGCGGCAAGGTCACCGTCGCATGGGAAGCCTGCGATGTCGCCTTGCCGCCATCGAAGAGCTGTTCCCACCAGTCCGCCCCGCCCAGCGCAAGCGTGCGAAGATATTGACCGTTGATCGACAGATCGAGCCGCGACGCGCGTTTATCGAGCCAGGGGGCGGACGGGTAACGATAGCGCAGGTTCAATCTTCCCCCCTGCCGAGGCCAGAAGAAAAGGTCGGGCGCCGCCCGGAAGCGCGCCGAAAGCGGTCCCGGTGGAAGGCCGATCCCTTGCAGACCGTTGGCATCCATGATTTCGCCCAACCGGACGGGCCGGTCGGTGCGCAGCCAGCGCGGCGCGCTATAGGGCGGATAGGTGGGAATGCGCACACCATCGAAATTCATGCTCTGGCCGCTGAAGACCCCGCGGCCGCTGGCGATGGCGGCGGCGGCCAGTTTCAGTTCTTGCACATTGCGCCCCGTCAACACCAGCAACTGACCGAAGGGGTCCGTCGGATTATTGACCATATGCGCCGAAGGGCCGCTGATCGCCACGGAAAGTCCCGGTAGCGGATGGCCCGGCGTCAGGAATACGATGGCGTTGCCGCGCGGCAATTGGCCATAGACCGGCTTGAAAGAGAAGCCGCGATAGCTTGCGAGGCTGCCGAACCAGGAAGCCATGCTCGCCGCCGCCTCCAGCTCTCCGTTACGGGGCGGTCCTGCAAAGACGAAGGGCAGATCGAGCGGCAGATTGTCGAAACGGTCGAAGAAGGGACCGGGCAGACGGCTCAGATCGGGCTTCAGCGGCAATGTCTGGACAGACAGGTCGAACCATGACCGCCGGTTGCTGATATTGGCCCAGAGCGAACTGTGGAAAGGGTCTTCGCAATCGCGCGTATAATGACCCAGCAGGCGCAGGTTGAGGCGATTGTCGCCCGGCAGGAACAGGGCTGGATTGACCGGAAATGTGAGGTTCTGGCCCGCCGCCTCGTCCGGACGCAAGGCGATGGTGCGCACCACTTCGCCATTCAGCAGCACGACCAATTGGCTGAGATCGCCTAGCATGGCGGGCGACCATGCGAAATTGAGCGTCAGATTGGCTTGCGTCACCACCTGATTGCGGCGGAGGCCGAAGGGAATGCCGATCTCGCCCCGCGTTCCGGCGAGGCGGATGGGGGTTTTGACCTGCAGATCGCGAAAGCTCAATCTTTGGCGCTGAAGACCGGCGTTGGCTTCCGCCACTTTAGCCTGCGCCCGCGCTTCGGTGGGCAGCAAGGCCAGCGAAGCCGTCACCGCCAGCAGCAGCGCGGGCACGGGGCTGGAAAGGGGCAGGACAGCGGCCCGCTTGAGGCGTCCCTTTCGCCTTTCCCGGCGATTGAGCCCTAGCATGCGCTTGAGCGTCAGCAGATCAACCCGGATGATGTCCCACAAGGAACGGAAAACAGAAACGGGGGCACGGGGAGCGGCGGGTTGCCACGCATCCGCCCTGCCCAGAATGGCGCGCACCAGTTGCCGCGCCTGAATCATGTCCAATGGCTGAAACCGCAAGGTGACGATGCCCCTTTCCAGCTTGATGGTGTCGACGGGGATGGTCAGCTTCTCATTGCCCATGGGCAGCGAGATATGGCTCACCCTGCGATCCTGCAGCGTCATGTCGGTGGGCAGCGTCGCGGCGACCCCGCCCATGGAAATATCGGTGGTGACGGAATCGATCACATATCCGTCTTCCATATAGAGGGTGACCGGCAATTCGCTCATGATACGGATGTGCGAGCGGGACTGCCGCGTTTCCCGCGCGACGGATACAGCCGCGAGCAGGATGATGAGGCTGAAGACGGCCCACGCCACATTCAGCACCAGCGTATCGGTCTGGATGTTGAAGAGGTGCGGGAAGAAGATGCGCTTGACGATCCCCAGCAGGATGGCCGCCAGGATCAGCAGCATGCAGAGAATATGCGGCCTCACCGTCGCGAAGTCGAAATAGGTCCGGTCCAGCAGACTGCCCTTGTCGGTCACGTTGAACTTGCCCTTGCGCGGCTGGAACAGGGTGAAGATGGTCGGCTTCACGAGGTGGAAGGCCAGGATCGTCTCATAGATTTCGCCCCAGAAAGGCCGCCGGTCGCCGCCATGGGTGATCGCGGACGACGCCATGGAGCAATAGAGATGCGGCAGCGCATAGGCGAAGATCATCGAGGCGGACGCATGGATGATGTTCTGCCCGAACAGCAGATAGGCGAGCGGGCTGGTCAGGAACACGATGCGCGGCAGCGGAAACTGGAAATGCAGCATGGCGTTCAGATAGCAAAGCCGCTGCTGCCAGCGCAGACCTCGTCCCGTGAGAGGATTGTCGATCCGCAGGATCTGCGTCATGCCGCGCGCCCAGCGGATGCGCTGCCCGATATGCAGAACCAGCCGTTCGGTGGCGAGACCCGCTGAAAGCCGCGCGGAAATATAAGCGGTGCTCCACCCCATGCGCTGGAGCTTGAGCGCGGTGTGCGCGTCTTCCGTCACCGTCTCGCCCGCAAAGCCGTTGGTTTGCGCCAACGCCTCGCGGCGGATGATCGCGCAGGAGCCGCAGAAGAACGTGGCGTTCCACAGATCATTGCCTTGCTGCACCGTGCCGTAGAACAGATCGCCCTCCCCCGGCAGATCCTTGACCGTGCCGAGGTTGCGTTGCGCCGGATCGGGCGAATAGAAATGATGCGGCGTCTGAAGCATCGCGAGCTTGCGGTCCTTCTGGAACCATCCGACCGTCAATTGCAGAAAGGCGCGGGTGGGCACATGATCGCAATCGAAGATTGCGATCAATTCGCCGCGTGTCTTCTTCATCGCCGCGTTGAGATTGCCCGCCTTGGCATGAAGATTATCGGGACGCGTCAGATAACCGCATCCGACCTGCCGGGCGAAGCTCTGGAATTCCGGCCTTCTGCCGTCATCCAGGATGAAGACCCGGAAACGGTCGGCCGGATAGTCCATGTCCATCGCCGCGAAGACGGTGTTGCGAACGATCTCCAGGCTTTCATTATATGTCGGGATATAGACGTCGACGGACGGCCATTGCTCCGGTTCGCCCACTATCGGGACGACGGAGCGGCGCAACGGCCAGCCTGTCTGGAGAAAGCCCAGCACGAGGATGAGCCAAGCATAGATTTCCGCGAAATAAAGTCCCATGCCCAGGATGAATTCCGGCACCGTACCGAATTCCAGCGTCGCGGTGGTCCGCCAGAAAAGATAGCGTGTCGAAATGATGACGGACAGGATGGCAAGCGCCAGAAAGGCTTGCCGGTCACGCAACTGACCCAGGGCGATGGCGCCTGCGATGGTGATCCCCGCAAACAGCCATTGCGATTGCAGATCGAGCGGCACGGTGATCGCCAAGAGCGCGAAAAGCAAAGCCACGATAAAGAGAGCGGCCCGCCCCAAACCGGCGAGGTTTCCCCTCATGGACGTTCATCCGCTGACACGACGAGATCGCAATGACGTTGCACCGCCGCCGCAAGCCGGGCCAGATCCGCCAGCGCCACGCTATTGGGCGCGAAACGATCCAGCGGTTCGAACATGGCCGCCGCTTCATTAACCGCTTCATCCCGGCGCACAGTACCGATCAGGCGGTCGCCGAACAAATGGGTCAGGAACAGATGGGTGTGTCGCGATAACCGATGGGTGTCGTCGATATGGTTGAGCACAAAGACCGTCTTGGGCAATTCGATGGTCGCCGTTCCGGGCTGAATTTTGGTGAGGGCCGCCAGTGAACCTGGCCGGGGATGCAATGCGCAGATATGCAACATGGCATGAGGGAGCAGCATCTCCTTCATGTCGCGGTCACCCGCCGCGACATCCGCGATGAAAATCTTGGATCGGTTGAAGAATGCACCATTTTCGCGGCCGAACAGATCGGTCAAATCCCTGCCATGCCTCAAGCCATAGGCGGAAAACAGTTCCACCCCGGCGACGACCACGGGGTCGAAAGCCGGATTGAGGATTTCAGGCAATTGCTGGGTAGGAAGGAGCCCGAAGGAGAGCTTCAGGGCATCCTGATAGGTGAAATCCAACGCGGCGACTTCATGCCCTTGCCGGGCAAGGAAAATGGCGAGATGGGCTGCGAGAAATGTCGTTCCGACGCCGCCTTTGGGGGAGTGGCAGAGAATGAGCGGCATCAAGGCCGCCCGTCGTCGGCGCGCTTCGTCAGATCCGACAAAAATTGCCGGATATCCGCCTCCCCTTCCTTCCTGTCCGGAACCGGGGAATAGGTCTTGAACATTCCCCCATTATCGAAAGCTTGCTTCTGATCGCTGGCCCAGTTGCGAGCTTCCTTGCCAAGCTCCCTCGTCGCCAGTTTTGATCGGGGCGGCCCCATCACTCGTTCGTCTTTCAGCAATGCTTCGAAAATGGGCCATAATTCCACATCGGCAAAGGCATCGCCGAACTCCCGATAAGGCATGCCGTCTCGTCCCAGCCTTGCAAGCAAGGTTGCAGCATCTATTCTCATCGGATTCCCCCTTTTCCAATCGCTCCCCAACAGAATGGAAAATTTGAGAAAAATCTTCCTTGTTCTTTTGTTTAACGCCAAGGCGAGACAAAATAGCGGCCAAATGATCGTTTCCAAAGCGCAACATTAAAATTTATCGACATTCCATTCCGCATAACGAGGAATTGAGGTGGTGCCGCCTTCTTGGACAGTTTGGCGACTAAGTTAAGCTAATCCTGGTTGTCGTTCATGCCGCCTGCTTGATCATCAGATCATGGGGGGCATGCCC
>JASGDV010000176.1:0-37839 GCA_049841255.1 Sphingobium sp.
ATCTACCATTTAAGTAGAGATTGATCGATGGATGTAACCCGTCTCCCATGACAGGTGGCGGCATATCCTCATGAAATGGCTGCGCTGCCCGATGAACGGCGTTTCATCCGGCGGCGCGCGGCAATGCGATGGCAGGCGTCCACGCCATGTCGCATTGCTCCAGGGAGAGGATTGGCGGCCCGCAGCCGCCGCCCTGCCCACAGGCGCACCCTGCCGAGGACCGCCCCTTCCCACGACAGCATCGCTTGCGCGGCACAATGCCGTTCCGGCCAATCGCGCTGTCGTGCCCTGCAACCCATCGGACGGATCGCGCGGATGTCGACGCTGTTGAAATTTCCAGTCGGTGCCCAACACCATGGCGGAGCAGGCGCTCCAGCCCCCACGATTGCGCTTGCGCGATTGGCGGGGAAGCAGACGCGCCCGGAGGCCGCGTCGTGGCTTGCGCGCCATCGCGCCCTGATCGGGCCGTTTCTTCTCCTGCTGCTGTGGCAGACCGTTTCCGCCAGCGGGATCGTGGAACCGCGCGTTCTCGCCTCGCCCGCCACGGTCGTTTCCGGCGCGTCGGAACTCTGGGCGAGCGGGGAATTGCAGCGGCACTTCCTCGTGTCGCTGACCCGCGTGGCCTACGGCCTTGGCATCGGCATCGTGCTGGGGCTGCTGCTGGCGGTCGTTTCGGGCTTCTTCCGGCTGGGGCAGGATTTGATCGACGGCACGCTCAACGTGCTGCGCATGGTGCCGGTGATCGCGCTGCTGCCCCTCATCATCCTGTGGATGGGCGTGGGCGAGCCGGTGAAGATCGCCATGATCGTGATCGGCACGACCTTTCCCATCTATATGAACAGCTTCGCCGCGATCCGGGGGGTGGACCAGAAATTGATCGAGGCGGGGCAGGCCTATGGCCTGAGCCATGCGGGACTGATCCGCCGGATCGTCCTTCCCGGCGCGGTGCCCGGCTTTCTGGTAGGGCTGCGATGGGCATTGGGCGCGGCCTGGCTGCTGCTCTTCTTCGCGGAGACGATCAATGCCGACGCGGGCATCGGCTATCTCATCAATCAGGCGCAGGCCTGGAACCGGACCGACCTCATCTTCCTGGGCCTTGCCATCTATGCCCTGCTGGGGCTGGCCGGGGACCTCATCGTAGCAACCCTTGAGCGCCTCTTCCTTTCATGGCGCCGCGGTTTTCAGGGAACCTGACATGAAACAGCAGGCATATTCCGCGCCCAATGCCCATGCACCGATAGCGATCAGGATCAAGGGGCTGGCGAAAGCCTTCGGCGGCCAAGGGGTTCTGGACAACCTCGATCTGGAGGTCCGGCATGGAGAGTTCATCGCCCTGCTGGGCAGAAGCGGGTCGGGCAAGAGCACGCTGCTTCGCATCCTGAGCGGTTTCGACAACAGCTTTTCCGGCGAGGTGGAGGTGGCGGCCCGGCGCGCCATCGTCTTTCAGGAGCCGCGCCTGTTGCCGTGGAGCCGGGTGCTTTCCAACGTCACTTTGGGCTTGCCGCGCGGCGAGGCGAAGCGGCTGGGCATGGCGGCGCTGGAGGAAGTCGGGCTGCGCGACAAGGCCAGGGCATGGCCCGTCACCTTGTCGGGCGGCGAGGCGCAGCGCGTATCGCTGGCGCGGGCGCTGGTGCGCGAACCCGACCTGCTGATGCTGGACGAGCCCTTCGGCGCGCTCGACGCCCTCACCCGGCTCAGGATGCACGATCTGGTTCAGCAATTATGCGCCAGACATCATCCGGCGGTCCTGCTGGTGACGCATGATGTGGAGGAAGCGATCGCTCTGGCCGACCGGATATTGGTGCTGCACGAAGGACGGCTGGCCTATGACGAGCCGGTCCGGCTGGCCCGGCCGCGCGACCGGGGCGATCCCGGCTTTGCCGCCCTGCGCGAACGGCTGCTCAGCGAACTGGGCGTCGATGCGGCCCCGGAAATGGAGATGATGGCCGCAGCGGAATAATCCGGCCGGGCCAGCCTGAAAAAACAACCTTCGCAACCTGCCGCGCGCGGGGATGGCGGCGCTTTGCCTGCCGCCGTCGCGGAAAAGCGAACCGATCGAAAGATACCCAAGGGGGACATATGACGAAGAAGAATGATGCCATCGCGAAAGCCAGAACCACCGTCGCCGCGCTGGCGCTGATCGCTGGCGGCTGGAGCGCGATGGCGTTCGCCGCAGACGATGCCGCGCCCGATGCATCCGCCGAAGAACGCGGATCGGAAATTCTGGTGACGGCCCGCCGCCGCGACGAAAGCGCGCAGGAAGTGCCCATCGCACTCAGCGTGCTGGGCGGCGAGGCGTTGGAGAGCAAGGGCGCATACCACCTTCAGCAGCTTTATCAGGAAGTGCCCAGCCTCACCGTATTCACGCTGAACCCCCGCAATGTGAACATCAATATCCGCGGCTTGGGCAGCAATGTCGGCTGGTCCGACAATAGTCTGGATCAGGGCGTCGGCTTCTATGTGGACGATGTCTATTATGCCCGCGTGGGTCAGGCGGGCTTCGACCTTGTCGACGTCGACCATATCGAGATATTGCGCGGGCCGCAGGGCACGCTGTTCGGGCGCAACACCACGGCGGGCGCGATCAGCGTCACCACCCGTCCGCCCAGCTTCGCGCCGGAAGCCCGGGGCGACATCTCCGTCGGCAATTACGGCTTCGTCCAGGGGCGCGGCACCATTTCGGGCGCGATCGTAGGCGACAAATTGGCAGGCCGCCTGTCCTTCGAGGCGACCACCCGCGACGGCTTCGTGAAGGATGTGCATACCCAGCAACGCGTCCATGACTTCAACAATTTCACGGTTCGGGGCAGCCTGCTGTGGAAAATCGGCGATGACGCCAGCCTGCAACTGACTGCCGACTATGCGCGGCAGAAGCAGGAATGCTGCGTCGCCTTCTTCAGGGGCGTCGCGACCCAATATGACGATGGGACGCCGCTGGCGGAGACTTTCTATGACATGGCCGCGCGGCTGAACTACACGCCGCTGCCCTTCGATCCCAAGGCGCGCAAGACCGACGTGAACGAGCTGCGCGCCCTGCGGATGGATCAGGGCGGCGTGTCGGCCCGGCTGAAATGGGATCTGGGCGGCGCGGAACTCACCTCCATCTCCGCCTTCCGCTGGTGGAACTGGACGCCGCACAGCGACTTCGACTACACGTCCCTCGACGTTCTGGTGGAGGGCAATAATTACGACCGCCAGCGCCAGTGGAGCCAGGAAATCCGCCTCGCTTCCACCGGCAACCGGACGATCGACTATGTCGCGGGGCTGTATTTCTTCCACCAGTCGATCCGGGGGTGGAGCATCCTGGAATATGGCCGGGACGCGGGCAATCTCTACATGCCCGACGGCACCTATGGCCTGACCCACGACCAGCTTGCCGCCACGCTCGACGGCGCGGTCAATCGCACGCGCTACGACCCGCGCACGACCAGCTTCGCCGGCTTCGGTCAGGCCACATGGCATCTGAGCCCGGCCCTGTCCTTGACGGCGGGCGCGCGGCTGACGCGCGAGCGGAAATATGGCTATTTCGAGCAGACGCGGGAAAACCGCGCAGACATCAGCGGCCTGAATGAGACGCAGCTTGCCCTGCGCGACGCCTATACGCCGCTGGTTCCCTATTATTCGCTGAGCCGCTGGTGGACGAGCTTTTCGGGAATGGCCACTCTGTCCGCGCAGCTTTCGCCGGACGCCCTCGCCTACGCCACCTATTCGCATGGCGCGAAGTCGGGCGGCCTCAACTTCACCGACCTGCCGAGAGACGATGCGGGTAATGTCCGCAACGACCTTGCCGTCGTGAAGCCCGAAAAGGTCGACAATTTCGAACTGGGCCTCAAGACCCAATGGTTCGGCAAGCGCCTGACGGCCAACATCGCCCTCTTCCTCGTCAATGTGAAGAATTATCAGAGCACTGTCTTCGACACGGCGACCATTCCCGGCCAGAATTATTTCTATGTCGCGAATTTCGCCAAGGTCCGTTCGAAGGGCGTGGAACTGGACCTTCAGGCGCGGCCGACGGACAATGTCTCCCTTTATGCGAGCGGCACCTATAATGACGCCGAATATGTGAGCTATCCGGGCGCCCAATGCCCGTGGGAACAGCGCGCGCCGGGACAGCCGACCGTATGCGACCTGAGCGGCGAACGCCTGCCCGGCTCCCCCCGATGGGCCTTTTCCGCCGGGGGCGAAGTCAGCCAGCCGATCGGCGGCGGCGGCAATGTCGCCTATGCGGGCGTCGATTACTCTTACCGTTCTTCCTATTACTCCTCCTACAACCTGTCCCGCTATTCGAAGGTCGACGGGTTCGGCCTTGTCAATGCGCGGCTCGGCGTGCGCGGGCCGGACGATAAGTGGGACCTGTCGGTCTGGGGCCGCAACATCTTCAACAAGCTCTATTTCTACAACAGCGGCATCAACGCCGTCACCGGCGGCGGCGGGGAAATCACCGGGCAGGTAGGCGATCCGCGCACCTATGGCGTCACTTTCCGGCGTCAATTCTGACCGAAAGGATCATGGACATGAGCAAGCGCAAGGAACAGATCCGGCTGGGCGCCTTCCTGATGACATGCGGGCATCATATCGCCGCATGGCGTCACCCGGACGCGCAGGCCAATGCGGGCGTCAGCCTGCGGCATTTCCTCGAAGTGGCGCAGACCGCCGAACGCGGCCTGTTCGACATGCTGTTCCTGGCCGACAGCATGGGCAGCTTCACCGAACCGCAGGCCCTGTCCTACACCTCCTACGGGGCGGAGTTCGAACCGCTGACGCTGCTGTCCGCCATCGCGGGGCATACCCGCCATATCGGCCTCGCCGCCACGGCCACCACGACCTATTACGAACCCTATATCCTCGCCCGCCTGTTCGCATCGCTCGATCTGTTGAGCGGCGGGCGGGCGGCCTGGAACCTCGTCACGTCGGGCGATCCGACCGAGGCGAGGAATTTCGGGCGGGACAAGCATCCCGAACCGGAGGAACGCTATGACCGGGCGGAGGAATTCGTCGATGTGGTCAAGGGCCTGTGGGAAAGCTGGGAGGACGATGCCTTTCCGCGCGACAAGGAAAGCGGCATTTTCTCCGATCCCGGCAAGCGGCATCCGCTGAACCACAAGGGCCGCCATCTTTCGGTGTCGGGGCCGCTCAACGTGCCGCGCTCGCCGCAGGGCCATACGGTGATCGTGCAGGCCGGATCGTCCGGGCCGGGCCGCGCGCTGGCGGCGCGAACGGCGGAGGTCGTGTTCACCGCTCACCCGGTCATCGAGGAAGCGCAGGCTTTCTATGCCGATGTGAAGCGGCGCATGGCCGCCTTCGGCCGTTCGCCCGACACGTTGAAGATCATGCCGGGCGTCTTCCCCGTCATCGGCGGCAGCGAAGCCGAGGCGCGCGCGAAATATGATGCGCTGGGCGACCTCATCCACCCGGCGCTGATCGCGCGCAACTTCCTGTCATCCTATTTCGGCGAGCCGCGATTGAAGGATCATCCGCTGGACCAGCCCCTGCCCGACTGGCTGACGGTCGATGGCCGCTCCAGCCGCCCGGCGCTGCTGCTCGCCATGGCCCGGCGCGACGGCCTCACCGCACGGCAGCTTTACTATCAGGTCGCGGGCGCGCGGGGGCATCGCACCATCTACGGAACGCCCGAAAGCATCGCCGATCAACTGGAGGACTGGTTCGACAACCATGCCGCCGACGGCTTCAACATCATGCCGTCGCACTTCCCCGCCGCGCTCACCGATTTCGTCGAGCAGGTGATCCCGATCCTGCAAAAGCGCGGCCGTTTCCGCACGGAATATGCCGGGACGACCCTGCGCGAGAATCTGGGCCTTCCCTTTCCCGTCCATCCCGCGTCGCGTTCCGTGGCGCAGGCCGCTGAATAGGCATGTCCCTCATGAACATAAAAGGATTGAACCTTTTCAACACGCCATGGCGCATGGGCCGCCAGTTCATCCTGTCCGCGCTGCTGTTGACCATGGCGGCCTGCGGCAGCGGCAAAGCCGATCAGAAAGCCGTCCTCAATATCGGCGATCAGGCCAAGGTGCTCCAGTTGCCGATGACCCTGTCCGGCGAGGATAAGGGCACCGAAGGCACGTTGCGGTGGACCACCTTCACCAACGGCCCCAACATGAACGCCGCGTTCCTGGCCGATGCGATCGACGTCGGCTGGATGGGCGACACGCCCGCCCTGCTCGCTTCGGCGGCGCAAGCGGATGTGGTGGTCATCGCCGGGCATGGGCATGAGGCCAACAGCTTCTACCAGATCGTCGCGGCGCCCGATGCGGGGATCAGGACGCTTGCCGACCTGCGGGGAAAGCGGGTCGCCTTCACCAAGGGCACCGACGTGCAGGGCTATCTGATGCGGGCGTTGAAGACGGCGGGATTGAAGCTGACCGACCTCAAGCCCATCGATCTGCCCATCCAGTCGCTGGGGAGCGCGCTCAAATCGGGCGACGCCGATGCCGCGATCCTGAGCGGTCCCATATTGACCGGCTATCTGCTCGACCGGCCGAAGGCGGTTCTGATCGCCGCCCCGATCCGCAGCTACAGCGTGCTGGTCGCCAGCCGGAAGACGCTGGAAGACCCGGTGAAGCGGCCTTTGCTGGAGGATTTCGTCGCGCGTCAGGCCCGCGCCTGGAAATGGGCGGAAATCCATGAGGACCAATGGCGCGAAGCCCTGTTCGGCGCGCTTTTCCGCCAGTCGGCCGACGCGGTCAAATTGCTGAAGGCGCGCCATGCGAACCTGATCCTGGTCGGTCCCGTCGACGAGGATTTGCAACGGAATTTCAAGGAACAGGCCGTGCTGTTGAAAGAAGCGGATGTCATCCCGGACGACCGCGTGGCGGACCGGCTGTTCGATCCCGCGGTGATCGCGAAATTCAACGCCATCATGGCCGCCGCCACGGCTCGCTAACCCATCCCGCCCCCATCAGGACGAAAGACATGACCCTCAAATTCCACTGGTTCCTTCCCACCTATGGCGACAGCCGCTTCATCGTGGGCGGCGGACACGGCACTCCGGTCGGCATCGCGGGAGGGCCACGGCCCGCCACCATCGGCTATCTGGGCCAGATCGCCCGCAGCGCCGAGCAGATCGGCTTCGAAGCCGCGCTCGTCCCGACCGGCACATGGTGCGAGGACGCATGGCTCATCGCCGCTATGCTGAAACAGGAAACGGAGAGCCTCAAATATCTGGTCGCCTTCCGTCCCGGCATCATGTCGCCCACGCTGGCCGCGCAAATGGCGATCACGTTGCAAAATGCCTCGGAGGGTCGCCTGCTGCTCAACATCGTCGTGGGCGGGGAATCCCATGAGCAGCGCGGCTATGGCGATTTCCTCGACAAGGACGCGCGCTATGCCCGCGCCGACGAATGGCTGACCGTCGTGAAGAAGCTATGGGCCGGGGAACATGTGACCTTTGAAGGAAAGCATGTGCATGTGGAGGACGCCCATATCCCCCGCCGGCCTTCGCTGATCCCGCCGCTCTATTTCGGCGGATCGTCGGATGCGGCGGGCGCGGTGGCGGCGGCGCATAGCGATGTCTACCTCACATGGGGCGAACCGCAGGAAGCGGTCGCGCGCAAGATCGAATGGATCCGCAAGCTGGCCGAGACGCAGGGCCGCAAGGTCCGTTTTGGCATCCGCCTGCATGTCATCGCCCGCGACACGGCGGAGGCTGCCTGGGCGGAGGCGCAACGCCTGCTGGACGCCATCGACCCCGAAACCATCGAAGCCGTCCAGGAGGGCCTTGGCCGCAGCGAATCCGAAGGACAGAAGCGCATGCTGGCTCTTCATGGCGGCAGCAAGGACAATCTGGTCATCGGTCCCAATTTGTGGGCTGGCGTGGGGCTGGTGCGCGGCGGGGCCGGGACGGCTCTGGTCGGCAGCCACGCCGAGATCGCGGAGCGCATCCGCGAATATGCCGCCTTGGGCATCGAGGAATTCATCCTGTCGGGCGTTCCCCATCTGGAGGAAGCCTATTGGTTCGGCGAGGGCGTCCTGCCGATCCTTAAAAAACAGGGCTTGTGGCAGCATCCCCGGCTCCTTCAGGCTATCGAACGGCAGGATGGATCGAGGACCGGCCATCCCGGCAGCGGCATATTGAGCGGCGTGGTTGGCGCGGACGACGGTGAGCCGGCGGGCATTCCCTTCGTCGGGTGTATGTGAGGCGGGCTGGCAGGCGATCATCATGACGGTTCCTCATTCCCTCCAGGCCGATGGAAATGACGCTACGTCCCGCATTCCTATTTCCATGACAGGTTGATGACAGCGATCTGCGGTATCGCCCCGCCGTTGGATCGGTTTCGTTGCCCATGGACGGGCGGCGGACGGGAAATCGGAGGCATGAGTGCGCGGGGCTACAGGACGGATAAAGGGGCTGTCGGTTGCCGTCGCGTTCGGGATCGCCGCCTTTGGGGGAAGCGCCGCCCAGGCCGCAGATCCCGCGGTAGAACGGCTGGATGCCATCTTCGCGCGCTGGACGCAGAAGGATACGCCCGGTTGCGCGGTCGCCGTGTCGCGCGCGGGCCAGCCGGTCGCCATGCGCGCCTATGGCATGGCCGATCTGGAACAGGGCGTCCCCGCCACTGTCGAGTCGATCTATGAGGCAGGCTCCGACTCCAAACAGTTCACCGCCGCCGCGCTGCTGATCCTCGCGCGCGACGGCAAGCTGTCGCTGGACGACGATGTCCGCAAATATCTTCCCGAACTGCCCGATTATGGCGAGACCATCACGCTGCGCGACATGCTGCATCATGTCAGCGGACTGCGCGACTGGGGTTCGGTCGCGGCCATCGAAGGCTGGCCCCGCAACAGCCGCACCGCCGACAATCAGGACGTGCTCGATCTGGTCGCGCGGCAGGCGGAGCTGAACTTCGCGCCCCGCACCCATTATCTCTACAGCAACAGCAATTATAATCTGGCGGCGATCGTGGTCGCGCGGGTCACGGGCCAGTCGCTGGCCGACTTCACCCGCGAGCGCATCTTCGCGCCGCTGGGCATGAGCAGCACGAGCTGGCGCGACGACCATCATCGCATCGTCCCCGGCCGCACCGGCGCCTATGAAGCCTCGCCGCAGGGCTATCTCAACGAGCAGGTGATCGAAGACGCCTATGGCAATGGCGGATTGCTGACCACGGTCGGCGATCTGGTCAAATGGCAGGCGGCGCTGGACGACGACTTTTTCGGCAAGGGTTTCGCCGCCGAGATGCAGCAGCCCGTCCTTCTGAAGGACGGAACCCCCATCGCTTACGGCCTTGCGCTGGTGTCGGGCGATCACAAGGGCGTGCTGGAGGTCAGCCATTCCGGCTCGACCGGCGGCTATCGCGCGTGGATGGCGCGCTATCCCGCGCAGAAGATCGCGGTATCCCTCCTCTGCAATGCCGGGGACGCGGATACGCCGGTGCTGGGACGCGCGGTAGCCGACATCTACCTGACGACGCGTCCTGAAAAAGCCTACACGCCGCGCGGTCCCTTGCCGCAAGGCGTGTGGGCTGACCGGCGGACCGGCTTTCCCTATCGCATCGCGGCGGACGGCAAGGGCGGGCTGACCGTCAACGACCGGGCGCTCATCCCCGTCGGCAAGGATCGCTGGCAACTGCGCGACGATGTGTTCGCCTTCACCGGCGACATGCTGGTCCGCGAGACGCGGGAAGGCGAGCGCCAGATTTCCGACCGCGCCGCGCCGCCCGAAAACGATCTGACAGGTTATGCCGGTCGTTTTTGCAGCGTGGACAACGCCTCCTGCATCACCGTCAGGGCCGATGGCGGCAGGCTGAGCTTCAGCGGGCCGCGCTGGCATGGGCAGACGCTCTCCCCGGCCTATCGCGACGTGTTCACGGGCAGCGCCGAACCCGTAGCGCCGGAACTCGTGCTGAAGTTCCAGCGGGACGCCGCCGGCCGCCTGGACGCGCTGCGCGTCGGCGAGAGCCGAGCCGACAACCTTCTGTTCAAACGGGCCGCTTCGACCGCACCCGCCGAGGATCAACGACAAAATACAGGACCGGAAGGCCGGAAATCCTGATCCATCTCATAAAAGGGGAATTGACATGTCGAACCATTGTGAAAGCTTGCGCGGCGCCCTTCTACGGGGCACCGCCGGAACCGCCATCCTCCTGACCTCGCTCGCCGCCGGGGCCGCGCTGGCGCAGACCGCCCCCGCGGCCGATGCCACCGCCGACGATGTGCAGCCGGAAATCATCGTCACCGGATCACGCATCGACAAGGCCGGATTCGACGCGCCGACCCCGACCACGGTGGTCGGCGAAACGGACCTGCGCATGGGCGCGCGGCCCAGCATCGCGCAGGCCCTGAACGACCTGCCGCAGTTCCGCGCGACGCAGACGCCGGTCAGCACGGTCGCCAACACCAACTCCTCATCCTCCGCGATGGACCTTCGCGGGCTGGGCGTGACGCGCACGCTGACGCTGCTCAACAACCGCCGCTTCACCGGCTCCGCTGACCTCAACACCATCCCGCAGAACATGATCAAGCGGGTCGAGGTCGTCACCGGCGGCGCCAGCGCGGCCTGGGGCTCGGGCGCGGTCGGCGGCGTCGTCAACCTGATCCTCGACGACAAGCTGGACGGGCTGACGGTCGGCGGGCAGACCGGCATCTCCTCACGCGGGGACGGCCATCGCTACAGCTTCGACGGATCGTTCGGCACCAGCTTCGCGGGCGGGCGCGGCCATTTCATGATCGGCGGCGAATATCAGCGCGACGAAGGCATCTTCGACCGCTTCTCGCGCCCGAACGTGGGCAGCACCGACCTGTTCTCGCCGGTCGGCGGCGTGGACGGTCACGCGCTGATCCTGTCGCGCAACGTGTTCTATTCCAACTATGGCACCAACGGCCTCATCACCTCGGGCAGCCTCGCCGGGCAGACCTTCAACGCCGACGGGTCGCTGCGCGCGTTCCAGTTCGGTGAGGTGAGCGGCACATCGATGGTCGGCGGCGAAGGCGTGTCGTCGAACAGCGAACATACGCTGACCAACCCCTATCAGCGCTACAACAGCTATGCGCGGCTGAGCTATGAGGTCGGCCAGGCGACCTTCTGGGCCGACGCCGCGGTGAGCCGCATCTGGGCGAAATATCCCTTCTATGCGGAAACCGGCAGCTACACGCTGTCCGCGACCAACCCCTTCCTGACGCAGGACGTGCAGGACCAGCTCGCCGCCGCCGGCGAAACGAGCGTCACGGTCGGCCGCGTGTTCGAGGATTACGGCATGCGGACCTTCGGGTTCAGCCGCCGCAACATCGAAGGCGCGATCGGCGTCGATGGCACCATCGGCGACGGCAACTGGAAATACAGCGCCTATTATTCGCATGGCGAGCTGAAGAACTCCCAGAGCTACGACAACCAGATCACCCGCACGAACCTTGCCAACGCGCTGGATGCGGTGCGTGTCGGCAACGATATCGTGTGTCGCGTGGCGCTGACCGATCCCGACACGGCTTGCCGCCCGCTCAACATCTTCGGCGAAGGCACGGCGGACCCGGCGGCGGTGAGCTATGTGTTCGGCAATCAGGCCCATGTCGCCTACACGACCAAGCTGGATTCCACAGGCGTCAGCCTGCGCGGCGACGCCTTCAACACCTGGGCCGGTCCGGTTTCGGTGGCCGTCGGCGGCGAAGCGCGCTGGGAGAGCATCTCCACCAGCAACCTCGACCCGGTTTCGGCGGCGAGCGGTTTCAGCCGCTTCAACTTCTCGCCCCTTAACGGCGGGTTCAACGTGCAGGAAGGCTTCGCGGAAGTCGCCGTGCCGCTGCTGGACCAGCCGTTCAGCAAGCTCGATGTCAACGGCGCGGCGCGTTACAGCCACTATAGCACCAGCGGCGGCATCTGGTCGTGGAAGCTGGGCCTCACCGACCGCATCTTCGACAATCTGCTGCTGCGCGTGTCGCGTTCGCGCGACATCCGTTCGGGCAGCCTGACGGAACTCTACACCACGGTCGCCACCAGCTTCTTCTCGGTCGCGGAAGGCGGCAACACCTATACCGTGACCCGCTACGCAGGCGGCAACCCGAACCTCCGTCCGGAAATCGGCAGCACGCTGACGCTGGGCGCGGTGTTCACGCCGACCTTCGTGCCGGGGCTGAACCTGTCGGTCGATTATTACAAGATCAAGATTCGCGACGCGATCGTCTCGCTCGGCGCGCAGGACATCATCAGCGGCTGCGATCAGGGCCAGGGCAACACCGCGTTGTGCGCCCAGATCGTCCGCGACACGAACGGCGCGCCGACGACCATCTATTCGACCTACATCAATCTGGCCCAGTACAAGACGCACGGGGTCGACATGGAAGCGTCCTACACGCTGCCCATGGACAAGTTCAGCAATCTGCCCGGATCGCTGCGGTTCCGCGTCCTTGCCACCTATGTGCCCAAGGTCGAGATCGACAATGGCGTGACGGTTATGGACCGCGCGGGCGACGTGGGCGACGGCGTCAATTTCGGCACGCCCAAGTGGCGCGGCACCGGATCGATCACCTATTCGAGCAACGACGTGTCGATCGATGCGCGAGTGCGCTATGTCGGCGGCGGCAATTATGACCATCTGCTCGACCTGGCGAACAACAGGATCGGCAGCCGCACCTATGTCGACCTGGGCGCGCAGGCGAACATCGGCGGTCTGACCCTGTCGGCCAGCGTCAACAACCTGTTCGACCGCAAGCCGCCGCTCACCACCTATGGCTCGATCTTCTACGATTCGATCGGCCGTTACATGAACGTCGGCGCGAAGGTCCACTTCTGATCCGCCGGTTCACGGCAGGCTGAAAAAGGGAAAGGGGGAGATCGTCATATGGCGGTCGCCCCCTTTTTCGCGTCCGGCGCGCCATTCCGCTTGACCCGCCGGGCCGGGAACGGGAATGCCATGTCAGGCGACATGGCCGAAGGAACCGAGATGCGCATCATGCTGGTGGAGGACGACGCCGCACTCGCCCGCGGGATCGCATCCTCCCTTGGGGCCGAAGGATGTTCCGTCGATATTTTCGGCAGCGGCGAAGATGCGCTGATGATCGCACCCAGCGAGCCTTATGCCGCAATCATCCTCGACCTGGGCTTGCCGGATATTGACGGGATCGACCTGTTGCGCCGGCTGCGGCAATCGGGCGTGACGACGCCGATCCTGATCCTGACCGCCCGCGACCGGATCGACGACCGCGTCGCCGGGCTGGATCACGGCGCGGACGATTATATGATCAAGCCCTTCGATCCGCGCGAACTGCATTCGCGCGTCCGCGCCCTGATGCGCCGGGCGCAGGGAACGCCGACCCCGATTTTGAAGCTGGGCGCGCTGGAGTTCGACCGTTCCAGCCGCACCGTCCTGCTCGACGGCGTGGTTCTGCCGCTGCGCGCGCGGGAACTGGCGGTGCTGGAGACGCTGATGAGCCAGCCGGGCAAGCTGGTCGGCAAGGAACGGCTGTCCGCCTCCGTCTTCAGTTTCGACGACAATGTCGGGATCAACGCGCTGGAAGTCTATATCGGACGGCTGCGCCGGAAACTGGGCGACAAGGGTCCGGCGATCCGCACCGTGCGGGGCCTCGGCTATATGATCGAGGGCAACTGACGCATGGCGCACAGGCGGCATCAGTCGCTTCAGGCGCGGCTGATCGCGGCCGTGCTGCTGCCGGTCGTGATGCTGGTGGCGCTGCTGACCGGCATCGCGGGCTGGGTCGTGAGCAATACAGAGGCCGAGACGCTCGACCGCGTGCTGGTGGGATCGGTGCGCACGCTCAGCCTTGCCTTCGATCAGCCGCCCGAAGTGCGGGAGAAGGTCGCGCCGCTGGTCATCCATCTGCTCGAACGCCGCGCGCGGCCCGTGGTCCATTTCAGCGTCTATCGGGGAACGGACGTGCTGATGGGCGATCCGGGACTTCTCCCGCCGCCCGACTATCGCCAGCGCGACGATGGCCCCGCCGACCGCCATCCGCCAGCCGAATTCCCGGCGCAGGCGCGCGATACGCAGATGGTGCGCGGCTATATCCACGCCCATGATGCCGCGAGCGTCACGCAGGCGGCCTATCTGCGCGACGGGACGCTTCACGGCCGCCCGGCGAGGATCGCGACCGAAATCCGGCGGCTAGACGGCGGCCCTGACCTCGTGGCGATCCAGATCGCCGACTATGTCGACGACCAGCGCGCCTATACCCGCCGCTATGCCATGCAGATCGCGGGCGAAGGCGTGGTGACGCTGCTTGTCGCGGTGATATTGATATGGCTGGCGATCGGCTGGGGCCTGCGTCCCTTCACGGCCCTGACCCGGCAGGTCAGCGCGGCGCAGACCGACCCGTCGCCGCAATTCCGCCTTCACCTTCAACCCGACATGCCGCGTGAGGCGGTGCCGTTCGTCGAATCCTTCAACGGGCTGATGACCAGGCTGGCAAAGGTCGACGCTTCGCTCCGTCAATTCACGTCCAACGCGTCGCATCAGATGCGCACCCCGCTGGCGGTGGCGCGTGTGCATCTGGACGTGCTGCGCCGCGCCGGCCCCCATTCGCCCGACGCCCGCGCGGCCATGCGGGACATCGCCCTTGCCGTCGAGACGCTGGAGCGGCTGCTGTTCCAGCTCATCGCGCTGGCGCGGGCGGACGAACATTCGGGCCTGTCGCTCCAGCCGTTCGACCTCACCGCGCTCGCCGGGCGCGTGGCCGCCGACCATGCCGCGCGGGAGGAAGCCGACAGCCTGGACATCCTGTTCGAAGCGAAGGCGCCGCTCGCCGCGCTGGGCGATCAGGCGCTGGCGGGCGAACTGGCGAGCAACCTCATCGACAATGCCATCCGGCATAATCGCCCCGACGGAACCGTCCGCGTGATCGTGGAGCCCGCAGGAAACAGCGCTCGGCTGATCGTGGAGGACGACGGGCCGGGCATCCCGCAGAGCGAGCGGGACAAGGTATGGGACCGTTTCTATCGCGTCGCGCGGGAAAATGCGCCGCCCGGCAGCGGCCTTGGCCTGCCGATCGTGCGCGCTCTGGCTGAGCGGATGGGCGCGCGAGTCGCCCTCTCCGATGGGGCGAACGGTCGCGGGCTGCGCGTGATCGTCGATTTCCCGCTGCCGCAGAATGACCCGGACCGCCCCGCGTGACAGGTTGATGACAGCCCGATGCTCTACCCGTCCCTTGCCGAACGGCATGGCTGAAACGGGAGAATGAGGGATGGCATCGGGACGCACCGGATGGACAGCGAGGCGCGCCGCGCTCGCCATGATGACGGCGACGGCCTGCCTCGCCCTGCCAGCAGCAGCCGAATCCGATTCCTTGGCCATCACCCCGGTTCCCAGCGCGCCGGTCACGGCTCCGTTCACGCTGGCGGCGGTGGGCGACCTGATCTATCTTCGGCCCATGCTGGCGACGATGGAGCGCAAGTCGCCCGAAATGATCCGCATCCTGCGCGGCGCCGACCTCACCTACGGCAATTTCGAGGAGGTCGTGTTCGACCTCTCCACCTTCAAGGGCGCGCCCCAGGCCGAATCCGGCGGCACATGGATGCTTGGCGATCCCAAGGTGGTGGACGACCTCGTCTCGATGGGGTTCGACCTGCTCAGCACCGCGAACAACCATGCGACCGACTGGGGCGCAGAAGGGATGCTGGAAACGATCCGGCGGCTGGACGAGGCGAAGCTGGTCCATGCGGGCACAGGCCGCACCATGTCGGAAGCGCGCGCGCCGCATTATCTGGACGCGCCGCTGGGACGGATCGGGCTGGTGGCCGCCACCTCCACCTTCACGCCGATGACGCCCGCCTCCGACCCGCTCGGCATGGTGCCGGGGCGGCCGGGCGCGAACGTGATCCGCACGCGCGAAATCGGGCTGGTGTCCGACACGGACCTGGCGGTGCTGGCGCGGCTCGCGGGGACGAAGCCGGGCGCTGACGTGAGGCTGGGCGAGCGGACCTATCGCGCCACCCCCTCCCCGCAGCAGCCGCTGACCATCGAATATGAGCCGAGCGCGAAGGACGAGGCGGCCAATCTGCGCTCGATCCGGCAGGCGAAGCAGAACGGGAATTTCGTCCTCTTCTCCTTCCACAACCATGAACCCAATGAGGAAACGCAGGAGCCGCCTGCCTTCACCGTCGATTTCGCCCATCGCGCCATCGACGAGGGCGCGGACGCCTTCATCGCGCATGGGCCGCATCAGTTGCGCGGGATCGAAATCTACAAGGGGCGGCCGATCTTCTATTCGCTCGGCAACTTCGCGATGATGAACAACTCGCTCGATCACCTGCCCGCCGACATGTACGACCAGTTCGGCGTCGATCCCGCGAAGGTGACGGCGCCGGAGTTTCTGCAGGCGCGCGGCGCGGCGATCTTCGGCGACCCCAATCTCTATGAATCGGTGATCGCGGAGAGCCGCTTCGTCAATGGGGAAGTCTCCGAAATTCGGCTCTATCCCATCGATCTGGGCGTCAGCGCGAAGGGGGCGGAACGCGGCGTGCCGCATCTGGCCGACGCAGCGATTGGCGCGCGCATCCTCGACCGCCTCGCCCGCCTGTCAGCGCCCTTCGGGACGCATATCGCCATCGAAAAAGGCGTGGGCGTCATCCGTCTTGCAGCGGGACAACGTCCCAGACGCTGAACGCTGGCCTTGACCGCCGTTCGGAACAGGTCAGCCCGCCGCTTCCATCACGGACGTCATTTCGCGTAGCGGCCTTCCGCCACCCAGCGGGCGGTCAGGGCCTGCGCGGCTTCCACGTCCTGCGGGAAGTCGACTTCCTGCCAGTCCAGCCCCTCGATGGAGACGGTGCCGACGCGGTTGCCCTTGGCGATGATGTCGATGGCGCGCAGATACCAGCGTTCGACGCCTTCGGGCGTCCGCATCATCTGGTCGATCTGGTTGCGGAAGATCGCGGGGCCCTCCCCCGTGAAAGCCAGCATTCCGATGGATTCGGCATTGGTGTCGGGCGGCAGCAGGCGCTTGCCGATGGCGTGGAGGCGGCCGCTGGCGTCACGGTTCACCTTCATGTCGTCATCGTCATAGTCGGGCTTCACGTCGACGGTGACGGTGATCGCATCCTGCGCGCCTTCGATCAGCTTCGCGACGATCTCGTCCGAGACGATGGTGTCGCCGTTCAGGATGATGAAGTCGCGGTCCATCTCCTCCCGCGCGATCCAGCAGGTGCCCAAATTGTCGGCGACCTGAAAGAAGGGATTGAACAGCGTCCGCACCTGAACGCCGGTATCGCGGTAAAGCTGAAGCGCGTGATCCTCGACCCGTTCGGTGCGGAAGCCGGTGACGACCACGATGTCGCTGATTCCGTTCGCGGCCAGCGCCGCCACCTGCCAGCTTATGAGGGTGCGGCCGTTGAAATCGATCATGCATTTGGGGATGTCGCGGGTCAGCGGAAGAAGGCGCGAACCCTGGCCCGCCGACAGGATGATGGCTTTGCTGATGCTCATGCGCGCTGCTTTAGAGCATCGGGCGGGAAAGTGGGAACGGGTTTTTGCGGAAGAAGCCGGTTTGGCGGGAAACGGCCAAAGGCGGACATCCAACCTTCGTCATCCCAGCGAAAGCTGGGTTCTCTTTTGATGCTTGATTCTACCGCAAGAAGAGAGATCCCAGCTTTCGCTGGGATGACGGAGAGGAGTGTCTGAAAACCTCCAAATCGAAGTACGCCGTGCTCCTGCGCAGGCACTCGAACGAGACAAGCGGCTCGTGAGAGCCCAGATCAGACGGCGGAACTGGGCTCCTGCCTTCGCAGGAGCACGGCGCATGTTGGAAGCAGACCGTCAACGCCCCCACCCGAAAAGATCATGGACTCACCTTGAGAAGCCCGTTTTGGGTTCACGGCCAAGCCCAATTATATCATGATCAGCCATCCTGACTCCAACCGAACAAAGGCTTGCCGCGATGAGCGAACTCACCATCTGGACGTTGGACTGGGTGCCGGAAGGGCCCCGCGGTTTCGTGCGCGATCTCAGGCTGCGATGGGCATGCGAGGAAGCGGGCCTTGCCTATGCCGTGCGAACGATCCGGTTCGAGGACCGCGAGACCAATCATCTGGATCGCCAACCCTTCGGGCAGGTTCCGTTCCTGGACGACGGCGGGTTCCAGATATTCGAAAGCGGCGCGGGGCTGCTCCATCTGGCCCGGAAAAGCGACAGGCTGATGCCGCCCGATCCGGCGGGAGAGGCGGAAACGCTGCAATGGACGATCGCGGCGCTCAACTCGATCGAGATGGCCACCGTGCCATGGTGGTTCCTGAACATATCCGGCAGCAGGGACAATGAACTGACCGGATGGACGGAGAAGCGCCTCGGCCAGATCGAGAGGATATTGAGCGAGCGGGACTGGCTGGCAGCCGGCCGCTTCACCGTCGCGGACCTGCTGATGGCGGATGTGCTGCGGGTTCCGGAGGTCCGCTCTTTCGGCGACCGGCCAGCGACCGAAGCCTATGTGGCCCGCGTCACGGACCGCCCCGCATTCAGAAAGGCTCATGCCGACCAGATCGCCTTTTTCGAAGCGGCCGACGCGAAGAGGGCGGAGAAAGGGCCGGCCTGAAAACGGCATAAGGGCGGCGCGACGGATACGCAGATTCCGGCATGACCGGACTTCATCCCCATTTGCCCAATGCCGCCCGTGCTCCTAGATAGGCGCGCGTCGAATGACGAGGTTCCAGCGAAAGGCCTGGCACGGGTGAAGAAGAAGAGCGGATCGGGCGGGGCCAGCGACGGCTTTGCGCGCATCCTGGCGAATACCGGCTGGCTGCTGGGCGGCAAGGGCGTGGGCGCTGTATTGAGCCTGGCCTATCTCGCCATCGTCACGCGAACGCTGGGAGTCGCGGATTTCGGCCGTTTCGCGCTGGTGCTGAGCGCCGCCAACGTCATCAGGACGATGGTCAGCTTCGATAGCTGGCAGATCGTCGTGCGCTATGGCCAGCCGCACGTAGCGGCGGGAAATGGCGACGCGCTCAATCGCGTGCTGCGCTTCTGCATCCTCATCGATCTGGCTTCGGCGGCGGCGGGCGGCATAGTCGCGGGCGGCATCATCGTCGCTTTCGGCCATTTGATGGACCTGTCGGCGGAGATGGGATGGCAGGCATGGCTGTTCTGCATGGTGATGATGATTACCATCCGGTCCAGCCCCATGGGCATATTGCGCCTGTTCGACCGTTTCGACGCCAGCGCGCTCGCCGAAACCATGATCCCGGTTGGGCGGATGATCGGCGCGGGGATCGCGTTGGCGTTGATGCCGACGATCACCGGCTTCCTGATCGCATGGGCGGCGGCGGAAATGCTGTGCGCGGTCGCATATTGGGTGCTGGCGTTGCGCGAGGGCGACGGCCGGATCGGGCGGTGGAGCGCGGGGCGGGCGCTGGACGCGCGGCATGAGAATCCGGGCATCGTCGGATTCCTGACGGCGACCAACCTGCAAACCACGCTATCGTCGGTGGGACAGCAGGTGGCGGTGCTGATCGTCGGCCTGTTCGTGGGGCCGACGGGCGCGGGGCTCTACCGCCTCGCCAACCAGCTCGCCAATTCGCTGACGAAGATTTCCAGCCTGCTGTCGCGCAGCATCTTCGTGGAACTGACGCGCACCCAGTCGAGCCATGGCGCGGATGCGCTGCGGACGCTATTCCGGCGGACCAACCGGCTGGCGCTGATCGCCGGGGCGGTCATCATCGCGCTGATCCTGACGATCGGCCATCCGCTGCTGGGGCTGATCGCGGGCAAGGCGTTCCTGCCCGCCTATCCGCTGCTGCTGATGCTGGGGATAGCGGCCTGCATCGATCTGGTGGGAGTGAGCTATCGCCCGCTGCTGATGGCGACGGACCGGGCGAGCCTGTCGCTGCGGATCACCTTCATCGCGACGGCGCTGCTGCTGGGGTTGCAGGCGGCGCTGCTGCCGCTTTACGGCACCATCGGCGCGGCGGCGGCGAATATCGTGACGGCGACCGTGGCGTTCCTGATGATGGGGCTGGCGAGCCGCAGGGCGGTGCATGCTCCCGCCGGGCAGACACAGGAAAGTTAGGACGGATCGACATTCAGGAGATGGGGGAGCCGAGCCAAAGGCCAGCGCCAGCTAAAAGGGTGATTTCCAAGCATCGGAGCGCAGCGGACTTATAGTCCGTGAGCACCGAAGCGCAGAAATGGGAGCGAGGCGAGTGACTCGCTTCAACGCTTTGCAGGTCCACCAGAACTGAATGTCATCCGTCCTAGGGCTGTCCCCTTCGATAGGGTCTATATTCATGGGCTGTTCGGCCTAAGCTCCCGTCCTGCAAGAATGGCCGGCGCACGGACGCGGGCCGGGCAAAGGAGAGAGAGCATGATGACCGTGGATCAGATTATGGAAAGATGGCGGGTGGCGCTGAACGGCAATCTGCCGGTTTTCAGCGAAGTCTGCGCGCCCGATTGTCAGGTCTGGCACAGCAGCGACAATAACTGGATGTCCGCCGCCGCGGCCATGGAGGGAGTCGCGAAAATGGGCGGACTTCCCCCCTTCGACAAGGTGGAGATCACGAAAACCGACAAGGGTTTCGCCGTGCAGGGCTCGATCACCCCGCCGGGCATGGGCAAGATGCACATCGCTCAAATGGTGACGGTGAAGGAAGGCAGCGTGGCGGCGATCGAGGAATATATCTCGCCTGAAATGGACCTGAGGGCGCAAACGGCCTGATCCGTCAACCCGGCCGGGCGAGGATGGATTCGATCAGGAAGACATCCTCCGCCTTGTCGGCGTCGATACAGGCTTCCGCCTTGTCCATGGCGACGAGCCGGGCGACGAGGCCGAAGCGGCGGCCGATACGAGCGATGCCGCCGCGCAGGGTGAGCAGCCGCAGCGCCGCGCCGATCAGGGCGAAAGGGCCGAAAGCGGCGAGGATTTTCCAGCCCTTCTTGCGGTCCTGCTCCACATCCTGCCACAGGGCGACGACAGGGCGGGCCTTTACGCTGCCGAACCAGAAGATATTCGCGCCCGACCACCAGCCGTCGCGGAATTTGAGCCATGTGCGGCGCGACGCGGGATAGCGGGCGAGCAGCGTGGCGCGCTCCACCATGGCGACGGCGATGTCCGCTCCGGTCGCCTGCGCGATGAACTGATCGAGCATGGCGGCGTCCAGCAGCACATGGTCCGCGGTGGTCATGAGCAGCGGGAAAGCAAGGTCCGCCCGGTCCATCAGCGCGAGGAGGGAGGCGGCAATGCCGGAACCGCTGGTTTCGAAGGCGATCTTCGGGTGGTCCGCAAGCCATGCGGTCGCGGGGTTATCCGCATACAGCCGTGGCGATTGGGTGAGGATCAGGACGCGGGCTATGGCGGGATGCCCGACCAGCGCCCGCGCGGGATAGTCGATCATCGGGATGCCCGCGATCGGCACCAGAGGCTTGGCGGGGACGCCCGCCGCCTGCGCGAGCGGATCGGGAATGGGACGCACTCCGGCGAGCAGGATGGCGGTAACGGTCGGGGCGTTCATGCCCATGCGTTAGCGCAGGCGCGGCGCGCGCGCCAAGCGGCTTATTTATCGGTAGCGGCGAGCGCGACCGGCGCTTTCTGCGCGAAATTTTCGCGGAGGCCGGGCCGCAACGCCTTGAGCTGCGCCAGACGGGCGCGGAAATTGGCGAGATCGCGGCCCGCAAGCTGAGCGGTGGTGGTGAATTTCACCGACAGCGGATTGACCGTGCGGCCGTTGCGATACAGTTCATAATGGAGGTGCGGGCCGGTCGAGAGGCCCGTCGAGCCGACATAGCCGATCACCTGCCCGCGCCGCACGCGCTGCCCGGAAACGGCGGCGATGCGGCTCATATGCGCATAGCCGGTGGCAAGACCGCCGCCATGCTCCAGCCGCACATAATTGCCATGGCCGCCATGCCGCCCGGCATAGGAGACGACCCCGTCCGTCACCGCATAGATGGGCGATCCATAACGTGCCGCGAAGTCCACGCCCGCATGCATCCGGGTGTAGCCTAGGATCGGGTGGCGGCGCAGGCCGTAGCCGGACGAGATGCGCCCCGCCACCGGCTGCGCCAGGACGCCGCGCCGCTCGCCGACGCCCGACGCCTCGAACCATTCGGTGCGGCCGCCCGTCGTCCATTTGAGCATGTCGATGGCCTTGCCGCGCGCGCGCTGGAGCCCCGCATAGAGCAGGTCGCCCACCTCCACATCGCCGGTTTCGGCGCGGCGATATTCGGTCACGATGTCGTAGCGGTCGCCTACATGGATGGAGCCCAGGTCCATCTGCTGCGCGATGACGCGCAGGAAGGCCTGCACCGCCTTGGGCGGAGCACCTGCCGCGCGGGCGCTGTTATAGACGCTGTCGCCCACTACGCCCTGGATGCGGAGCGGGGTTTCATCGACGCGGATGGGGATGCGCTTTATCTGAAGCGCGCCGCCGATACGGTTGATCTCGACGCCAAGGTCGAGGCGGGCGCGAAAAGCCAGATGATCGAGCGGACGGGGCTGGTCACGGCTGGCGCGACGGCCCAATATGATGTCGAGCCGCGTGCCTGCCTTCGCACCGCCGCTCAGGTCGCTCCCGACCAGCGCGTTGACGGCCGACACGTCGCCGATGCTGACGCCCGCGCGGGACAAGGCGCGGGACAGCGTGTCGCTGCTGCCGATCTGGGCGTTGAGTTCGACCTGCGGGCGCTCGGGCGTCTGGCGCAGAGGCTGGACCGCATCGGTCGATCCCATGCGATGCCCGCTGTCCGCGCCGAGCGCGAGCGGGGTGATCATCTGGCTGCGCACTTCGTCGAATTGCGCCTGCGTCATCAGCGGTCCGGGCGCGCCGGGGACGGGCTGGAAACCGGGGGAGAGATAAAGCGCCGTCGCGCAAAGGCCGAAACAGGTGGCGAGGCCGCGAAACCATGTGAGGCTGCCGACGCGCTGGCCAAGGTCGGGGACAAGCTCCACATCCTCGGCCCAGTCCCTGAGCCGGGCGCGCCAGTCGAGCGGAGCGGCGGCGGGACGGGACGCATTCTTCAGGGAGTCGGCCAGCCAAAGGGATGCGGTCGCTCCCCCCTGCTGCGTTCCGAACTGGTTTTCCTGAAACAAACCCGCGTCCCCCCGGGACATGCCATTGCATCGCCCGCAGGCAACGGCCCCCGCGCCGCGCCGAGGCCGCACTGTTGTGAACGCATAGGGTTAAAGTCAATTTAAGACGCCGGAATGACGGCCGCGCTTGCGACGAGACGTGCGCTGCGCCGGACAGGCGATGGGAAAGAGAAGCGAAGTTTTCGCCTGCGGAGCGAAGCCCCTTGCCCTGCCCGCTTCCATGCCCGACATACAAGGCATGGCCTCCTTCGCCCGATCGCCCGTCACCGCCGTGCTTGGGCCTACCAATACCGGCAAGACGCATCTGGCCGTGGAACGCATGTGCGGCCATTCGAGCGGCATGATGGGCTTTCCGCTGCGCCTGCTGGCGCGCGAGGTCTATGACCGGGTGGTCGGCATCAAAGGCGCGGAACAGGTGGCGCTCATCACCGGCGAGGAGAAGATCGTGCCGCCCGGCGCGCGCTATTTCCTCTGCACGGCGGAATCCATGCCGATCGGCGCAGGCCGGCAGGCCGGAGCCGCCAACGAAGGACTTGGGGATTATGCCTTCGTCGCGCTGGACGAGGCGCAACTGGGCGCGGACCCGGAGCGGGGGCATGTCTTCACCGACCGGCTGTTGCGGGCGCGCGGGCGGGAGGAGACGATGATCCTCGGCTCCGCCAGCATCGCCCGCGTGGTGAAGGCGCTGGTGCCCGATGTGGAGATCATCGGACGGCCTCGCTTTTCGACGCTCAGCTATGCGGGGGCGAAGAAACTGTCCCGCCTGCCCAAGCGATCCGCCATCGTCGCCTTCTCCGCCGAAGAGGTCTATGCCGTGGCGGAGATGCTGCGGCGCTTTCGCGGCGGGGCGGCGGTGGTGATGGGCGCGCTTTCGCCCCGCACCCGCAATGCGCAGGTGCAGATGTTCCTGAATGGCGAGGTCGATTATCTGGTCGCGACCGACGCCATCGGCATGGGATTGAACCTCGACGTGGCGCATGTGGCCTTCGCTTCGCTGCGCAAGTTCGACGGGCGGCGGACGCGGCGGCTGACCGTCAGCGAGATGGCGCAGATCGCGGGGCGCGCGGGGCGGCATCATAAGGATGGGACTTTCGGCAGTCTGGGCTCGGAGGATGGCGAGGCCGCCTTCACGCCGGAGGAGATCGAGGCGATTGAGGCGCATCGCTTTCCGCCGGTGGAGCAGCTTTTCTGGCGCGACGGGACGCCCCGGCTGGACAGTCTGGCGACGCTGATCGCCGATCTGGAGGAACGGCCCGACCGTCCCGAACTGCGCGCCGCGCCCGAGGCGGTCGATCTGGCGGTGTTGAAGCGGCTGGCTGATGACCCTTTGGTTATCGAAAGGGCAAGGGGCAAGCGAGCGGTGGCGCGGCTGTGGGACGCCTGCGGCCTGCCCGATTTCCAGAAGCTGGGGGCGGAACATCATGCGCGGACGGTGAACCGGCTGTGGCGGTTCCTGTCCGAAGGCGCGGGGCATATCCCGCGCGACTGGTTCGCGCAGCAAATCGCGCGACTCGATTCGGTGCAGGGCGACATCGACACGCTGTCGGGACGGATCGCGGCGGCGCGGACCTGGTCCTATATCGCGCACCGGCCCGACTGGCTGGCCCATCCCGCCGAAATGGCCGAGCGGACGCGGGCGCTGGAGGAGAAGCTGTCGGACGCGCTCCACGCCGCCCTGACGCAGCGTTTCGTGGACCGGCGGACTGCCGTGCTGCTGCGCGACATCGGGCAGAATGTGGACAGCCTGCCCGTCGAAGTGGAGCCGGACGGGACAGTCTGCGTCGATGGCGAGACGATCGGGCGACTTGACGGATTTCGTTTCTCGGTCGATCCCGCTACGCGTCATCAGGACAGGAAGATGCTGCTGGCGGCCGCCGAGCGCCGCCTTGGGAGGATATTGCGAGTGAAGGCTGAGGAATTGCTGGGCGCGGCGGATGCGGATTTCGCGCTCATGGATGCGGCGGGCGAGATGCCCGGCATCGGCTGGCAGGGAAATCCGGTCGCGGCGCTGCTCGCCGGTCCGACGCTGCTGACGCCCGAAATCCGGCTGGATCGTGCGCTTTCCGCCTTGGGACAGGATGTGCAGAAGCAGATCGCCACGCGCCTTTCGACATGGTTCGACGCGCAGAAGGAAAAGCATCTGCTGCCGCTGGTGAAGATGGTGGCGAGCGCGTCCGACGCCGAAGTCCCCGCCGTGGTGCGGGCCGTGTTCGCGCAACTGGCGGACGCGGGCGGCGTAATCGCGCGGACGGAGCTCGATTCGGCGCTGGGGCATCTGGACAAGGAGCAGCGGCATTTGCTGCGGCGGGCGGGCATCGATATCGGGGTGCTCGACATCTATCATCCCGGATTGCTGAAACCGGGCGCGGCGCGCTGGCGCTCGGCGCTGCTGGCGGCGCGGCTGGGCAAGCCCTGCCTGCCCTTGCCGCAGCCGGGGCTGACGCTGATCCCGGCGGGCGAGCGGGCGGAGCAGATGGGCGCGCGGATCGCCGGTTTCCGGGGTTTCGGCGAGCAGATGCTGCGGATCGACATGGCCGAGCGCATGGCGCGCGCCGCGCATGAAGCCATCGCCAAGGGCGAATCCTTCACCGCGCTCAGCCCGCAGATCGTGTCCCTGGGGCTTTCCGAAGCGTCCTTCCTGCAACTCATGAAGCTGGCGGGCTTCCGTCCAGTGGAAGCGCCGGAGGAAGGCGGGCCTAACTGGGCGTTTCGGGGACGGCAGAAGGCGCGACCGCAGCAGCAGCGCCCTGCTCGCGAAGGCGGCAAGCGCGATGGAGGCAGACGCGACGCCCCGCAGCGGCGCGATCCGGTCGCGGCCAGCGCCGGGCACAAGCCTGCCGCTGCCAACGCCTTTGCCGGCCTTGCCGAACTGCTGGGGCGCAATGGCTGAGGCCGGGAACGGCCTTTCGCACGGCCCTGCCCTGCGGATCGACAAATTCCTGTGGTTCACGCGACTCGCCAAGAGCCGGTCTGTCGCCCAGAAAATGGCGGAGGACGGCCATATCCGCGTCAATGGACGACGGATCGAACGGTCCCATGCGCCGGTGCGGACGGGCGACCTCGTCACCTTTCCCCATCCCAGCGGCGTGCGCGTGGTGCGCGTGGTGCAGCTTCCGGCGCGGCGCGGCCCCGCGCCCGAAGCGCAGTCCTGCTATGAGGAACTGAAGCTGGGGCATTGAGGGCACAACAATATCCTCATTGACCTTCGCCAACGCCGCGCATAGCAGGGGCGCGATTTCCGACCCCCTCAAGAGTGCCCTGACAATGACCTATGTCGTGACCGACAACTGCATCCGCTGCAAATATATGGATTGCGTCGAGGTCTGTCCCGTGGACTGTTTCTACGAGGGCGAGAACATGCTGGTCATCAATCCCAACGAATGCATCGACTGCGGCGTGTGCGAACCGGAATGCCCGGCCGAAGCGATCCTGCCCGACACCGAAAGCGGCCTTGAAAGCTGGCTGGAGCTGAACGCGAAATATTCCGCCGAATGGCCCAACATCACGGTGAAGGGCGACGCGCCCGCCGATGCCGACGAAATGAGCGGCGTGGAGAACAAGCTGGAGAAATTCTTCTCCCCCAATCCCGGCTCCGGCGACTGACGCGCAGCCGTTTTTCAGGGCATGGCCACCGGATATTGTGTCCGGGGGTGGTAATTTTGTTACGAATCTGCTAAATAGCCTCCTGACGGCGGACTTGGTCGCGTCCGCTCAGGAGAAATAGTCTCATGTCCTAATGGCGGCGCCGCGGTCTTCCCGGCATGTTTTGACTTGCATGTGCTTCGCGACGGCCCCGTCTCCCCCGTTGAATTGGAAAGGTTTCAAATGGCTGCCAAGGCGCTGTCCTTTGACGTCGGTGATTATGTCGTCTACCCCAAGCATGGCGTGGGCCGTGTGGTCGAACTGCAAAAAGAGCAGATCGCTGGCATGGACCTGGAGCTTTATGTGCTTCGTTTCGAAAAGGAGCGCATGACGCTCCGCGTGCCCACCAACAAGGCCGAAGGCGTTGGCATGCGCAAGCTTTCCTCCAACAAGACGCTGGAGGAAGCGATGGAAACCCTGAAGGGCAAGCCCAAGGTCAAGCGCACCATGTGGTCGCGCCGCGCGCAGGAATATGAAGCGAAGATCAATTCGGGCGACCTGGTGTCGATCGCCGAAGTGACCCGCGACCTGTTCCGCGCCGACGACCAGCCGGAGCAGAGCTATTCCGAACGGCAGATTTTTGAAGCGGCCTCCAGCCGCCTCGCCCGCGAACTGGCGGCGATGGAGGAGACTGACGAGCCGAGCGCGCTCAAGAAGATTCTGCGCATCCTCAACGAAGCCGCGCCCAGACATGTGAAGACGGAAGGCTGACCGATTTTCCGGCCGAGCCGATGACGGCAGGCCGGATAAGGGAAAGGGCGTCCTTCGGGGCGCCCTTTTTTGGGATATCAGGCGGAGGCGTTTTCCGTCACTTCTTCGCGGGCCTTGCGCCGATCCGTGAACCAGATCGCGACGATGGTGATTTCGTAAAGCAGCAGCAGCGGGATCGCGAGCATCAGTTGCGACACGACGTCCGGCGGCGTCAGGACCGCCGCAAGGATGAAGGCGGCGACGATCATATAGCGGCGCAGGCCGACCAGTTGCGCCCGGGTCACGAAACCGGCGCGGTTGAGCAGCATCAGCAGGACGGGCATCAGGAAGCTGATTCCAAATGCAAGGATGAATTGCATGACTAGAGTGAGGTAGTCGCCCGCCGAGGGGAGGGCCTCGACCGAAAGGCCGGAGCTATTTCCTTGAAATTCAAGGAAGAAATGGAAGGCGGTGGGCATCACCACGAAATAGGCGAGGGACGCGCCCATGACGAAAAGGACCGGCGTCATGATGAGGAAAGGCAGTAAGGCCTTCTTTTCCTTGGCATAAAGTCCCGGAGCAACGAACGCCCAGAGCTGGTTCGCGATGATCGGAAAAGACAGGAAAAACGCGCCGAAGATCGCGATCTTCACCTGAACGAAGAAGGCTTCGTAGAGTTTGGTGTAGACCAGCCGCCCGCCCGCGTCGCCAAAGGCTTCCTTGAGCGGATGGACCAGCACCGCGAACAGCTTGTCGGAAAAATAGAAGCAAACCGCGCCGGTGACCAGCAGCGCCCACACGCATTTCAGCAGCCGGCCGCGCAATTCGATCAGATGATCGAGCAAGGGCGCCTTGGTGTCGTCTATGTCCATCATGCCGCCGCGCCGCCCTTTCCGTCCTGCGGTTCTTCTGCGGCGGGCTGTTCCGTCGCGGGCGGAGCGGAGCGGGCGACGAAAGCGGGCTTTTCCTCCGGCGCCGGAACATCATCGGCGGGCGCGGGCAGCGGCTCCGGCGCGGCAGTGGTTTCGGGCGGATGCTCTTCCATGATGCGGCGGTTCTGTTCCGCCCATTTCTTTTCCAGTTCCTCCAGCTCCACCTCGCGCACCATGGCGTCGATGCCGGTCCGGAAATGGCGCGCCATGCCGCGCGCCTTGCCGACGATCTGCCCCACCTTGTAGAGCGCGCGCGGCAAATCCTTGGGACCGATCACGACCACCGCGACGATCACGATCAGCAGAAGTTCGGACGAACCGATATCGAACATGCCAGCCTACCGCAGGTCTGAGGAAAAATCAGACCCCGGTCTTTTCTTCCGTGGCGGTCGGCGCATCCTGTTCGGGGACGCGCTGTCCCTCGATCCGCTGCGCGGGCTTGGCGGGCTTGACGTCGTCATCGTCCTCCATGCCCTTCTTGAAGCTCTTGATGCCCTTGGCGACGTCGCCCATCAGCCCGGAAATCCGGCCGCCGCCGAACAGCAGCATGACCACCAGGAGCACGATGACCCAGTGCATCAGCGAAAAGGAACCCATTCTTCAATACTCCTGAAAGCTTGCCTATCTAGGCGTCTTCCTCATCATTTTCCACAGCGGATTGCGCGTTCAGTCCTTCCAGCGCCAAATCCACCGGGTCCAGCAGACCCGCCGCGCGCAGATCGTCGATGCCCGGCAGGTCGCGACGGCTGCTAAGGCCGAAATGTGACAGAAACTCTACGGTCGTCGCATAGATGAGCGGCCGTCCCGGCACTTCCCGCCGTCCGGCCGGGCGGACCCAGCCCGCCTCCATCAGGACGTCCAGCGTTCCTTTCGCCACCTGCACGCCGCGAATGGCCTCTATCTCCGCGCGGCTCACCGGCTCATGATAGGCGATAATGGCCAGGGTTTCCATGGCCGCGCGCGACAATTTGCGACTCTCCTCCCGCTCGCGCCGCAGGATGTGCGCCAGATCGGCGGCGGTCTGGAAATGCCAGCGCCCGCCCCGCTCCACCAGATTGACGCCGCGTCCGGCATAATGCTGCGCCAGCGTAGCGAGCGCGCCCGGCAGGTCGCCGCCCTCCCCCACATGGAGCCTGAGGTCTGCGAGCGTCAGCGGTTCCTCCGCGACGAAAAGGGCGGCCTCCACCGCGCGCAGGAAATCGTCCGGTTCCTCCGTCACAACAATCTTTCCTTCTCCTCGGCCGGAGTCGCCGCGCGCAGGAAGATCGGAGCGAAAATCCCTTCCTGCCGAATGTCGAGCCGCCCCTGCCGCGCCAGTTCCAGAGCCGCGACAAAGCTGCTCGCCATCGCCGATTTCGCCATGGGCGCGTCGAGGCCAGCGGGCAGGAAGGATTCGATCCGCGTCCAGTCCAGCGCCGCGCCCACCAGCGACCCGACGCGCTGGATCGCCTCGTCCAGAGTCATGACGGGGCGGACGGCGACCCGGTGGATCACTGGCTGCGTCCGCGCCTTCACCTGCCCATAGGCCTGGAGGATGTCGAAGAGGCTGGCGTCCCATTTCGCCTTGCGGACGAGGCGCAATCCTTCCGGCTTCGCGCGCACGAACACGTCGCGGCCGATCCGGTCCCGCGCCATCAGCCGCGCGCCCGCTTCGCGCATCGCATGGAGCCGCTGGAGCCGCAATTGCAGGCGCAACGCCAGTTCTTCGGGGCTGGGCTCGGGTTGCGCTTCCTTGGGGAGCAGCAGCGCGGATTTAAGGTAGGCGAGCCACGCCGCCATCACCAGATAATCAGCGGCCAGTTCCAGCTTCAATTGCCGCGCACCTTCGATATAGGCGAGATATTGCTCGGTGAGCGCAAGGATGGAGATTTCGCGCAAATCGACCTTCTGCGTCCGGGCCAGCGCCAGCAGCAGGTCGAGCGGCCCTTCCCAGCTTTCGAAGCTGACGGTCAGCATGTCGGGCCGGGGCGCGGCGGCGGGCGTGAAGAGATCGTCCATCCCCTGTCCTCCCCCTACGCCGCTGATTTTTCCGGTTCACGCGGAGGCGCGGAGACGCGGAGAGTGGAAGGAGAGTCGCTTCGCATCGCCGCGAAAGCAGGAAGCCGGAACAAGGAAGCGTTTTCGCATTCGCGGGAGCGTCGGCGCAGGCGTTTCCAAAATCTCCGCGTCTCCGCGTCTCCGCGCGATTCCATCCGCCCTGTCCTCCCTAGGCCAGAACCGGGGCCAGCAGCGCATCCCGCGTGGCGAGCAGTTCCTCCAGCGGCGGCCCTTCGACGACGCGCGCGACGGACGCCATCGCCCGGTCGAGCCGGTCGCGCGATGCCGCCGAAATGTCCGGCAGGCGTTCCGCGATCCCGGTCATGTCGTCCATCCGCCCCCAGCAATTGAGCGCCAGATCGCAGCCCGCCGCCACGACGCCCGCCGCCAGCGCGGGGATGTCGCCCTTCAACGCCTTCATGTCGAGATCGTCGGACATCAGCAATCCGTCGAAGCCGATCCGCTGGCGGATGATGTCTTCGATGACGGTCGGGGAAAGGCTGGCGGGCCGATCCGCGTCCCATGCGGTATAGACGACATGGGCGGTCATCCCCATCGGGGCATTTCTGAGCGTCCGGAAGGGAGCGAGATCGGTTTCCAGCGCCGCCTCGTCCGCCGTCACGACCGGCAGTTCATGATGGCTGTCCACCATCGCCCGGCCATGGCCGGGCATATGCTTGACGATGCCGACCACGCCGCCATCGGCCAGCCCCTGCAAAACGGCCCGTCCCAGCGCCGCGACCCGCATCGGCTCCGCGCCCAGCGTGCGGTCGCCCATGATGTCGCTCGCGCCTTCCTGCCGCACGTCGAGCAGGGGCAGGGCATCGACCGTGATCCCGGTTTCCGCCAGCGTCGTCGCGATGGCACGGGCATTGGCGCGGGCCGCCGCGATGGCGCTGGAGGGCGCTACATCATAGAGCCGGTCGAAGATCGCGCCGGGCGGAAAGGCGGGCCAGACCGGCGCCTGCATCCGCGCCACGCGGCCGCCCTCCTGATCGATCATGATGAGCAGATCGTCGCGCCCGTGCAGCGAGCGCAGATCGTCCGTCAGCGCCCGAAGCTGCGCCTTGTCCGCGATGTTGCGCCGGAACAGGATGTAACCCGCGGGCTCCGCCTCGGCGAAGAAGGCGCGTTCGTCAGGGGTGATGGTTTCACCGGAAAGGCCGAAGATGACAGGCTTCATGGCAGGGATCGTAGCGGGTCAGGGGCGTGGTGTCGAAGGGGTAATGCATTTCCAGCGCCGCTATTCCACGCCGACGGGATGCGTTATATTCCGACATCCATGAGGGGGTGAAGCGCGCCATGGCCCATGATTTCGATGCCGTTCATGCCGAGTTGCGGCGGATCATGCTGGCGACCAGCAAGGACTTTATCGTCAGCCGCGACGAGCCGGGCGACCTGATCGTGCGAACCCCCACCATCGATCCCGGAACGAAGGAACAGGGCTGGTTCGGCACGGTCACGAAGAAGAAAAGCTATGTCGCCTATCACCTCATCCCGCTCTACGCGCATCCCGATCTGGCGGCCGGAATTTCCCCGGCATTGGCGAAAAGGCGGCAGGGCAAGACCTGCTTCAATTTCAAGTCCGTCGATCCCGTGCTCTTCGCGGAGCTGGACGATCTGACCCGGAAGAGCGCCGCGCGCGCCTGAGGGCAGCGGCGGGCGTCAGTTCACCACCATGCAGCTTTCGCCCGCGACTTTCAGCTTGCCGCAGATCGCGCTGGCCTCTCCGCCCGCCGCCGCGCGGAGGCGATAGACGGTGCTGCCGCCCACTTGCGCCGATTCGACCGACATGGCGAGCGGTTCCAGATAGGAAAAACGCTTGGACAGGCGTTTCCACGCATCCTTCGCGAACGCCTGATTGCCATAGGCGCCGAGTTGGATCGTGCCGCCCGCTTCACCGGCTTTGGGCGTGGCGGCCGCCGGTTTCGCCTGGGTTTCGTCCGCCACGCGAGTCGTGACGCTTTGCGCGGGCTTGGCGGGAGATGCCTGCTTCTGATCCGTCGGGGCGGGCCGGGTCGCGGTGATCGGCGCTTCGGGCACGCGGCTGGGATCGATGCGTCCGTCGCGGGCCACGCCCTCGCTCGCGGCGAAGCTGGCGTCGCCCTCGCCCGCGAACTTCCGGGCGTCGGCGTCCTTGGCGGCGAGCTTATAGTCTTCGGCGGGGGCCTCGATCAGCTTGCCTTCGCCGCCCGCGCCGCCCGGCCGGTTCTGTATCCACCAGATGCCAGCGACGATGGCGCCGATCAGCAGGAGTCCGGCAAGGATGAACGCCAGCAGCCGGGCGGGCGAGAGGCGATCCTCTTCCTCCTCCTCGATCGCCGGTTCCAGCCAGGGGAGACGATCCTCGTCATCCAGATCCAACCGGCCCCGCGCATAATCGCCCATCGTTCAGAACTCCGCTTTCCCTCACTGCATCTCTGTCAGCGCGGCCACACCCATCAGGGCCAGCCCGTTGCGGATTATCTGCCCTATTCCGCGGCTCAAGAAAAGCCGTGCAGAAGTGGTCGCCGGATCGTCCTGAAGGATGACGCGCGCTTGCGGATTGTCATTGCCGATGTTCCACCAGCCATGAAAGGCCGATGCCAAGTCATTGAGATAGAAGGCGATACGATGCGGCTCGCGGGCCTGCGCCGCGCCCTCCACCACGCGGGGGAACTGGGCGGCGAGCTTCACCAGATTCAATTCCTCCGTCCCAAGGCGGGACAGGTCGGGGGCGGGAAGCTCCATCCCCGCCTCCTCCGCCCGCCGCCCGAGCGAGGAAATGCGCGCATGGGCATATTGGACGTAGAAGACCGGATTGTCCTTCGACGCTTCCACCACCTTGGCGAAGTCGAAGTCCATCTGCGCGTCGGCCTTGCGCGTCAGCATGGTGAAACGGACGACATCCTTGCCGACTTCGCGCACCACATCGGCGAGCGTCACGAAATTGCCCGCGCGCTTGGACATCTTCACCGGCTCGCCGTCGCGGAGCAGGCGGACCATCTGGATCAGCTTCACGTCGAAGCGCGCCTTGCCTTCGGTCAGCGCGGCGACGGCGGCCTGGATGCGCTTCACCGTGCCCGCATGGTCCGCGCCCCAGATGTCGATCAATTGGTCGGCGGTCTGGGCCTTCTGGAAATGATAGGCCATGTCCGCGCCGAAATAGGTCCAGCTTCCGTTCGACTTCTTGATCGGGCGGTCCTGATCGTCGCCGAACCTCGTCGAACGGAACAGCGGCAGTTCCACCGGCTCCCAATCCTCCGGCGTCTCGCCCTTGGGGGCTTCGAGCACGCCGTCATAGACGAGGTCGTGGTCGCGCAGCCATTTCTCCGCCGCTTCGGGCTTGCCCGCCGCCTGCAATTCCGCTTCGGAGGAGAAGACGTCATGATGGATGCCGAGCAACGCGAGGTCGCTGCGGATCATCTCCATCATCGCGGCGACGGCCTTGGTGCGGAACGGGACGAGCCATTCGCTTTCCGGAGCGGCGACATAGGTGTCGCCATATTCGGCGGCCAGCGCCTGCCCGACCGGCACCAGATAGTCGCCGGGATAAAGTCCTTCGGGAATCCCGCCCACTTCCTGACCCAGCGCCTCGCGGTAGCGCAGATGGGCCGAGCGGGCGAGGACGTCCACCTGTCCGCCCGCGTCGTTGATATAATATTCACGGATGACCTTGTGGCCGATCGCCTCCAGCAACGTGGCGAGCGCGTCGCCCACCACCGCTCCCCGGCAATGGCCCATATGCATGGGGCCGGTCGGGTTGGCGGAGACATATTCGACATTGACGGTCACGCCCGCGCCGGTGTCGGAGCGGCCATATTCCTCCGCCTCGGCATGGATCGCGGCCAGTTCGGCGCGCCATGTCGCGTCCGTGAGGCGCATGTTGATGAAGCCCGGTCCGGCGATCTCGGCGCTCTCCACCTCATCCAGCGCGACGAGGCCCGCGACGATCTTTTCCGCCAGCGCGCGCGGATTGGTGCCCGCGGGCTTGGCCAGCACCATCGCGGCGTTGGTGGCAAGGTCGCCATGCGAAGGATCGCGCGGAGGCTCGACCGTCACGGACTTGCGAGCGAGGCCGGCGGGCAACGCGCCGTCCGCCTCCAGCGCGTCGAGCACGGCGTTCAGATGGGCAGTGAAACGGGTGTATAGGGACACTTGAACGGACTTTCTGCAAGTCCCGTTCGCCCTGAGCCTGTCTAAGCCTGTCCTGAGCGACGCCGCAGGCAGCGTCGAAGGGGGCCGCCCTTTTCTTCAAGAAGAGGGCTTCGACAAGCTCAGCCCGAACGGGGAAAATGGGCTGGGCTTAGCGCGTGGCGTTATATTTGAGCTGATCCTGGGTCAGGTTGAACCCGATGAGCAGCTCGAAGCTGGTTCGCTGCAGCGCCGCCTTCACGTCCGGCTGCGAGAAGGGGTCGATGGCCGCGTCCTCGTCCCCTGCCTTGCGCTTGGAGGTGATGCGGCGCTGAATGTCGTCGGGCAGCGTGGCCGCCGCCTTGTCGACATAGGAACCGGCCTTCGCCGTCGCGCTGGCGCGATACTGGCCCGGCTCGAAGTTCAGCGTCACTTGTCCAACCCGCTTGGCGATCACGGCGTTGCCGCCGCGCACCACGGCGGAGAAATAGGGCAAAGTCACCTGCCGCGCCCCGGTCGGGTCGCTGCGGCGGGCGTTCACGGTGAAGGTCGCCTCGGTATAGAATTGCTCGCCGTCCGCGCAGGTGGAGCGCAGGTCGGTGATGTTCGCCACCACGTCGATGGCCGATGCGTCCCGGCTCTGCGCCGGGTTGAACAGCGTGATGTCGCCCGTATAGGCAGGGATTGCGGCGACCGGGCAGGCCGAACGCACGGCGACGATGCCGCCCGTCGCATCGATCTCTCCCCGGCGCGAACAGCCAGCAAGAGCAAGAAGAATCATTCCGGTCAGGGCGATACGAGGCAATGTCACAGGCGGTTCCTTGGCATGGGCCCTTGGCTCAGGCGTCCGGCTTCCTTATCCATCCCCTGCCGCCCGCGCAACCGAAAGGAAGCCGCTTTCATCGCGCGCCACATTCGCCTAGAGCCGCCGTTGATGACGAACGCCCCTTCGCCCCTTCCGCCGATGACGCTGCTGATCGCCGCCCCGCGCGGTTTTTGCGCCGGTGTCGACCGCGCCATCGTGATCGTGGAGCGCGCCATCGAGAAATATGGAGCGCCGGTCTATGTCCGCCATGAAATCGTCCACAACAAATATGTGGTGGACAATCTGAAGGCGAAGGGGGCGGTGTTCGTCGAGGAACTGGATCAGGTGCCCGACGGCGTGCCGGTCGTCTTTTCCGCCCATGGCGTGCCCAAGGCGGTGCCTGCCGAAGCGCAGGAGCGCGGCCTTTCCTATCTGGACGCCACCTGCCCGTTGGTGAGCAAGGTTCACCGGCAGGCCGAACGCCATGTGAAGGCGGACCGCCACATCCTTTTCATCGGGCATAAGGGACATCCCGAAGTCATCGGCACGCTGGGGCAGGTGCCCGAAGGCACGATGACGCTGATCGAGACGGTGGAGGATGCAGAGGCTTTCATGCCCACCGATCCCGGCAATCTCGCTTTCCTGACGCAGACCACGCTGTCGGTGGACGACACCGCCGCCATCGTCGCGGTGCTGGAGCGGCGCTTCCCTGCGATCCAGCCGCCCAAGGGCGAGGACATCTGTTATGCCACGTCGAACCGGCAGGCGGCGGTCAAGGCCATCGCGCCCCGCTGCGACGCGCTGTACGTGATCGGCGCGCCCAACAGCTCCAATTCCGTGCGCCTCGTCGAGGTGGCCGAGCGCGAAGGCACGCCCGCCCGGTTGATCCAGCGGGCGGAGGATATCGACCTCGACTGGCTGAAGGGCGTGAAGACGCTGGGGCTTACGGCGGGCGCATCGGCCCCGGAAGTGCTGGTGCGGGAAGTCGTGGACCTGATCGCGCGCCATTTCGACGTGAGGGAGGAACAGGTGGAAACCGCGCAGGAACGCATCGCCTTCAAGCTGCCGCGCGGTCTGGAGACGGCGTAACCATGGCCGTCTATACCCATGTTCCCGCCGAGGACATCGACGCCTTTCTGACCCGCTATGACGCAGGCTACCTCGTGTCCGCCAAGGGCATCGCCGAGGGGGTGGAGAACAGCAATTATCTACTCGAAACCACCGGCGCGGACGGGAATGGACATCGTTATATCCTCACCCTCTACGAAAAGCGGGTGGATGAGGCGGACCTGCCCTTCTTCATGGACCTGCTCGACCATCTGGGCGCGCGGGGGATGCCGGTGCCGCGCTTCATTCCGGCGCGGGACGGGACTCGGCTGCAACAGCTTGCCGGGCGGCCCGCCTGCCTGATCGAGTTCCTGACCGGCATTTCCGTCACAGAGCCGACCGTGGCCCAGTCGCGCGCGGCAGGCGCGGCGCTGGGGGCGATGCACCGCGCGGCCGAAGGCTTCACAGGCGAACGGCGCAATGCGCTCGACCTGCCGGGCTGGCATGATCTGGCGGCGAAATGCGGGGAGGATTTCGATCGGATCGCGCCGGGCCTTGGTGCGCGGGTGGCGCAGGAGCTGGCCTTCCTCGACGCGCATTGGCCCGCCGGCCTGCCCCGCGCCGTCATCCATGCCGACCTTTTCCCTGACAATGTGCTGATGCTGGGGGATGAGGTGACGGGCCTCATCGACTTTTATTTCAGTTGCACCGACATCCGCGCCTATGACCTGGCCGTCACGCACAGCGCATGGGTGTTCAGCCATGACGGCGCGATCTGGCATGGCGACCGGGCGGCGGCGCTGGGCGCGGGCTATGCGGAGACGCACGGGCTGTCGGAGGCGGAGCGGGCGGCGTTTCCGGTCCTGTGTCGGGGGGCGGCTTTGCGCTTCCTGCTGACGCGCGCCTATGACTGGATCAACACGCCCGCCGATGCGCTGGTGACGCGCAAGGATCCGCTCGCTTTCCTGCGCCGTCTCGATTTCTATGCGAAGGCCGATGTGGCGGAATTGCTGGGCGCATGAGCGATCTTCCCCAGGTCGAGATTTTCACCGACGGCGCCTGCAAGGGCAATCCCGGCCCCGGCGGCTGGGGCGCGGTGCTGCGCTTTGGCGACAGGGAACGGGAAATATCCGGCGGCGAGGCGCAGACCACCAACAATCGCATGGAGATGATGGCGGCGGTGGAAGCGCTGGACACGCTCAAGCGCCCCTGCCGGGTGACGCTCTATACCGACAGCAAATATGTGATGGACGGCATCACCAAATGGGTCTTCGGCTGGCAGAAGAATGGCTGGAAGACGGCGGATAAAAAGCCGGTCAAGAATGCCGAAATCTGGCAGGCGCTAGTGAAAGCCGCCGCCCGCCATCAGGTGACATGGCAATGGGTGAAGGGCCATGCAGGCCATCCGGAAAACGAACGCGCCGATCAGTTGGCCTGCGCGGCGGCGGAGGGCTTCCGGAGGTAAGACGGATTTGGGTAGGGAGCAGTCCGTCCGCTTAGACTCGGCCGTGCTCCTGCGAAGGCAGGAGCCCAGTTCTACCGCCTGATCTGGGCTCCTGCCTTCGCAGGAGCACGGTGCATTTTAATTAGCGTGAGACTAAG
>JASGDV010000177.1:0-21850 GCA_049841255.1 Sphingobium sp.
CTTTATGCACGCTGCGCTCCGGGTCACGGAAAACCACCATTTTAGCTGGCGCTGGCCCTTGGCTCGCCACGCCATCTCCTGAATGTCGATTGGTCCTAAATCGTCGGGCGTCAGACCGCCCGGCCGAACCCGATGGCCGCGCCAGATGGGCGGCGGCCGAAACCAGCCGCCTTGCGCGGGGCCGGCGGATGGGCTTCCCGGTCGAGCAGCATCAGCGTCTCGGCGAAACAGGGCCGCAGCGCGACCACGATCTCGATCAGTTCTTCTGGCCCTTCATGGGTTTCGACGCAGCGGCGCGCGACCATCTCGATTTCTTCCGCCATGGCGCTCAGCCGATGGGCGCCGAACTGGGCCGCTTCCCCCTTCAGCTTATGGGCCGGACTGATCAGAGCCGCGGCGCTGCGGTCCCGGAACGCCTGTTCGATCAGGCCGACGGCCTTGTCGCCATCCTCCCGGAAATAGCCCAGCACCCTTATGAAGGCCGTCCCAAGTCCGGTTCGCATCCGCGCAAATTCCTGCCGGTTCACAAGCCCGGAATTTTCGTAGGACACCCTGCCACTCCTCGCCAAGCCGAGCGATCATAGGATTTGCGCGTAAACAGCCTGTTAAAGGCAGGCGGTCGAGGTGCTTGCAACACGCAGTCCTGGGATAGCGCCGCGCGGCCAATGGCGGACGTTCGCACCTATTCAGGGTGAAGGGAGGTCGGAAGGCAACCCGCCCGCTTTCCACCCGGAAGCAGACAAAACCGATCTGCTGCTCTCTACGCTCCTCTATTCCGGGTAGCGGATCGCCATCACCTCATATTCCTTTTCCCCGGCGGGCAGCATCACCCGCCGCAGGTCGCCTGCGGCCGCGCCGCGCAGCGCCCGCGCGATGGGGGAACCCCAGCCGATCCGGCCCGCGCTCGCGTCCGCCTCGTCATTGCCGACGATGGTGACGGTGCGGTGATGGTCGTCCTCGTCCGCGATGGTGACGATCGCGCCGAAATAGACCCGGCTCTTGTCCGGTTGCGCGCGGGGATCGACGACTTTGGCATCCTTCATTTTCTTCGACAAACGGCGTAGTTGCCCGTCAATCTCCCGCATCCGTTTGCGGCCGTAGAGATAGTCGCCATTCTCGCTGCGGTCGCCATTGCCCGCCGCCCAGCTCACCACCTCGACGATGCGGGGCCGCTCGACGCCCAGCAGATGGTCATATTCCGCGCGCAGCTTCGCGAAGCCTTCGGGCGAGATATAGTTGGGATGCGCGTTCATGCCGCCCCTTTAGCGCAGGTTCAGCCCGGTGTCTGCTTCCCCAGATAGCGGCTGAGCACGGCATTGGTGCCCCGGAACCGCGCCCGGTCCGGGTTCATCGCCTCATAGACGACGGCATTTTCCAGCACGCGCTGCACATAGTTGCGCGTTTCGAAGATCGGGATGCTCTCGATCCAGCGCAGCCAGTCACCGCCCGGCATGCGGGGGTCGCCATTGGCCGCGATCCATTTGTTCACATTGCCGGGGCCTGCATTATAGGCCGCCACCGCCAGAGGATAGCTGCCCCCATAATAGCTCATCATCCGCTCGAAATAGGCCGACCCCAGCATGATGTTATAGCTGGTGTCGCTGGTGAGCGATCCGGGCGTGTAGCTGAGGCCGAGCTTGCCCGCCTGCTCCCGCGCGGTGCCGGGCATGAGCTGCATCAGGCCCCGTGCCCCCGCGTGACTGACGGCGGCGCGGTCGAACTGGCTTTCCTGCCGGGCGATGGCGTGGACCATCGTCCAGTTGGACTGGGCCGAAGGCGGCACCGGCACGCGCGGAAAGGCGCTTTCGCCATAGCCGGTGAGGCCGCTGGAGACGGCGCGGCGGCCGACCATCACGCCCATGTCCGGGCGGCCGATGCTCCTGGCGAGTTCGGCGGCCAGATAATGATCGCTGTCGCTGTCGGCATTATTGGCGATGGCGCGGGCGAACTTGCTCTGGTCCTCCCAATAGCCCATCGCGCCCAAAGCGCGGACGGCGCGCACCACGGAGCGATTGTTGAACGCCGCCCGGTCGGCGGAGGAGATCGCCACTTCCTGCTCATGGACGGCGGGAGCGGGGATGGGACGGCCCAGCCGCTCCAGCGAAAGCTGGCCGTAGAACTGGTCGGGGAAGACCGCCGCCTGCTGGAAATAGCTGTTGGCCGAAGCCGCGTCCCCGGCGGCGAGCGCGGCGCGCCCCGCCCAATAATAGCCCTTGGACTGCGTCTGAGGCGACTTGGCGGCGGCGGCGTAGCGGCGGAACATGCTCACCGCGTCGGCGGGCCGGTTGAGATTATAAAAGGCCGTCGTCCCCGCCAGCCAAGCGAGGCTGGTATAATCGTCGCGTTCGCCGATAGGCCGTGTGCTGACGTCCGTGCCAGGCAAATAAGCGTCGTCGATCCTGCTGGCGATGCCCCAGGCGAAGCTCCACTGGCTGTCATTGGCCGAAGCGCGCGCCTGACCCAGCAGCACCTCGTAGAATTTCTCGGCATTGCCGGGGCGGAAGCTGAGCGTGGGCCGGTTGGCCAGATATTGCCGCGCCGCGACCCAGTTGCCGGTGTCGCGCAGCCAGATCGCCTTGTCCGCGACGAAGCCCGCATCGGTCGCGCCCAGCATTTCGGCGGCCTGCATCTTCATGGCCGCGTCGGGCGCCTTCTGGCGGAAAGCGATCCGGGCCGCATAGACCGGGCGACGCGCGGGCGAGACATAGGCCAGCATCCGCGTCGCGCCCATCACGTCATTGCCCCACAGCAAGATGTCGGCGCGCTGGTCATGATCGGCGGCGCTGAAGCCCGATCCGAACAGCTGGAGCAGCCGCGCCTCGTCCGTGGGTGACAGCGATCCGCCGGTCCACGCATTGCGCGCCGCGACACGCGCCTCGTCCATCCGGCCGAGCTGCATCAGCGCCAGCGCGTTGCGGGCATGGCCCACCGCCGTGCGCGCCGGGAAGCGGGCGAAGAAGGCCGCGACCTGCCGGGGATCGTAGCTGTCGGGATTGATCCCGGTTTCCGCCAGCCGCCGCATCCTGTCCTCGCCCGGCCAGCCGGGATTGGCCATGATGAAGCTCATATAGGTGGATGAACCCAGACCGTCGCTTTGTTGCAACGTGCGCCACTGGCTGATCGCGGCATTGATCGAAGCGTCGGGGGAAACGCCGACCCGTCCGCTCACCTGATTCCACTGGCTGCTGCTGCTTTGCGGGCTGCCCTGCCCCGGAAGCGGCTGGACGACCGCGCCCGGCGGGAAATTGGGATTGGAGGCGGCGGGGGCATCCACCTGCGCGCTGGCGCTGGCGGTGGCGAGCAAAAAGGCGATCAAGGGCATACGAACCATCAAACCATCGGGATAAAAGGGTGAGCGCATTATGGACATAATCGCAATTGCATCCTTATCAGGCCCTGAATGACGCGCTATAGCGCCCGCTTCAAGCAAACAATGCCCCGGAATCCCGGAGAATTGAAGGAGTAAAAACATGTTTTCGGGGTCCATGCCGGCTCTTGTGACGCCCTTTCGCGACGGGGCGATCGACGAAGGGGCCTTCCGCGCCTTTGTCGACTGGCAGATTGCGGAGGGCAGCAGCGGCCTCGTCCCCTGCGGAACCACCGGGGAAAGCTCGACCATGACGGTGGCGGAACATAATCGCGTGATCGCGATCTGCGTCGACCAGGTGGCGGGCCGGGTTCCGGTGATCGCGGGCTGCGGATCGAACGACACGCGCATCGCCCTTGAACATATGTTCGCCGCGCAGTCTGCGGGCGCGGATGCCGCGCTGGTGGTCGTTCCCTATTACAACAAGCCGAATCAGGAAGGCATCTATCGCCATTACGCCTATCTGGCCGAACGCTGCGACCTGCCGATCCTCATCTACAATGTGCCCGGTCGCACCATCACCGACATCGGCGTGCCGGCGATCCATCGCCTCGCGCAGGATTTCCGCACCATCGTGGGGATCAAGGACGCCACCGGGAATCTGGGGCGGGTCACCGCGCAGCGCCTCGCCTGCGGGCCGGACTTCTGCCAGCTTTCGGGCAATGACGAAACCGCGCTTGCCTTCAACGCGTCGGGTGGCCGGGGGTGCATCTCCGTCACCGCGAACGTCGCGCCGCGCCTGTGCGCCGAATTTCAGGCGGCCTGCGCGCGCGGCGACTGGACCGGCGCGCTGGCCCTGCACGACCGGCTTTATCCGCTACACGACGCCTTGTTCAGCGATTCTTCACCCGGCCCTGTCAAATATGCCCTCACGCGCGTCCGGCCCGACATGCCCGGCGACGTCCGGCTGCCGATCACATGGCCCTCGGAATCGAGCCGGGCCGCCGTCGACCGGGCGCTGGAGATCGCCGGTCTGGTCTGACCGGCCGGCGATCCTATATTGAAAAGCGCATAGGTTAGTTCTGGAAGTCATGGCCCGTCCCCGTCCCGAAACATTCGACAAGAAGAAGATCGTCGCCGAGAACCGGCGCGCGCGCTTCGAATATTTCCTGGAGGATGTGTTCGAAGCGGGCATCGCCCTGCAAGGCACGGAGGTCAAATCGCTGCGCTTCGGCGAAGGGAATATCGCCGAAAGCTATGCCGAGGTGAAGGGCGAGCAGGTGTGGCTGGTCAACAGCAACATTCCCGAATTCAGCCATGGCAACCGCTATAATCACGAACCCAAGCGCCCCCGCAAGCTGCTGCTGCATGAACGGGAGATCGCCCGGATGCACGGCGCGGTCGAGCGCAAGGGTATGACGCTGGTGCCGCTGTCGATCTATTTCAACAGCCGGGGCAAGGCGAAGGTCGAACTGGCGCTGGCCAGGGGCAAGAAGACCCATGACAAGCGTGAGACGATCAAGGAACGCGACTGGAAGCGCGATCAGCAGCGCATCATGAAGGCGCACGGCTGATGGGGCCTAAAGCGAGCATGGGGCGCTTCACCCGCTGGTGGCATGCCAACGCCCCCACCCGGGAGTCGCTGGAGAATAACCGCTTCCTCGCCCCGGTGGCGCATCGCGTGCTGGAACCCTCGCTCTGGCGTTTCACCCGGCGGTCGGTGCCGCGCGGCGTGGCGCTGGGCCTGCTGGTCGGCATCTTCCTGCTGATCCCCGGCGTGCAGATCGCGGGCGCGGCGCTGCTGGCGCTGCCTTTCCGCGCGAACATCCCGGTCGCCGCCGCGATGACCTTCCTCTCCAATCCGGCGACCACGCCCTTCATCCTCTGGGCGTCGGTCTTTATCGGCAACTGGATGCTGGGGCGCACCGCCGACGCGTCGGGCTTCATGGCGCTGGTCGACGGTCATGCGACCATCGGCCAATGGTGCGCCTGGCTCTTTTCGGAAGCCGCGCCCGCCTTGCTCTTCGGTCTGGCGCTGATTTCCTTCGCCGCCGCCGCTGTCGGCTATTTCCTCGCCGACTGGTTCTGGCGCCATCGCATGGGCCGGAAATGGCATGCGCGCAAATTGAGGACTGGCAAGCCGCCCGAAAGCAGCGCATTGGAGGAAATCGCTCCCGTCTGATCGTTGGCGGGAGGCGGTTGCGAAGAGGGCGCAGGGGGAGCGCGGCATGGCCACCCGGTTGAAAAGCAAGGATGATGCGTGGCTGGCGCAACCGCCTTCGCGCCTTGCGCTGCCGTCGCTGATCGCCGCCGCGTTGATCTCTGCGGGTCTTGTCCTTTATGCGGTGGGCGACTGGGCGCTGGCGGCGGGTTTCGGCGCGGCCGTGCTGGTCGCCGCCGCCCTGCTTTCCTGGTTCCGCCACGTCTATCCCCCCGCCGCGCCCGATAGCGAAGCGGTGCCCGACTGGACCGTGGCCCGCGCCGCCGCCGACGCTTCCAATGTCGCCATCGCCGTCACCGACCGCACCGGCCGCCTGCTCTGCGCCAGCGACCTTTTCGGCGAATGGTTCGCGGGCTATCCCACGCCGCCCGCCATGGTCGCGGACGGCGCCGTCACGGAAAAGCTCGCCGCCGCCGCGCGCAAGGCGTGGAAGGATGGCGAAGCGGCGGTGCGCGGCATGGCGCATGGCGCGCTGCGGCTGGACGTGGAGATCGGCCGCACGGGCCGGGCGGAGGATTATCTGCTCTGGCGCTTCACCCCCGTCCGCCAGCCCAGCGCGCTGGACGACGTGCATCGTCTGCTGACCGGCGAGGCGGGGCGGCAGTTGGGCGAAGCGGGCGTCATGGCGGTGCTGATCGGCGGAGAAGGGCGCATCCGGGCCGCCAATGGCGCGTTCCTGCTGCGCGCCGTGGGGCGGATCGACGCCAACGCCACCGGCCGCGATTTCGCCTCGCACATGCGCGTGGACGACAAGGGACGCCTGTTCCTCGCCCGCGAGCAGACCGGCGGCTTGCCGCTGCGTCTGCTTCAGGTGCCGTTGCGCCGCGCAGCCCAGCCGGGCGGGGGCGGACAGAGTAGCGGTCAGGACGGGCCGATGCTCCTCCTCCTCATCGACGAGCCGGGTGGCGGCGGGGGAACCTCCGCCCTTTCCTATATCGAGACGCTGCTCTCGCTCCTGCCCTTCGGCCTCGCCATGGCGGACCGCGACGGGCGGATGCTGTTCCTCAACAACGCCTTCTGCCGCGCCGTGGGATTGAAGCCGGGTGAAAAGACCAGCTATCCCGGTGACCTCGTCGTGCGGGAGGATCAGGCGGCGGTGGCCGACGCCGTGCGCCGTTTCGCGGTCGGCCCGCAAATGTCGGGCGACATCGCCGTGCGCCTGCGCGAGCAGCCGGACGAACCAACCGCGCTCAGCCTGGCGGGCGTGCGCGGCCTGGGCGAAGCGGCGGTGCTCCTCAGCCTCAAGGACAATAGCGAGGAAAGCCGGCTCAAGCGGCAAGTGGCGCAGGCGACCAAGATGCAGGCCATCGGCCAGCTCGCGGGCGGCGTCGCGCATGACTTCAACAACATCTTGACCGCGATCATCGGCCATTGCGACCTGATGCTGATGCGCCATACGCCGGGCGACAGCGATTATGACGACATTCAGCAGATCAAGTCGAACAGCAACCGCGCGGCGGGCCTGACGCGGCAATTGCTCGCCTTCTCCCGCCAGCAGACGCTGCGCCCGCAGATACTCCAACTGCCGGACATCGTGGCAGACGTCTCCAACCTGCTGAAACGCCTGCTCGGCGAAAGCGTGAAGCTGGAGGTCAGCCATGGCCGCAATCTGGGCGCGGTGCGCGCGGACCCCGGCCAGTTGGAACAGGTGATCGTGAACCTCGCCGTCAACGCCCGCGACGCCATGCCGCAGGGGGGCACGCTCAACATCCAGACCTATGCCGTGCCCGCCGCCCGGGTGCGCGAAATGGGGCATCAGATCCTGCCGGCCGCCGACTATACCGCCCTGCGCGTCTCCGACACGGGCCTTGGCATCGCGCCGGACGTGCTGGCCAAGATCTTCGAGCCCTTCTTCACCACCAAGGAACTGGGCAAGGGCACGGGCCTCGGCCTCTCCACCGTCTACGGCATCGTCAAGCAATCGGGCGGTTATATCTTCGCCGAATCGGACCCCGGACGCGGCGCCAGTTTCGTCATCTATCTTCCCGTCTATCGCGGCGCGGACGTCGATCAGGCCGTCCGCCCACAAGCTCCCGTCCGCCGCAGCGAGACATGGGGCAGCGGCACCATCCTGCTGGTGGAGGATGAGGACATGGTCCGCGCCGTCGCCGAACGCGCGCTCGCGCGGCAGGGCTACAAGGTCCTCACCGCCCATGACGGCGAACAGGGGCTGGAGGTTCTGGCCGGGGACGAAAGCATCGATCTGCTCATTTCCGATGTGGTCATGCCCAATATGGACGGCCCCTCCATGGTCGCCCGCGCGCGCCAGATGCACCCCGATCTTCCGGTGCTTTTCATGTCAGGCTATGCCGAGGAACAGCTTCGCAAATCGATCGACATCGCCAATGTCGCCTTCCTTCCCAAGCCCTTCTCCGTCAGCCAACTGGCCGAAGCCGCGCGCGATGCGCTGGCGCTGCGCCCGATGGCGGAATGACCTTGCGCTGGATCAGCCCATTAGGGCTGGGCAAGCCGCATCCGATACGATAGCGAAGCGTTTCCGCAACAGGGAAAGGCACGCATGTCGGACGGCAAATCCATCCTGGTCGTCGAGGATGAAGCGATGATCGGCATGATGCTGGAGGATTATCTCGAATCGCTCGGCTACCGGCTGCACGGTCTGGCCTCCTCGGTGGAGGAAGCCTGCGCGCTGGCGCGGCAGGGCGGGTTCGACGCGGCGCTGCTCGACTGCAATCTGCAGGGGGAGAAAAGCTGGCCCGTGGCCGACATCCTCGTCGAAAACGCCATCCCCTTCATCTTCGCGACGGGCGGGATGGCCGACGATCTGCCGACCGCCTATGCGGACCGGCCGGCGCTCGCCAAGCCCTTCACCATCGGCGCGGTGGAACGCGCCCTGGGCAAGCTGCTGGAGAAGGAATAGGAAAATTCTGTTCCCCTCTTGTTCTTGTGGAACAAACAGGATACATGATGGCCACACGCCGGAAGAATCGGCGCGCTCCGCTTGACAGGGGACAGGGCCATGACCGCAATGCTCTCACTTATCGATTCCAAGAAGACAGGCACAATGGACAGACAAAAAGCGTTGGAAGCGGCCCTTGCCCAGATCGACCGCGCATTCGGCAAAGGCTCCGCGATGAAGCTGGGCAGCCGGGAGAAGATTGAGATCGAATCGATTTCGACCGGCTCGTTGGGCCTCGACATCGCGCTCGGCATCGGCGGTCTGCCGCGCGGCCGCATCGTCGAGATTTACGGACCGGAAAGCTCCGGCAAGACCACGCTGGCGCTCCACGCCATCGCCGAAGCGCAGAAGAATGGCGGCGTCGCGGCCTTCGTCGACGCCGAACATGCGCTCGATCCGGCCTATGCGAAGAAGCTGGGCGTCGACATCGACGAACTGATCGTGTCGCAGCCCGACACCGGCGAGCAGGCGCTGGAGATCGTCGACACGCTGGTCCGCTCGAACGCCATCGACGTGCTGGTGGTGGATTCTGTCGCCGCGCTCGTGCCCCGGGCTGAGATCGAGGGCGAGATGGGCGACAGCCATGTCGGCCTTCAGGCCCGCCTGATGAGTCAGGCGCTGCGCAAGCTGACCGGATCGATCAGCCGTTCGCGCTGCCTCGTCATCTTCATCAACCAGGTCCGCATGAAGATCGGCGTCATGTACGGGAATCCCGAAACGACGACCGGCGGCAATGCGCTCAAATTCTACGCCTCGGTGCGTCTCGACATCCGCCGCACCGGCCAGATCAAGGATCGCGACGACATCGTCGGCAACGCGACCCGCGTGAAGGTGGTGAAGAACAAGGTCGCCCCGCCCTTCAAGCAGGTGGAATTCGATATCATGTATGGCGAAGGCATCTCCAAGATCGGCGAGATCCTCGATCTGGGCGTCAAGGCGGGCATCGTCGAGAAATCGGGCGCATGGTTCTCCTACGACTCCGTCCGCATCGGACAGGGCCGGGAGAACGCCAAGACGTTCCTCAAGGAAAATCCCGAAATGGCGGAACGTCTGGAACGGGCGATCCGCGGCAAGACCGAAGAAGTCGCCGAAGGGATGATGACCGGACCCGACGAAGCGGATGACGATGGCGAATAAGCGCTGACCGGGGCGTCCGGCCGGATCAACCGGAAGCCCGTCGGCGCGACATTGCCCGTCTCATGCTTCACGCACTGAAAAGGCCCACCACGCAAAGGCGCGTGGCGGGCCTTTTACATTGTGAGGCCTTGGGAGTGGGGGTGCATTGCTCTTCCGTTTTCGGCCATTTTCAGTCACATATTTCGTTTGTCGTGAGCTTGCCGCAGGGCCCAAAACCGCCTTCCACTCGGGTTTCCACTCGCACCATCAAGGCCGGTCGAGCTGCGCCAGCAAGGCCAGCATATCGTCCGGCACGCCTTCCCGCACGATGGAGCGGTAAGCGGAATGCAAGGCCCTGCCGATCCCTTCGCCCGGCGAGGGCGGAGCGACGGTCACGATCCGGCCGCGCCCTGCGTCAGGGCGCTTCATCGATCGGCCAGCCATTTTGCGATGCATGTCCATGCGCTTAAGAACGGACGGGACGCGCAAAAGTTTCTGGATTTCGTCGCGGGGCGAAGCGATAGGCTATGCCTATGGGAGAAGGAATGGTGACAGACTGGGCGGACACGCAGGCACGCATCCGGGCGCATTCGCCTTTTCTCGCGCGGCTGCTGGATCGCTTTCCGGCGGTGACGGAAATATTGGCGACTGGCGATCATGACGCTGCCATGGCGGCGGCGCGGACCGTGGCGGAAGGGGACGACAACATCGCCCGCTCGCTGCGGCGGCGGCGCGGGGCGCTGGCGCTGGTGACGGCGGCGGCGGACCTGTCGGGCGCATGGCACCTCGACCGCGTGACCCGCACCCTGTCCGATTTCGCGGACGAGGCGCTGGAGGAAGCGCTCCGCACCGCCATGGCCGAACGCTATCCCGATGCCGATCCGCGCGGCTTCGTCGTGCTGGCGCTGGGCAAGCATGGCAGCCGGGAACTCAATTATTCGTCGGACATCGATCCGATCCTGCTCTACGACCCCGCCACGCTGCCCCATGGCGAGCGGGAGGATGTGGCCGACGCCGCCGTGCGCATCGGGCGGCGGATGAGCGAATTGCTGACGGCGCGCGACGGCGACGGCTATGTCTTCCGCGTCGACCTGCGCCTGCGCCCCTCGCCCGAAGCCACGCCCATCGCGCTGCCGGTGGATGCGGCCATCGGCTATTATGAATCGACCGCGCTGGGGTGGGAACAGGCCGCCTTCATCCGCGCGCGTCCGGCGGCGGGCGACATCGCGCTGGGCGACTATTTCATGCAGGCGATCCGGCCCTTCGTCTGGCGGCGGAGCCTCGACTTCGGAGCCATCGACGCGATCACCGACATTTCGCGCCGCATCCGCGACCATTATGCGCAGGGTCAGGCTTTCGGGCCGGGCTATGACCTCAAGCGCGGGCGCGGCGGCATCCGCGAGGTGGAATTCTTCGCGCAGGTGCATCAATTGATCCATGGCGGCCGCAATCCGGCGCTGCGGTCCGGCAACACGCGGGAAGCTCTGGCGGCGCTGGCGCAGGCGGGCGTGTTCGAACCCGAAGTGTCGGCACGGCTGGACGAAGCCTATGTCCTCTTCCGCACCATCGAGCATCGCCTGCAGATGGTGGAGGACCGCCAGACCCATGAATTGCCCAGACAGGCCGAGGCGCTCGACAATGTGGCGCGGCTTCATGGCGTCGCGGACGGCGATGCGCTGCTGGACCTGCTGCGCCCGGACGTGGAGTGGGTCGGGCGCAATTACGACCGGCTGACCCCGGAACAGGAGGATGCGGGCCTGTCCCATGACGAGGACCGGCTGAAGGCGCAGTTGGGCGAGATGGGCTTTGCCGATGTGGAAACGCCCTTCGCCCGCGTCACCCGCTGGCGCGGCGGCACCGTCCGCGCGCTCCGCGGCGCGCCCGCGCGCGAGGCGCTGGAGGAACTGCTGCCCGGCCTGATGCGTGCGCTGGGGCAGGCGCCGGACCCGGACCGGGCGCTCAACCGGCTGGACGACATGATCGGGCGGTTGCCGAGCGCGATCAACTTCTTCAAGCTGCTGGCCGCACGCCCCGCCCTCGTCGAATTGCTGGCGGAGATATTGAGCCACGCGCCGACGCTCGCCGACGCGCTGGGGCGTCGGGCGGAACTGCTCGACGGCCTCATCGATTCGACCGCCTTCGATCCGCCGCCCCCGGTGGACATATTGGCGGCGCAATTCGCGCATCTGGAACCGGGCGAGGATTATCAGACCCTGCTCGACCGCGTGCGCCAGCGGGTGAACGACCGCCGCTTCGCCCTGGGCGCGCAGATCGTCCGGGGTAGCGATCCGCTGGAGGTCGGGCGCGGCTATGCCCGCGTGGCGGAGGCCGCCATCGAGGCGCTGGGCGCGGCCACCGTCGCGGAGTTCGAGGCGCAGCATGGCAAGGTTCCGGGCGGCGAACTGGTCATACTGGCGCTGGGCCGCATGGGCGGCGGCGTGCTGACCCATGCGTCGGACCTCGATCTCGTCTATCTCTTCACCGGCGATTTCATGGCGGAATCGGACGGTCCCAAGTCTCTGGGCGCGACGCAATATTTCAACCGCCTGGGCCAGCGGATCACCAACGCCCTCTCCGTCGCCACCGCCGCCGGGCCGCTTTATGAAGTGGATACGCGGCTGCGGCCTTCGGGCGCGCAGGGGTTGCTGGCGGTCAGTCTCGACAGCTTCGCCAGATATCAGCGGGAGGATGCGTGGGATTGGGAGCATCTGGCTCTCACCCGCGCCCGGCCCGTGTTCGGATCGCCGCAGGCGCGGGCGGCGCTTGACGCCATCCTCACCGAGACGCTGGAGCGCCCCCGCGATTTCGACGATCTGGCGCGCCACGCGGTGAAGATGCGCGCCGACATCGCGAAGCATAAACCCCCGGTCGGCGAGATGGACGTGAAGCTGGTCCCCGGCGGCCTCGTCGACCTCGAATTCCTGATCCACATCTCGCAATTCCGCTACGGCATGGCCTTCTGCCCCGATCTGGGCAAGGCGCTGGCGGAACTGGCGGAGGCGGGGCATCTGCCCCGCGACCTCATCGGCGCGCACGACCTCATCACCCGCTATCTGGTCGTGTCGCGCCTCGTCTCGCCCCAATCGACCGAACCGCGCGAGGCGAGCAGGGCGCTGGTCGCGCGCGCCTGCGGCATGGAAAGCTGGGACGCGCTGCTGGACAGCTACGCCCATGCGCGGCAAAGCGTCCGCGACGCATGGGAGGCGCTCGCCGCGCCATATGAGGAGAAGCCATGATGCTGGAACAAGGCGACAGCGCGCCCGACGTGGCGCTCAAGGACGCGGACGGCGCGGATTTCACCCTGTCCCGCTATCGGGGCAAGCCGGTGGTCGTCTACTTCTATCCCAAGGCGGACACGCCCGGCTGCACCAATGAGGCGAAGGATTTCACCGAATTGGGCGCGGATTTCGCGAAACTCGGCGTGGCCATCGTGGGCATTTCCAAGGACAAGCCCGCGAAGCTCAAGAAATTCGCGGATAAATATGGCCTCACCGTCACCCTCGCCTCCGACGAGCCGGGCGCAGCCTGCGAAGCCTTTGGCACATGGGTCGAAAAATCGCTCTATGGCCGCAAATATATGGGGATCGAACGGTCCACCTTCCTGATCGGCGCGGACGGCAGGATCGCCCGCGTCTGGCCCAAGGTGAAGGTGAAGGGCCATGCCGCGCAAGTGCTGCAGGCCGCGCAGGCGCTTTGACCCTGCCCGCCGCCATCGACAGCGTGGGCGCGGCCTGCGCCCATGTGCTGCTGACGCCCGATCCGCGCGGCAAGCTGATGGCCGCGCGCGCCGTGGCGCGGGCGTGGCGGCTCGGCAGGCTGGCGCACCGCTTCGGCACGCTCATGCCGGACCGGCCCGCGCGCCCGGACGCGCCCGAATTGCTCCCGCCCAACAAAATGCCCCGGCGCGGGAAGATCGGGTCTCAGCGGGCGCGGATCGCGATGCTCCACGCCCTCGCCCATATCGAATTCGTCGCCATCGACCTCGCCTTCGACCTGATCGGGCGGTTCGGCGGGCAGTTCCCGGCGGACTTCGTCAGCGACTGGATGCGGGTCGGCGCGGAAGAGGCGATGCATTTCGCCCTGCTCGACCGGCGGCTGCGGCAGATGGGCAGTTGTTATGGCGCGCTTCCCGCCCATGACGGCCTGTGGCAAGCGGCGATCGAGACGGCGGGCGACGCTCTCGCCCGGCTCGCCATCGTGCCGATGGTGCTGGAGGCCCGCGCGCTCGACATCACGCCCGCCACCATCGAACGGTTCGAAGGCGTGGGCGATTCCGTTACGGCGCGCATGTTGGGGCGAATCATGACGGATGAGATTCGGCATGTCGCGGCAGGGACGAAATGGTTTTGCGCCGTGACGGAGCGATTAGGGGTTACCCCCTCCGATCATTACCAAATCCTTGTGAAAAGGCATTTTCGTGGTCCCGTTAAGCCGCCGTTCAACGACTCGGCGCGTCGACAAGCCGGTTTAACGCGCGATTTCTATGCCGCGCTTGCAACATGAGCCGGGATTTGCACTCTGCGAAGCTTGCGGGGTGATTGAGTTCGCTTGAAATCAACGGAGAGGGCCGAGAGGCAACAAGCCTCCGGAAAGAAGTCGGGGTCGGCATGTCAATTCGTTCGATGAATGCTCGTGGAGCGCGTTTGTTCCTCTCTGTCGCAAATATGATGAAGTTTCTGGGAGGAGCCGGCATCGCAGGCGCGCTGTGCGCCGCCGCTCCGGCTCACGCGGCGAACGATGACGATCCCTATGGCGACGCGTCGGAAATCAACACCAGCCCGCTGGGGCCTGCGGATGTCGGTTTCTCCAACCTCTTCGCCAGCCTCGAACGGATGGACGGCAACGCCAAGTCGACCGCCTATATCCCCTCCGGCCGTCCCGTCGAAAAGCTGACGCTGACCTCCAATTTCGGCGTCCGTTCCGATCCGTTCAACAATCACGCGCGGATGCACAAGGGCATCGATATTCCCGGCCCCGTCGGCACCCCCATATACGCCACGGCGGACGGCATCGTCAGCCGTTCGGGCTGGGCCAGCGGCTATGGCAATCTCGTCCAGATTTCGCACGGCCACGGCATGGAAACGCGCTATGGCCATATGTCGAAGCTGCTGGTTCCCGCGAACAGCTATGTGCGGCGCGGCCAGGTCATCGGCCTGATGGGCTCCACCGGCCGTTCGACCGGCAGCCACCTTCATTATGAAGTCCGCGTCGACGGGCAGGCCGTCAACCCCGTCCCCTTCGTCGCCGGTCCCGATTATCTGATCGCGATGAACACCAAGCCGCCCATCGCCATGGGTGGCCCGACCAGGGCCGAGGAAAAAGCGGCCGACTGATCCCGCTATCGCAGCCCCTTTCCAAAGGCCCGGCGTCTCCCCGACTTGCCGGGCCTTTTGCTTGATCCTATCTACGCTTCATGGCCGACATCGATCTCACCCCCTCTGCCGCCGCCCGCGTGGCCGCCATCGCCGCGAAACAGGGCAAGCCCGCCATCCTGCGCCTCGCGGTGGAAGGTGGCGGCTGTTCCGGCTTCCAATATCGTTTCGGCCTGGCCGAAGCGGTGGAGACGGGCGACGTGACGGCCGAGCGGGACGGCGTGACGCTGGTCGTCGACGATGTCAGCATCGACCTCGTGCGCGGGTCCGCGGTCGATTTCGTATCGGATCTTGGCGGCGCCGCGTTCAAGGTGACCAATCCCAACGCGACCGCCGGCTGCGGCTGCGGCACCAGTTTCTCGATCTGATAGCCAAGCGCGCATCTTCGCTTTAGGGAGGCTGGCGAGGAGACACCGCCATGCGCATCGCCACTTTCAACATCAACGGGATCAAGGCGCGCCTGCCGCGCCTGATCGAGTGGCTGGACGAAACGCGCCCCGACATCGCCTGCCTTCAGGAGATCAAGACCTCCGACGAAACCTTCCCGGTGAAGGATATCGAGGATGCGGGTTATGGCGCGATCTGGCACGGGCAGAAGGGGTTCAACGGCGTCGCCATCCTCGCGCGCGGGGAAAAGCCGGTGGAGGTCCGCAAGGGTCTGGAAGGCGAGCCTGAGGACGATCATAGCCGCTATATCGAAGCCGATGTGAAGGGCGTGCGCGTCGCCAGCATCTACCTGCCCAACGGCAATCCGCAGCCGGGTCCGAAATTCGACTACAAGCTGCGCTGGATGAAGCGCCTGCGGGATCGCGCCGCGCAGGTCTGGGCGGAGGAAGTGCCCGCCATCCTCGCGGGCGACTATAACGTCATTCCCCGCGACCGCGATGTCTATTCCGTGAAGGCCATGGCCGACGACGCCCTGATGCAGCCGGAAAGCCGCGCCGCCTATCGCCGCCTGCTGGGCGACGGATGGACCGATGCCATCGCCAGCCGCCATCCCGCCGGGGGCGTGTGGACCTATTGGGATTATCAGATGAACGCCTGGCCCCGCGACGCGGGCTTCCGCATCGACCATCTGCTGCTCAGCCCCGCCGCCGCCGACCGCCTGATCGACGCGCAGGTGGACAAGGAATTCCGGGGCCGGGAAAAAGCCAGCGACCATGCGCCCACATGGGTCGAATTGCGGGGCTGATGAAGCCCGCTCCGCCTAAGCGATCCCTCTTCATCCAGAAAAGGCCGGAACATCCGCCCGGCCTTTTCCCTATCCAGAGGATCGCTCAGCGCGTCATGGTGCTTCGGGCGATCTTGCCGACCAGCGGGAGCATGCCCTTGTAATTGCCGCGATGATAGGGCGAATCCTCCTCCAGCGTCGCGATCAGGCGGCGGTGCGCCTGCCCCAGCGCGTGATAGGGGACGCTGGGCAGCAGATGATGCAGCGCATGGTAACGCAGCCCCACCGGTGCCCAGATTGCGGCAAAGGGCGAAGGCGGCGGCACGTTCACCGAATCCAGGTATTGCGCCGTCACGGTCATCGGCTCGCCTTCATTCTCCCAGAGATGGGCGACCAGCGTGCGAAGCTGGTTGATGACGGTCATGCCCGAATGGACCGCCATATAGACCAGCAGCGGCTTCCATCCGAGCAGGAACACGCTGCCCACCAGAGCCAGCGCGAAGACGCAGGCGCCCGCTTCCTGCCACGCCCAGCGGCGCGCGAAGCCGCCTTGCGGCGCGCGGCGGCGATAGGCGGGATTGATCGACAGGGCCGAATATCGTTCCCGCACCACCCGGCGCAGCGGCGGGATGAGCAGGGACAGCGGCGTCAGCACGCCGAAGCGCAGGATCAGCCCCACCGGCGCCAACGCGGCCACGACGATGAACAGCGGCAGCGACCACGGCTTCATCAGCGCGAGAGGCAGATATTCCGGATCGTTCGCCGTGCCGTAACGAGTGCGGGCATGGTGCTGGGTATGCACTTCCTCATACATGAAGGACGGAATCATCAGCGGAATGCCCACCAGCAGATTCCACGCGGCATAGAAACCGGGTAACGCGCCTTCGCGCATATGCGTCAATTCATGGATGAAGCTCGCCGCGCGATAGAGCGCCAGCATCGCGACCACGCCCGACACCACCGCCAGCGCAACATGGTCGAACAGCATCGCGCCCGCCAGCGCCGCATAGCCCAGCAGCGCGGAAGCGAGGAAATCGGGCCAGTAGATCGCGGGATTGGCGGTCGAAAGGGTGCGCGTCAATTCAGCAGCGGCGCGCAGCATCGCCGCGTCGTCCGCTATCGGCTTGCGGGCCTGCGCCTCCGCGGCGCGGTGCGCGGCGGCAAGGACGGGATCATGCACAGTCATGCAGATGCTCCTAAAGGGCAATTGCGCTGAGATCGTGGCAGCAACGTGACATATTCGTCCTGTTGCCGCTACCGGGCGATGTCCGGATTGACAATCGCCCTCCAAGCGCCGAACTGCTCCCTTCCTCTCAGCGAAAGCGGTCGGCCGTGGCATCTCATGATCTGGTGATTTCCCCCGTTTCTTCCAAGAGCGAATTGAAAGCCTTTGTCGACCTGCCGTGGCGGCTTTACGCTGACGACCCCCATTGGGTGCCGCCGCTGAAAAGCGAAGTCTACGGGATCGTCACGCCCGGCAAGAACCCCTTTTTCGAACATGCCGAGGCGCAATATTTCCTCGCCCGGCGCGGGCAGAAGGTGGTGGGCCGCATTTCCGCCCATTTCGACCGGCTGGCTCTGGCCATGCCTTCGGAGCAGGGCATGGGGCCGGGCACGGGCAATTTCGGCCTGTTCGAGGCGGAAGATGGGGAAGTCGGCGCGGCGCTGATCCGCGCGGCGGAAGGCTGGCTGAAGGCGAAGGGCATGTCCCGCGTGCTGGGCCCGCTCTCGCTGTCGATCTGGGAAGAGCCGGGGTTGCTGATCGAAGGGTTCGATCATGCGCCGACGGTGATGATGGGGCATAACAGCCCCGCCTATCGGGCCATGATCGAGGGCGCGGGCTACAGCCCGGTCAAGCAGCTCAAGACCTATGAACTCGACATCACGCAGGAATTTCCGCCGCTGATCCAGCGGATCGTGAGTTCGGGCGAGAAGAATGCGCGCATCCGCATCCGGAAGGTCGACAAGTCGAAATTCGATGAGGAAGCCGCGATCATCCTGCGCATCCTGAACGACGCCTGGGGCAATAATTGGGGCTTCGTGCCGATCACCGATCATGAGGTCGAGCATTTCGGCAAGCAGTTGAAGCCCATCGTGCGCGAAGACCTCATCATGATCGCCGAGCTGGAGGGGGAGCCGGTGGCCTTCATGATTACGCTGCCCGACCTCAACGAAGCGATCCGGCCGTTGAACGGCGCGCTCTTCCCCTTCGGCTGGGCGAAGCTGCTCTGGTGGCTGCGCAATCCGAAGGTCCGGACGATGCGCGTGCCGTTGATGGGCGTGGTGCAAAGGTTGCAGGCGTCGCGCCTCGCCAGCCAGCTTGCCTTCATGATGATCGAATATATCCGCCGCAGCGCGACCGCCCATTATGGCGCCAGCCGGGGCGAGATCGGCTGGGTGCTGGACGACAATCAGGGCATGAACGCCATCGCCGACGCCATCGAAAGCCGGGTGAACAAGGTCTATCAGATTTACGAAAAAGATTTGTGACGCCTGTTTCCGGCCAAGGGGCAGACCTTCTTGCCCCCGGTTCGGGCTGAGCTTGTCGAAGCCTGTCCTGAGCGCCGCCACAGGCGGCGTCGAAGGGTCTTCCACGAACGGAGTGAGGTGTTCAGCCTTCGGCTTCGCTCAGCCTCGCCTTCGACAGGCGCAGGGCGAACAGGATGAGTGTCTGGAATCCACGCAAATTGAACTGCACCGTGCTCCTGCGCAGGCGCACAACTGGTTGGAAATAGAGGGGGCCGCCTTCCACCGACAACCCCACCCAAGTCGCAAATTCCAGTCCCGCGTCTCAATAATCCTTGGAATAGCGCAAATTCGCCGAAGACCCCGCATTGGTCCCCGTCTTCGACAGCAGGCTCAGCGTCTTGGACAGCGCGATCTCCAGTTGCGTGGCGGTGAAGCCCTTGGGATCGGTGATGACCTCCACATAGATATTGTTGGAGATATGCTGCCCTACCGCCAGCGACGTGCCGCGCCCCGTCGCTTCGTCCCCGCCGACGATGCCGATGCGGTCGATGCCCGAAGCCCCTTGCAGCTTGCCCATCGGATTGAGGCCCCCGCCGCTGCCCCGCAAGCCGTTCAGCGCCACCGCAAGCTGCACCGCCTGCGTCGCCGAAAGATTCGCGACATTGCTGCCGAACAGGATGCGCGCCAATATCTCGTCCTGCGGCAAGGTGGGGTTGGAGATGAAGGCGATGTCCGGCCGTTGCGCCGTGCCCGTCACGCCGATGCCGGCCGTCACCGCGTCGATTTTCGTTTCCGCGCGGATCGCCAGCGTCGGGTTCATCATCTCCCCGTCGAAGGTGATGATGCCCTGTTCCAGCTCGAACTGATGGCCCGAGAAGCTGTAGCGGCCCCGGATCACCTCGATCTTGCCGACCACGCGCGGATTGGCGGTGGTGCCGGTGATCCGCATGTTGGTCTTCCATTCGGAATCGAGGCCCATGCCGGTCACATAGATCTCATTGTCCGCGCGCACGCGGATGTCGAGCTTCCACAAGGCGGGCTTGGCCGCCTGCCGCGCCGCGATGCGCTGGTCGATCACGTCCGTGCCTTCGCCCTTGCGCCGCACGCCCTGAAGCTGGCGGATTTCGGTCCCGCCCTGCCACGCCATGCGATAGCGGGTCTCCGGCAGCGACAGATCGCCCTTGATGAGGCCGCCATCGGCCGCGCTGTTGGTGATATTGAGCGTCCCGCTCACCACGCTGGTGATCTGCTCGCTACGGGCGAGGCGGGCATGGTCCATCTTGACCGCGATGTTCATCGGGAAACCGCTGTCCGCCGCCAGGCCGACCGTGCCGCTCGCCTGCACCGTGCCGTCGCCCGCGCGGCCGGAGAAATCGCGGATTTCCAGCCGGTCGTTGGTGAAGCGCCCGTCCAGTCGCATCTGCGTCACGCGCGTGCCGAACGTCTCATTCTCATAGGTGAGCGCATTGGCGCGCACGAGGCCGTTGATGCGCGGCGCGTTCATCCGCCCGCCAAAGTCCGCCGCCACCGCGATCGGCCCGTCCAGCCGTTGATCCGCGAGCCCCGCGAAGGAGAACAGCACGTCTGCGGGCCCGGCATAGCGTATGCCTCCGCCCAGCGGCGCGGCCATCAATTGCTCGGACCAGCTTGCGCCCGCTCCCGGCGGTGCCAGCGTCGCGACGAAGCGGCCCAGCGTCGCATTGCCGCTGCGGATGACGCCGCGCATGTCGCCGCCTACCGAAGACAGCTTGCCTTCGACATTCATCGCGACGGGATCGGACACGGCGGTCAGGCTCGACCGGCGGAAGTCGCTGATGGCGAGGCGCGTGGTCGCGGTGGGGAAGGCATTGCCCTGCTGCGCATAGTCCAGCGTCCCCGTCGCGCGCCCGCCGACGCCGATGCCGGGACTGAACATATTGACGATGGCGAGGTCGAAATCCTTGAACCGCGCCTGCAACGCCGTGCTGTCGCCGAACCGCCCCGCCAGATCGACCCGCCCTTGCGGCAGCACCAGCGTCGCCGGTTCCAGCCGGTATCCGCCCTGTTCGATGCGGATGATCGCGGGCTTGTCGAGCCGGAAGTCGACATTGCTCGCCTTGCCCTGCACCGCCACGGCATAGAGCGTCGGACGCAGCGCCGCATTGACCGCGATGGAGAAAGGCACGCCGCTCGACCCGTCGGCGACAAGCTGCGCCCGCCCGCGTCCACCCTGATAGTCGATCTTCGCCCGCGCCTTGCGCACCACATAATCGCCATAGGCCGCATTCGCCACCTGCACGTCGCCCAGGATGCGGGGCTGTTCGCCCATCACCATGGAGCCGGTGACGAGCGCCCGCCCGATCACCACATCCGCCTCGCCCGGCAGCTTCGCATTGCTGGCGGTCGCGTTCACATCGATGCCCTGCGCCTTGCCGACCGCCGCCAGTCGCAGCGCGCCATTGATGCCCGACCCGTTCATCGAAAGCTGGCCCGCAAACGGCCCTGCGGGCGTCTGGCGCAGCGTCCCCGCCATGTCCACGCCCGCAAAGCGCGCCTTCGTCACATCAATGGTCAGCGGTCCCTGCGCCGTGCGGATCAGCACATTGGCGAAGAAGGGGCCATAGTCCGACCCGCCCGTTGCCTCCAGCCGGTATCCCGCCGCTTCGCCATTCAGCTTCGCCACCACGTCATGCAATTGCACGCCGACATTGGGCCGCGCCGCGCGCAGCACCGCCTGCGGCCGCTCCATCGTGCCGCGCACCGTCAGCGCCAGCGGCCCATATTGCTTCGATGTCGCCGCCGCGTCGAAGGCGATGGCGCCATTGGTGTCATAGCTGCCCGATCCCGAATGGATCTGGAAATTGGGCGCCGCGCCTTTCAGGCCCGCCAGCGTGAACTTGCCCTCCGGCGTCATGCCGATCCGCCCGCTCGCGACCGCATTGCCGCCCAGGAAATCGCGCACCGACGCATTTTCCCAACGCGCCGTCCGCACCCCGAACTTGCCCGACAGGCCGAAGCCGCCCTTCGGCCCCGGCACCAGCTCCATGTCGGTGGTCAGGTTCACGATGCCGACGCCGTCGATCTTGTAATCGTTGACCCGCCCCTTCAGCGCCCCGCGATAAATGGCGTTGTCGAGGTCCGCCAGAACGATGGCCGTGGCGTCGATCCGGTTGCTGTCGATCTTCAGATTGTCGCTGATGAGCTTGCCCGCGGCATAAGCGAAATCGCCCTTCACCCGCAGATTTTCGAGCAGGCCGCCAGCCGCTGCATTCAGCCCCGTCACCCGCCGCGCCGTCGC
>JASGDV010000178.1:0-6252 GCA_049841255.1 Sphingobium sp.
CCAGTTCCGGCGCGCTGAACCGGCGGCCGCGCGGCCAGAGCGACAGGGCTGAACTCAGCATCATGAAGCCCGCATAGCCGGGGACCGCCATGCCCTGCAGCGGCGCATTCCGTGCGAACGCCCCATACAGCCCCGCCATGGCGCAGGGAATGCCCAGCACCAGCAGCCATTTCCACGGAATCGCCCGCCCCGCCCTTTGACGGACGCCGACGAAGGTGAATGTGGCGCTGGCCATGATCGCCAGCGCCGTCATCCCGATCAGCAAGGGGCTGCCGAAGAACAGCCCCGCGCCGTTCAGCGCCCATTGGGCGACCGATATGGAATAAGCGATCGTCCAACTCAGCACATGGCGCCTGCGCCCGAATTGCGTCCACGCAATCCCCATCGCAATCGCCATGATCGCGCTGGTGAAGAAAAGCAGGGCAAGGACAATGACGGCCGGGTTCACGGAACCAGCCCATTAATATCCTTAACGCATTATTACCAGCCGCAAGATTTGCCTTTATTCTGTTCTTTCAACCATTTCTGCAACGGTGCGAAATAAGCGAGCATCGCCTTGCCCGACATGTCCCGCTGTCCGGTGAAGGCCTGCAACGCGTCGGGCCAGGGCTTTGACGCACCCATTTCCAACATGGCATTAAGTTTCTGCCCTACCGCCTTGTTTCCATAGAAGGAACAACGATGCAGCGGTCCCTTCCAGCCCGCCTGCCTGCATGCCGCTTCATAGAATTGGAACTGAAGCACGCGGGCGAGGAAGTAGCGCGTATAGGGCGTATTTCCGGGGATATGATATTTGGCGCCCGCATCGAACTTCGTCTCATCGCGGGACACGGGCGGGACGACGCCCTGATATTGCCGCCGCAGGTCGTTCCATGCCTGCTCATAACGATCCGGCGCGATGGACCCGTCGAAAACGCCCCAGCGCCATTTGTCGATCAGCAGGCCAAAGGGCAGGAACGCCACCTTGTCCATCGCCTGCCGCAGCAGCAGCCCCATATCCTTGTCCGCGCCCGGCACCTTCGCGGGATCGAGCAGGCCGATCTTCACCAGATAATCCGGCGTGATCGACAGCGCGACGAAATCCCCGATCGCCTCATGGAACCCGTCGTTCGCGCCGTTCAGATAGAGATAGGGATGGTTCTGATAGGCCCGCTGATAATAATTGTGGCCCAGTTCATGATGGATGGTCACGAAATCGTCGCTGTTGACCTTCGTGCACATCTTGATGCGGATGTCGTCCTTGTTATCGAGGTCCCAGGCCGATGCATGGCACACCACGTCGCGGTCGCGCGGCTTCACGATCTGGGATCGGTCCCAGAAAGTCTGCGGCAGCGGCTTGAAACCCAGCGAACTGTAAAAGCCCTCGCCCGCCTTCACCATCTTCACCGGGTCATAGCCCTTGGCCGCCAGCAGGTCGCCAATGTCGTAACCCAGATCGCCTGCCCCCTTGGGCGCGACGATGTCATAGATATTGCCCCATTCCTGCGCCCACATATTGCCGAGCAGGTCGGCGCGGATCGGCCCGCTGGCGGGCTGCACCGCCTCCCCATATTTCTCGTTGAGCTTGGTCCGCGTATAGCAATGAAGCTCGTCGTAAAGCGGCTTCACCTCCGCCCAGATCCTGTCGGTCAGCTTCGCGAAATCGTCGGCGGGCATGTCATATTGGGACCGCCACATCGCGCCCGTATCGGCAAAGCCCAACTCCTTCGCCCCCGCATTGGCGATGGAAACCAGCTTCGTATAATCGCTCCGCATCGGCGCGCCGACATTGTCGTGCCAACTGACCCACATCTCCTTGAGTTCGTCGGGATTGCGGTTGGTGCCCATGGCCTCTTCGATGTCGCTGCCGTTGACCGGCTGGCCGCGGAGCGTCCCCATGCCCTTGCCATATTGGGATTGCAGCTTGGTGGAGAGCGCGTTCAACTCGTCCGCCGCGCCCGGCGTCGTCGGCGCGGGCAGCGTCAGCGCCGTCCGCAGCATCATCAATCGTCGCTTCGTCTCCGCGCTCAGCCCCGGCGTATCGGCGAACTTCGCCGCCTCCAGCGCATAATCCACCGTCATCCGCGTGTTGATCGCCCCGAAATAAGCGGCCAGCGCGTCGCTGTCGTCAGTGATATAGGTGGCGTTGATCCAGTCCGCCCTGCTCTGGAGCAGCGACTGGTCGAACATCGCCTTTTCCGCCTTGTCCAGAAAGGCGTTGGCGTCGGTCGGCGCGGAAGTCTGCGCCCCGGCCGGAGAAATGACGAGCGCGGCCGCAAGCGCGGCCATGGAGGTAAGGATTTTCATGGAAACAGCCCCTTGCAGATGTCTCTATGGGGCCAGAGTGACTTAGGCAGGCGATACAGTCAAGCGGACAGGAAATCCGCCATCGCCTCCCCCAGTTCCTTGCGCGTGACGGCGCTCATATGATTGCCCGGAATCTCCACGAAGCGGGCGTCGGACAGCAGATCGACGATCGCTTCCGCCGATCCGTTGTCATGGTCGTCCCGGCCATTGATGACGATGGTGGGCTGCGCGATGCCCGCAATGGCTTCCTGCGGCGTATCGACGAAGGTTTCCAGCACATGCAGCAATGCGACCGAATCGCCCTTCGTCGTCTTGAGGAAGGCTTCGGTCATCCATTCCGAAGACCCCCGCTCGAACGTGCCGAGATTGGTGAGCACCCGCTGGAAATAATCGCCCCGCCCTCTGGTGTGGCGCAGCCCTTCCAGCCCCATGCCCGACAGCATCAGCCGCCGGGGCCTCGCCCCGTTCACCATCATCCGCACCGCCGTCCGCGCGCCCAGCGAATAGCCACCCAGATCATAGTCCGTCAGCCCCAGCGCGTCGATCAAGGCCATCCCGTCCTTCATCAGCGCATCGGGCGTATAGGAAGCGGCGTCATGCGGCTTCCCGCTTTCGCCATGGCCGCGCAGGTCCGGCATGATGATCCGGAAACCTCTCGCGGCCAGCTTTTCCGCATGGCCGTAGCGTATCCAGTTGGTGTGCGCGTTGGAGAAATAGCCGTGGATCAGCACCACGTCCCGCCCCGCGCCCATCACATGCACCGCGATGGGCAGCCCGTCGAAACTCCTGATCTCCAGCTTTTCGACCTGCGGCTCGCTCACATTTCCATCCTTTTCGGCATCAACCCACGCTGCTTCTAAAGCACATATTTGGAGAGGTCGGTATCCCGCGCGATGCTGCTCAATTGCCCTTCGACATAGGCCTGGTTGATCGTCAGCGTCTCGCCCTGCCGGTCCTCCGCCTCGAAACTCACATCCTCCAGCAGCTTTTCCATCACGGTCTGGAGACGGCGGGCGCCGATATTCTCGATCTCGCCGTTCACTTCCGCCGCGATCCGGGCGATGGCGCGGATGCCATCGGGCGTCAGATCTATGGTCACTCCTTCCGTCCCCAGCAATGCGCGATACTGCTCCACCAGACTCGCCTTGGTGTCCGACAGGATCGCCACGAAATCATCCTCCGTCAGCGCCTTCAACTCCACCCGGATCGGCAGGCGCCCCTGCAATTCCGGCAGCAGGTCGCTGGGCTTCGCCACATGGAAGGCGCCCGACGCGATGAACAGGATATGATCGGTCTTGAGCGGCCCATATTTGGTCGAAACCGTCGTCCCTTCGATCAGCGGCAGCAGGTCGCGCTGCACGCCCTCGCGGCTCACCGATCCGCCGCGCACGTCGCTGACGGCGATCTTGTCGATCTCGTCGAGGAAGACGATCCCGTTCTGCTCCGCGCTCGCGATGGCGACGCGGGCCACATCGTCCTGGTCCAGCCGCTTGTCCTGCTCTTCCTCGACCAGCTTGTCCCACGCATCGGCGACCCGCATCTTGCGCCGCTTCTTCTGCTGCTGGCCGAAAGCCTTCGACATCATGTCGGACAGGTTGATCATCCCGATCTGCCCGCCCATGCCGGGAATCTCCATCGGCATGGAGGGGCTGTCGGCGACTTCCACCTCGACCTCCACGTCGTGCATCTGGTCGCCCTCGATCCGCTGACGGAAGGAAAGCCGCGTGGCCTCGCTCGCTTCCTTGCCGGTGAGCGCGTCCAGCAGCCGGTTCATCGCCGCCTCGGACGCCGCCTCCCGCACCGCCTCGCGCCGCCGGTCGCGTTCCAGCCGCACCGCTTCCTCGACCAGATCGCGCACGATCTGCTCCACGTCGCGGCCGACATAGCCGACCTCGGTGAACTTGGTCGCCTCCACCTTCACGAAGGGGGCGTCGGCCAGCTTGGCGAGGCGGCGGCTGATCTCCGTCTTGCCGCAGCCCGTGGGGCCGATCATCAGGATGTTCTTGGGCGTCACCTCGTCGCGCAGGTCGGCGGGCAGGCGCTGCCGCCGCCAGCGGTTGCGCAGCGCCACCGCGACCGCGCGCTTGGCGTCCGCCTGTCCGATGATATGCGCGTCGAGCGCCGATACGATGGCTTTGGGGGTCAGGTTGTCGTTCATGATCTTTTCGTGAAATCCGCTGGAAAAAGGCAAGGAAAGCAATCGGTCAGGCCGCGCTCGCCAGTTCCTCGATGGTCAGTTGGTCGTTGGTGTAGACGCAGATGTCCGCCGCCACCGCCATCGCCTTGCGCGCGATGACTTCGGCATCCTCCTCATACTCCACCAGCGCGCGGGCGGCCGACAGCGCATAATTCCCGCCGGACCCGATCGCCGCCACGCCGTTCAGCGGCTCCAGCACGTCGCCATTGCCGGTCAGGATCAGCGTCACATCCTTGTCCGCGACGATCATCATCGCTTCCAGATTGCGGAGATATTTGTCCGTCCGCCAATCCTTCGCCAGCTCGACGGCGGCGCGCATCAACTGCCCGTTATGCCGTTCCAGCTTTGCCTCCAGCCGCTCGAACAGGGTGAAGGCGTCCGCCGTCGCGCCCGCGAAACCGCCGATCACCGACCCGTCATGCAGGCGGCGCACCTTGCGCGCGTTGGGCTTCATCACCGTCTGGCCCATGGAAACCTGTCCGTCGCCCGCGACGACGACTTTCCCGTTCTTGCGTACCGACATGATGGTGGTGCCATGCCAGACCGGCATGGAATTGCTGCGTTGGTCGTTCATGGCGCGGCATATGGGATGGACCGCGCGGCCATGCAAGCGCCGCCCGCCATCCGTCCAATTGTGTCATTTTGGAGACGATTTCCCGATGCGCTCTGGAACAAGGTCCGCATCTCTGGCATTGTGCAACGCAACAACAGGGAAAGGACCTCCATGTCCCTCAAGGCCAGAGCAAGGGAAAAGGTCGAACGCGCGGGGATCTCCAACTATTCCTTCGACCAGGATGTATTGGTGATGTGCGGCCAGCGTTATGTGATCGAGGCATGCGATTGCGGCGAGCCGGATTGCGACGGCGTCCGCCTGTCGAAGGACGTCACCATCATCAATCCGACGCTGCAATAATCCGGTTAACGGCCTTAGTGCATCACATCCTTGCCGGCCCGGCCAACGGATTCGATATCCCGGCCAGCGCCCTGCACCGTATTGCACGCAGCCAGGGACAGAAATGCGCCGGTCAGCAGGAACAGGGCAATCTTACGCATCAACTTGAACTCCGGTCATATCACGCAACGGGCTATAACGCGCCCGTGCCGCCGCGAAAAGATCATTTTACCCTGCTTGACAGGCCGCGCCTCGGGTGCCAATGGCGCACCTCCCTTAGCGGGCGCGTAGCTCAGCGGTAGAGCACACCCTTCACACGGGTGGGGTCACAGGTTCAATCCCTGTCGCGCCCACCATCCCCTTCCTCGGGATGGTACGGGATCCATACTTGGCTCTCCCAGCGGTCCTCAGCACAATCCGTCACGATCGCGGTCAGCCGCAGCCGTCTCGTCGCGCACCTGTCGCGTGGCGCGGCCCGGGTATTTTCGCGTGCTTCAAATTAAACAAAATCACTTGCGTTATTGATGCGGGCACGCCAGCATCCTTCCGGTCAGCCGGCGATGGACCGGCGGGATATGGTGGAGGATCGAATTGGCTTTGCGGCGTGTGCTGACCGCTGTCCTGGTGCTGGCCCCGATGGTGCCCGCCGCAACCCTGGCGCAGACCAGCGATCCGGTGCCCCAGGCCCGCGACTTCGGACCTTACGATGCGCGCTTCGTCGCTGGCGGCATCGGCGTGGACACCACTCTCCCGGCGACCAACCCGCTGGTCGCGCAGGCCGGCGGCGACTGGACGCTGGTCGGCTGGATCAGGCCCGATGCCTCGAGCCAGCCGGTGGTGCTGGCGCGGCTGGGCGATGGCGCGCGCCGTGTCGAGA
>JASGDV010000179.1:0-3579 GCA_049841255.1 Sphingobium sp.
CCGCACCCGGACGTCGCGGCTGGCCTATGCGAAAATCTGGTACGATGTTTTCGATGAGGGCGTCGAACAGGGCGAATTCGCGCAACATGTGGACAAAAGCACCTTCATCCCCTTCCTGCTGCAATCGCTGAACGGCATCATAGAATGGTTCAGCCCGTCGCGCATGACGATCGACGGGATTTGCGAGATGATCGAAGGCATATTGCTGGAAGGCATTCAGTTCCGCGAGCCGGAACAGGCCATCCGGACGCGGGCGCGGAGCGCGCGCTAGGCGCGCCCGGCCAATCCATCCCCACGGAACAAGCGAAAAAGCGGACGGAGCCTCGCTTCCTGTCCGGACCCTGGCTGTTGCCTGAAAGACACGTCTTGCGCGCAAACAGGATATAAAGCGCACGCTTGTCCCACGACCGGGGGATTGTGAGCGTTCGGCCACCATCTAGATATGGCCCGGCATTTTCCGAAACAGGAAAAGGCTCGATAAAAATGCCGGGAAGGCAAGGAACATACCGGGAGAGGGCTGATATGGCTGACGCGATCATGGGGTTTCCGGTGGATGTGGACGACCCCCTCTCCTCAAAAATGAATCACTGAAATCATCATCTTGATTCGCGTCATTGACGCGGGATGAGAGAAGCAGCCCGGACCGTCCAACTTCGATGGCGGACGGCCACATAAAATCGGGAGGATGGAAATGAAGAAGAACAAGATCGTTTATCTGGCCACGACCGGCTTCATCGCTTTGACCATGCAGTCCGCTGCCCATGGGCAGACCGCGCAGGACGCGAGCGCGAACAATAGCGGAAGCTATGCCGATATCGTCGTCACCGCCAACAAGCGCGAGCAGCGCCTCAACGATGTCGGCGTCACTGCCGCAGTCGTCGGCGGCGAAGCGTTGCAGCGGCAGAATCTGGCGTCGCTCGCGGATGTCGCGACGCGCGTCCCCAGCCTTTCCTACGCCGCCGCGCCCAACGGCACGCCCGTCTATACGCTGCGCGGCGTCGGCTTCTACGAAACGTCGATCGGCGCTTATCCGTCGGTCAGCATCTACACGGATGAAGTCCCCCTCTCCTTCCCCGTCCTGACGTCTCACTCGACATTCGATCTGGAGCGGATCGAAGTGCTCAAGGGACCGCAGGGCACGTTGTTCGGACAGAACGCCACCGGCGGCGCGATCAACTATATCGTCGCCAAGCCGACCGATACCCTGCAGGCGGGCGTGACCGCGACCTATGGCCGGTTCAATCAGCTTGAAGGCGAGGCCTTCATCAGCGGGCCGCTGACCGAGACCATCAGCGCGCGCCTGTCGGGCCGGGTGGAAACCGCCGACGGCTGGCAGAAGAGCGCGTCGCGCCCCGGCGACAAGAACGGCAAGGCCCGCAACTATATGGGCCGCTTTCAGGTCGCCTTCAATCCGAGCGAAAGCGCCCGCTTCCTGCTGAACGTCAACGGCTGGAAGGACAAGAGCGAGACGCAGGCGGGCCAGCATATCGCGCAGCAGTTCCAGAATATGATGGTGGGCACGGATCAGGGTTACGCACCCGGCTTCGTCCGCGACGTATCCCTCGTTACCGATGCGCCTTTCTCCGCGAACAATCCGCGCGCGGCGGACTGGTCGACCAGTTCCTTCCTGTCGAACCGCAAGGTTCCCTTCGCCGATAACGACATGATCCAGGCGTCGCTGCGCGCGGATTTCGATGTCGGCGATTTCGGCACGATCACGTCGTTGACCGCCTATACCCATTTCAACCAGCGTCAGGGCAATGATTCCGACGGCCTGCCGCTCCATGCGCTGGACGTTCCGCTGACCCTGGGCGACATCAAGACCTTCACGCAGGAATTGCGCTTCGCCAACGATCCGAGCAATCCGTTCCGCTTCGTGATCGGCGCCAATTATGAGAAGGACAAGGTCTTTCAGGAAGTCAATATCGACTATAGCGCTTCCTCGGCCACCATCGGTTTCGGCGAGGTGTTCGGTTTCCCGCTGGATGTGGACACGGTCACCAGCAACCAGAAGATGCGGAACTATGCCTTCTTCGGCAATGTCGAATATGACGTGGCCGACAATCTGACTTTCAAGGCAGGCATCCGCTACACCAATTCCCGCAACAAGGCGAATATCTGTCAGTCCGATCCGGGTTCGCCCTATGCCGGCAATATCATGGGCGATAACTACAATATCGGTAACGTCCTGAAATATTTCGGGACGCTCTATTCCGGCGCGCCGTTCGAAATTTACCAGCCGGGCGAATGCGTCGCGATCAACGTGGATTCCGAAAATCCGGCCAATGCGGCGGTCGATTATCTGCCTTATGGCGCGACCGGCGGCTATATGCGGACGCTGAAGGAGGATAATATCTCCTGGCGCGCGGGGCTGGACTATAAGGTCACGCCGGACGTCCTGATCTACGGCAATGTGTCCAAAGGTTACAAGGCGGGCAGCTTCCCGGCCGTCACGGGATCGACGATCAACCAATATTATCCCGTCAGTCAGGAATCGGTCGTCGCCTATGAAGGCGGCATCAAGGCGACGCTGCTGGAGCGGGCGTTGCAGGTCAATCTGGCCGGTTTCTATTATGATTATAAGGACAAGCAGCTTCGCACCAAATTGCTCGACCCTGTCTTCGGCCAGCTCGACGTGCTGCGGAACATCCCCAAGTCGAGTGTGAAGGGCTTCGAAGTGGAGTTCACGGCGCGTCCGTCCCGCGAACTGACGGTGACCGCCGCCTACACCTATCTGGACGCCAAGATCGACAAGTTCACCGGCACCAATGCGGGCGGCGATACAAATATCGACTTCAAGGGCGCCGCCATTCCCTTCACGCCCAAGCATCAGATCTCGCTGGGCGTCAATTACGATCAGCCGATCAGCAGCAATCTGACGCTGTTCGTGGGCGGCACGGTCAACCATCGGTCGGACACGATCGCGACCCTGGGCGGCGACAAGAATCCGACGACGATCAACGCGTCCTCCACGATCTGCGTCTATTGCATCAAGGCCTATACGGTGGTCGACGCCCAGTTCGGCATCCGCGACAGCCAGGATCGCTGGAAGGCGTTCATCTGGGGTAAGAATATCGGCAACGAATATTATTGGTCCAACGTGGTGTCGGGCTACGACACGGTGTCGCGCTTCGCCGGTCGTCCGGCGACCTATGGCCTGACGCTGAGCTACGCCATCCGCTGATATCCTCCCCTGTCCGGGGTGGAGCATGGAAAGGGGCCGGATAACTTCCCGGCCCCTTTTTCGTGCGGCGGGAGGGCGGGACAACGGGCTGTTTGCAGACCGATATGGGTGGATTGCGGACAGTCTGCATAGACTCAGCCGTGCTCCTGTCTTCGCAGGAGCACGGTGCACTTCAATTGGGTGGGATTCCAGACGCTCCTCCCCGTCATCCCAAGACCGGGGTTCGCAGAACATAATGATCGCCTGCCTGACCGCGCAGGTTCGCCGCGCCGCACAAACGCATTGCGCCTCCGGTCCGCTTTGCCTAGTCCGGGGACAAGCAATCAGCAAAGAGCGGAACGAAGATGCGATTTGAAGGCACGCAGGATTATGTCGCCACCGATGATCTGAAGGTC
>JASGDV010000180.1:0-22126 GCA_049841255.1 Sphingobium sp.
CAGCGCAGCCATTTCATGAGGATATGCCGCCACCTGTCATGGGAGACGGGTTACATCCATCGATCAATCTCTACTTAAATGGTAGATTGATATTCGTAAATGAAGATTTCCTTCCCGGCGGAAAAATAATTTTGTTCCTGCCGCACAGAAGCCAATGATCCCGCCATCAAGATGACCGATCTTCACGCCGATCTTCACGCCGATCTTCGCTGGGGCCGCTTTCTCCCGCCGCTCACCGGCCGGGGAAATATCCCTTTAGCCACGCCGCCAGCGCATCCCGCTGTTCCGCCGTCAGTTTCACCGCGCTCCCAAGGTCCGGCTGTCCCGGCCATCCCGCGTCAGTGATGCGCACGCCCGCCTGCTCGCGCGCGCCCTCATAACGCGGGATGACGTGGAAATGGACATGCGGGTCCACCATCATCAGCATGAGGTAGTTGATCTTCGCATAGCCCACCGCCTGCCGCAGCGCGCTTTCCACTGCTTTCGTCACCGCCGACAGTTCCGCATGCGCCTCGGCGGGCAGGTCGCTAAAGGCCGTGGCCTCGCTCTTCGCCGCCAGCACCAGCGATCCCAGTGTCGGCTGGGCGGGCCGCAGCAGCGCCTCCCAATGTTGGAAATCTCCTACAAGCGTCTGCGGAAACCCGAATCCCTTGATGGTTTCATTCATGGTTTCGCCTCCATCCAGCTTATGACCGGCTGTCCCGAACGCTTCACGGCATAGGCCTGCATCAGCCGCACGGCATGGACGATCAGCGAAATCACGGTCCACCATGCCAGCGCGATCAGCCCGATGTCCGGACGCCCGAAAAGCGTCGCGGCGAACAGGATCACCATGTTGGGATTGCGCCGCGCGGTGATCAGCCGGAACCCGCTGTCGAAGGGTTGCCAGACATGGATGTCCATGCCGAAATCCTTGATGAACATCCCTTCGATCAGCCGCTGGAGCACATAGCCCGCAATCACCGCCGCCATGACCAGCGCAAAGGTCTGGCCCGACAGCGCCAGTCCCCAGGCGCTCAATCCCACGCCCCAGAAATACCACCAGAAGGGCGGATGGATCAGGTCGATGCCATGGTCGAACACATTGCCCCATCTGGACGATGTGATGGTGCACCGCGCCAGCTTCCCGTCCACCGTGTCCAGCACCATGAAGACGAAGCCCGCCAGCATGCCGCTCCAGTAAAGCCCCTGCGAGAAGAGATAGGTCGCGAGCAGGCACAGCGCCGCGCCGATGCCCGTCACCATGTTCGGCGTCATGCCCAGCGAAGCCGCCAGCCGCGTCAGCCACAACGCCAGTTCGGGCCATAGATATTTGGTCAGAAGGTCAGTGACGCCTTTATAGGCGCCGAAATAGCTCTTCCGTTCGATCTCCCGCCGGGTCGCGGGGGTCAGCCGCTGGATGAAGGGACAGTCCAGCTTGCGGAGCTGGCGATTGTAGATCTGTGGATTGTCGCGATAATCGATGAAGGTCAGTTCGCCGCGACGCCGCTCCAGATCGGCGGGCGTCATATCCCCCGTCAGATGCGCCAGCACAAGATCGCCGCCATCCGTCACCACCGTGCCGGGTTTCGCCGCGACATGCCGCAGCCACAGCGGATCGAACACATAGTCCAGATTGACGAAGAGCCGCGCGCCGGATGATGGCGTGTCTTCGGGCAATCCCTCCGCACGGGCCAGGCGGCGCAGGCGTTCCGCATTGGTCATGCCCCACAAATGGGTCGGATTCTCGCCGATCGTGCGGAGGGCGGGAAGGGAAGGCGTATCGCTCATGGCCCTCGCTCTTATCGCCTCAGCCGGTCTTTGCAAGGAAGCGCAGGATCGCCTCTGCCCCCCGCCGCGCCGCGCCCACGGGATTGCCGCCGATGGATTCGGCAAGCCTGCGCCGCTGCGTCTCGGCATAAAGAGGATGGCGTTCGCCCGCCTTGTCCAGCGCCTCGGGCAAGGCGGACAGATCGTCCAGCACGTCGCCCAAAGTCCAGAACAGATAGTCCGGATCGCCCTGCCAATCGACGCCATGCGCGTTCAGGAACAGGCAGGGGCGGGGGATCGCCAGAAACTCGTAGACCTGGCTGCTGACGTCGCCCAGATAAATGTCCGCCCCGGCCGTATAGCTCATGTCGAACAGCCGGTCCGATTGCAGGTCGATCAGAATCTTGCCCGGAACCGCAAGCCGCATCACCGCGTCGATTTCGCTCTGCCGCGCGTCGGCGAACAGCCGGACATGCGGCGCGACCACCAGATTATAGCGGTCCTGTCCGGCGAACCATCGGATGACGTCGCGCCCGAACCTGTCCCATGAGGAAAGCGACCGGCGGAAATGCGGCGCATAGAGGACCGTCGGCCGATCATTGTCGAACAGCGGAGCGCGCGTCTTCTGCATCCGCGCCATCAGGTCCAGCTTCACATAGCCGTTGACGGCATAATGGCCGGGCCGGATCGTCCGGGCCTCCAGCAGGCGTTGCTCGCTCTTCTCTCCGGCCACCAGCACGAAATCGAAATGCCGGTCGCGTGGGTCCAGCATGATCGCCCGGTCGCCCGCGCCATGGGGCGTGAAGACAAGGCGCGTGCTGCGCGGCAGGAGATGGCGGATGGCGGTGGTCGTGCGTTCCGGCACGACGATGGCGTCGAACCGCCGGAAAAAGGGCAGCGCGCCCAGCAGCAGCGGCAGGCGCGGATGGCGGCTGACATGTAGGCATCGCAGCCAGCGCGCCAAACCGCGCTGGCCCAATATCGTGACCGGCGGGGAAAAGCCGGGATAGGCGCTCGCGACCTTTTCCACCATGCGCAGATGCGCCGGGCTGGCGACCGCGATCTGCGGCATCACGCCCATATCCGCCATTTCGGCGGCGATGGGCAGGGCGTGAAAGACTTGATGCGGCTCGCCGATGAACAGGAAAAGAATCTGCATGATGACCGGCTCTTGGGATATGAGACCTCTTGGCATGGGCAGGCGCGGAACGCCAGATGCATGTGAATCCGGCCCCCGCACGACATTCTATCCGTCAGGCGGCTTGACTAAACGGCCCCTATATTGTTGAGGGGCGGGGACACCGGACTAGCAGGACTGATAGAGCGATGGCCGAATTTGCGTTGCCCAAGAACAGCAGGATCACTGGCAAGGGCGTAGTGCATCGCGCGCCGGACGGGGCGACCAACGTCAAGAGCTTCAAGGTCTATCGCTACGACCCGGACTCGGGCGAGAATCCCCGCTACGACACGTTCGAGATCGACCTCGACAATTGCGGTCCGATGGTTCTGGACGCGCTGCTCAAGATCAAGAACGAATATGATTCGTCGCTGACCTTCCGCCGCTCCTGCCGCGAAGGCATTTGCGGTTCCTGCTCGATGAACATGAACGGCAAGAACGGCCTCGCCTGCACCACCGCCATCGACGAATGCGCGGGCAAGGAAGTGCGGATCACGCCGCTGCCGCACATGGACGTCATCAAGGACCTCGTCCCCGACTTCACCCATTTCTACGCGCAGTATAATTCGATCAAGCCGTGGCTGCAAACCGTCAGCCCCGCGCCCAGCGGCAAGGAGCGGCTCCAGTCGCCCAAGGACCGCGAGAAGCTGGACGGCCTCTATGAGTGCATCCTGTGCGCCTGCTGCTCGACCAGTTGCCCCAGCTATTGGTGGAACAGCGACAAGTTCCTGGGTCCCGCGATCCTGCTCCAGGCCTATCGCTGGCTGGCGGACAGCCGCGACGAATATACCGGCGAGCGCCTCGATGAGCTGGAGGATCCCTTCCGCCTCTATCGTTGCCACACCATCATGAACTGCGCGAACGTCTGCCCCAAGGGCCTGAGCCCCGCCAAGGCGATTGCGGAAACCAAGAAGATGATGGTCGAACGGCAGCTCTGACGTGGCGAGAGACCCGAAGAAGATGGCCCCGGTGACCGAAGGGCCATGGGCCGGATGGTTGAGCTGGGCCGATCCGATCGACGGGACTTTCCTGGAACCGATCGGCCTCACCCGCTTTCGGAGCGAAGCGCCCGGCAAGGCGACCGTGATGCTGGAAAGCCGGCCCACGCATGTCAATCGTCTCGGCTCCCTGCACGGCGGCTTTCTGGCGGCCTTTGCCGACCATGCTTATTTTGCGGGTCTGGCCGCGATGGGCAGGCCGGAGCAGGTGTCCGCCGTCACCGTCGATCTGACCATGCAATTTTGCGGTTCGGGAAGCGTCGGTCCGCATATCCGGACCGAAGTCGAAATCCTCCGCGAAACGGGACGTCTGCTCTTCATGCGGCTGACGATGTGGCAGGAGGACAATCTGCTTGCCGCTTCCACCGCGACGATCCGAAAGGCGCCCATGCCGAAATGACGAGCGTTATCGAACGCTACAAGGCGCTGGTGGCGGCGGGCGAGTTGCGGGCGGACCCCGATCAGGAAGCGGTGGCCCATCGGCTCGACCAGTTGCAGAAGGAATTGGAAGCGGCCCCGCCTCGCGGTTCGACGCTCTGGAAATTGCTGCGGAAAGCGCCGGAACCCCCACGCGGCCTTTATATGTGGGGCGGCGTGGGGCGCGGCAAGTCCATGCTGATGGACCTGTTCTTCGACACCGTGCAGGTCCAGCGCAAGAAGCGCGCGCATTTCCATGAATTCATGCTCGACGTCCATGCCCGCCTCGCCGAAGCGCGCAAGTCGGAGACGGGCGATCCGATCCCGCCGGTGGTGGAATCTCTGGCGGAGGAAGCGCGGCTGCTTTGCTTCGATGAAATGGTGGTCAACAACATGGCGGACGCGGCGATCATGTCGCGCCTGTTCACGGGATTGCTCGACAAGCGCGTCACCATCGTCACCACGTCGAACCGCGCGCCGGACGATCTCTACAAGAACGGCCTCAACCGCCAGCTTTTCCTGCCCTTCATCGATCTCATCAAGCAGCGGCTGGACGTCATGACGCTGAACGGGCCGACCGACTACCGGCTCGACCGGCTGGGGGATTCGACGCTGTGGCACTCCCCCAACGGCCCCGAGGCGACGGCGGCGCTCAGCAAGGCGTTCTTCCGCCTGACCGACTATCCGCCGGAGGACCGCGCCAACGTCCCGTCGGAGGATATTCCTGTGCAGGGCGGCCGGACGCTTCATGTGCCCAAGAGCCTGAAGGGCGTCGCGGTCTTCTCCTTCAAGCGGCTTTGCGCGGAGGCGCGGGGCGCGCCCGATTACCTCGCCATCGCGCGCAAATATCACACCGTCATCCTCGTCGGTATTCCCGTGCTCGGCCCGGAAAAGCGCAACGAGGCGGCGCGCTTCGTGACGCTGATCGACTCGCTCTACGAATATAAGGTGAAGCTGTTGGCCTCCGCCGACGCCGAACCCGCGCGGCTTTACCCCGAGGGGGACGGCGCCTTCGAATTCGAGCGGACCGTCTCCCGCCTGATGGAGATGCAGTCCGACGATTATCTGGCGCTGGGTCACGGCTCCAAATAGCCGATCTATGGCTGGACGGACGCCTTTTCTTCTCTATTGTCACGAAAATAGCCCGGATACCTCCCCATAGTGGGAGGCATCCGGCAGGTGGCCTTTGCGGGAATGGGTCAGACGCCAGGGTAGGAGCGCGTGAGCAACAAAGGCGAATCGCTTTCTAATGAAATTGCGAATTAATTGCAAAGATAAATTGCATGGCCGCTGTTTGGCAGGTTGAATCCTTGATCGGATCGGCCTAAGCGGGCGGGCAATTCCATGTATCCGAGCTTGGAGGAAGATTGCATTATGGCCCGTAAGAAGATCGCGCTCATCGGCGCTGGCAATATCGGTGGTACGCTCGCGCATCTGGCGGCCCTCAAGGGCCTTGGCGACATCGTCCTGTTCGACGTCGTGGAAGGCGTGCCGCAGGGCAAGGCGCTGGACCTGTCGCAGTGCGGCCCGGTCGAAGGCTTCGACGCGAAGATCACCGGCTCGAACGATTATGCCGACATCAAGGACGCCGACGTCATCATCGTCACCGCCGGCGTCGCCCGCAAGCCGGGCATGAGCCGCGACGACCTGCTGGGCATCAACCTCAAGGTCATGAAGGCCGTGGGCGAGGGCATCAAGGCGAATGCCCCCAACGCCTTCGTCATCTGCATCACCAACCCGCTCGATGCGATGGTGTGGGCGCTGCGCGAATTTTCCGGCCTGCCGCACAACAAGGTCGTCGGCATGGCGGGCGTGCTCGACTCCGCGCGCTTCAGCCACTTCCTCGCCGAAGAATTCCAGGTGTCGGTGAAGGAAGTGAACAGCTTCGTGCTGGGCGGTCATGGCGACACCATGGTCCCCGTCGTCGAATATTCGACCGTCGCTGGCATCCCGATCCCCGACCTCATCAAGATGGGCCGCTCCACCAAGGAGCGCATCGACGCCATCGTCCAGCGCACCCGTTCGGGCGGCGGCGAGATCGTCGGCCTGCTCAAGACTGGCTCCGCCTTCTATGCGCCCGCCACCAGCGGCATCGCGATGGCCGAAGCCTATCTCTATGACCAGAAGCGCCTGCTGCCCTGCGCCGCGCACCTGACCGGCCAATATGGCGTCGACAATCTCTATGTCGGCGTGCCGGTCATCATCGGCGCTGGCGGTGTCGAGCAGGTCGTCGAGATCGAACTGGATGCCGAGGCCAAGGCCAATCTCCAGGTGTCGGTCGACGCCGTGAAGGAACTGCTGGTGGCCTGCAAGGGTATAGACTCCTCGCTGGCCTGATCGCCTTTCCAAGAACTGCACCGGCCCGTTTCAGGCAAGTCGGCATCCTGAAACGGGCCGCTCACCCCCAAATGCCACGCCATTGAGACGATGAAGGGGCTTTCATGTCCATTCTGGTGAACAAGAACACCAAGGTCATTACCCAGGGGATGACCGGTGCCACCGGCACCTTCCACACCGAACAGGCGCTGGCCTACGGCACGCAGATGGTCGCGGGCGTGACCCCCGGCAAGGGCGGCACGACCCATATCGGCCTGCCCATGTACGACACCGTCGCCGAAGCCAAGGCGAAGACCGGAGCGGACGCATCGGTCATCTACGTTCCGCCGCCATTCGCGGCCGATTCGATCCTGGAAGCCATCGACGCGGAAATCCCGCTGATCGTCTGCATCACCGAAGGCATTCCGGTGCTGGACATGGTGAAGGTGAAGCGCGCCCTTTCGGGAAGCAAGTCGCGCCTGATCGGCCCGAACTGCCCCGGCGTCCTGACCCCCAACCAGTGCAAGATCGGCATCATGCCCGGCAGCATCTTCAAGCAGGGCAGCGTCGGCGTCGTCTCGCGCTCCGGCACGCTGACTTATGAGGCGGTGTTCCAGACCTCGAACGCGGGCCTCGGTCAGACCACGGCCGTCGGCATCGGCGGCGATCCGGTCAACGGCACCAACTTCATCGACGTGCTGGAACTGTTCCTGGCCGACGACGCCACCGAATCGATCATCATGATCGGCGAAATCGGCGGCGACGCGGAAGAACAGGCCGCGCAGTTCCTGATCGACGAGGCGAAGAAGGGCCGCAAGAAGCCGATGGCCGGCTTCATCGCTGGCCGTACGGCGCCTCCGGGCCGCCGCATGGGCCATGCCGGCGCGATCGTGTCGGGCGGCAAGGGCGACGCGGAAAGCAAGATCGCCGCGATGGAAGCGGCAGGCATCAAGGTCGCGGCCAGCCCCTCCGAACTCGGCACGACCCTGCTGGAAGTGCTCAAGGGCTAAATTCGCAAGACGGACGGCCGGGCTGCACCCCGGCCGTCTTTCCCGTTCCGCGATGCGCGCGGTCATGATGGGACGAAGACGATGGGTTACGAGAATCAGGATTTCCCCCTACCGGCCGATGAAGTCGAGCGCGGGCCGAGCTGGGCGCGTACCAACTGGCCGCCGATCGATACCGACGACCTGACAGGGGCTCTCGACCCCACGCAGATGCAGGTGGCGATCAAGGCCGCTGCGAAATCCGTGGGCAAGGTGGCGGGCGAAGCCGAAGTCGCGCAGGCGGCGGAAGACGCGATCCGCGCCCAGATGCTGATCCGCACCTATCGCGTGCGCGGCCATCTGGCGGCCAATCTCGATCCGCTGGGCTTGTCGCAGCGTCAGCTTCCGGCGGACCTCACGCCCGAATATCATGGCCTGAACGACCCGAAGAAAAAGATCTATCTGGGCGGCACGCTGGGCCTCGATTATGCCACGGTCGAAGAGATCGTCGCCATCCTGCGGCAGAATTACTGCGGCAATGTCGGCCTGGAATATATGCACATCGCCGATGTGGAGGAGCGCCGCTTCCTCCAGGACCGGATGGAAGGCAAGGACAAGGAAATCCAGTTCACGCCCGAAGGCAAGCGGGCGATCCTGTCCAAGGTCATCCAGGCCGAGCAATATGAGAAGTTCCTGGGCCGCAAATATGTCGGCACCAAGCGTTTCGGCCTTGATGGCGGCGAGTCCATGATCCCCGCGCTCGAAGCCATCATCAAGCATGGCGGCGCGTCCGGCGTGCGCGAGATCGTCTATGGCATGGCCCATCGCGGCCGCCTGAACGTGCTCGCCAATGTGATGGCCAAGGGCTTCCGCGTCATCTTCCACGAATTTTCCGGCGGCACCGCCAATCCCGAAGATGTCGGCGGCTCGGGCGACGTCAAATATCACCTCGGCACCTCGACCGATCGCGAGTTCGACGGCGTGAAGGTGCATATGAGCCTCGTCCCCAACCCGTCACACCTCGAAACCGTCGATCCGGTGGTGCTGGGCAAGGTCCGTGCGCAGCAGACCTTCCGCGACGACCTGGAAAAGCATGAGCAGGTCCTGCCGGTGCTGATCCATGGCGACGCGGCCTTCGCGGGGCAAGGGATCGTGTGGGAATGCTTCGGCTTTTCCGGCATCCGCGGCTACAATACCGGCGGCTGCATCCATTTCATCGTGAACAACCAGATCGGCTTCACGACCTCGCCGCAATTCTCGCGCGGATCGCCCTATCCCAGCGACGTGGCGAAGGGGGTTCAGGCCCCTATCCTGCACGTCAATGGCGACGATCCGGAAGCCGTGACCTTCGCCTGCAAGCTGGCCATCGAATATCGCCAGACCTTCCATCGCGACATCGTGATCGACATGTGGTGCTATCGCCGCTTCGGCCACAATGAGGGAGACGAGCCGGGCTTCACCCAGCCGCTGATGTACAAGGAAATCCGGCAGCATGTGCCGGTGAGCGACATCTATTCGGCGCGCCTCAAGGCCGAGGGCGTGGTGGACGATGATTTCGTCAACAAGGCGACCGGCGATTTCGTCAATCATCTGGAGGACGAGTTCGAGGCAGCCAAAAGCTACAAGCCGAACAAGGCGGACTGGTTCACCGGCCGCTGGTCGGGCCTGCATCAGCCCGCCAATGCGGAGACGACTCGCCAGAATGTGGAGACGGCGATCAGCCAGAAGCTGTTCGACGGCCTTGGCAAGACGCTGACCACGGTTCCCGAAGGGCTCAACGTCCACAAGACGCTGAAGCGCGTGCTCGACGCCAAGGCGGAGATGTTCAGGACCGGCGAGAATTTCGACTGGGCGACCGGCGAGGCGCTGGCCTTCGGCTCGCTGCTGTCGGAAGGCTATGGCGTGCGCCTGTCGGGTCAGGATTCCGGGCGCGGCACCTTCAGCCAGCGTCACTCGGTCTGGGTCGATCAGGACACGGAAAGCAAATATATCCCGCTCTCCACCGTACCGCATGGCCGGTTCGAAGTGCTGGACAGCCCGCTTTCCGAATATGGCGTGCTGGGCTTCGAATATGGCTTCGCGCTGGCGGACCCGAAATCCCTCGTTCTGTGGGAAGCGCAGTTCGGCGACTTCGCCAATGGCGCGCAGATCATCTTCGACCAGTATATCGCCTCGTCGGAAAGCAAGTGGCTGCGCGCGAACGGCCTCGTCTGCCTGCTGCCGCACGGTTATGAAGGGCAGGGGCCGGAACATAGCTCGGCGCGTCTGGAACGCTATCTCCAGCTTTGCGCGGAAGGGAATATCCAGGTCGCCAACTGCACCACCCCGGCGAATTATTTCCACATCCTGCGCCGCCAGATGCTGCGTCCGTTCCGCAAGCCGCTCATCATGATGACGCCCAAGTCGCTGCTGCGGCACAAGCTGGCCGTCAGCAGGACCGAGGACTTCCTGGGCGAAACCCACTTCCAGCGCATCCTGTCGGACACCAACCCGGCGCCCGACGCGGAAACGAGGCGGCTGGTCCTCTGCTCCGGCAAGGTCGCCTACGACCTGATCGAGGCGCGCGACGCAGCGGGGGACAAGAACACCCAGATCGTCCGCATCGAGCAGCTCTATCCCTTCCCGACCGAGGCGCTCGCCGCGCGCATCAAGCGCATGACGAACCTGGAGGAAGTGATCTGGTGCCAGGAAGAACCGCGCAACAATGGCGGCTGGTTCTTCGTCGAGCCCTTTATCGAGGAAGCATTGTCCGACGCCGGAAAGGCGCCGATGCGCGCGCGCTATGCGGGCCGCAAGGCATCCGCTTCGCCCGCCACGGGTCTGGCCAAGCGCCATGTCGCCGAACAGGGCGCGCTCGTCGCCGATGCGCTGGGTCACAGCGTCCGTGAAGAAATCCGCCGCCAGAAGAAAGGCTGAACAGGCTCATGGCAACCGAAGTCAAAGTCCCCACCCTGGGCGAATCCGTTACCGAAGCAACCGTCGGCCAGTGGCTGAAGAAGCCCGGTGAAGCCGTGAAGGCCGACGAGCCGATCGTCTCCCTCGAAACCGACAAGGTGGCCGTGGACGTGCCCGCGCCGGTCGCCGGGACGCTGGGCGACATCATCGCCAAGGAAGGCGACACGGTCGAGGTCGGCGCGCTGCTCGCCACCATCAACGAAGGCGCGGCGGCTGCCGCTGCGCCCTCTGCCGCATCCGCTCCGGCTCCTGCTGCGAAGGCGGAAGCCGCTGCCCCCGGGCCCACCGCTTCGGCTCCCGCCGATGAGGATGGCGACGCGGGCAACCTGACCCTCTCGCCCGCCGTGCGCCGTCTGGTGCTGGAGCATGGCCTCGATCCCAGCAAGATCAAGGGCACCGGCAAGGATGGACGCCTGACCAAGGACGATGTGATGGCCGCCGCCGCCGCGGGCACCGCCAAGGCCGCGGCTTCCACGCCCGCCGCTTCGGCTTCCTCCGCCGAAGCGCCTGCCGCCGGGCCGAGCCGCAAGCAGGAACGCGTCAAGATGACCCGCCTGCGCCAGACCGTCGCCAAGCGGCTCAAGGAAGCGCAGAACAACGCCGCGCTGCTCACCACCTTCAACGATGTCGACATGTCCGCCGTCATCGAGGCGCGCAACAAATATAAGGACCTGTTCGAAAAGAAGCATGGCGTCCGTCTGGGCTTCATGGGCTTCTTCACCAAGGCGGTCTGCATGGCGCTCAAGGACGTGCCGGGCGTCAATGGCCAGATCGAGGGCGACGAGATCGTCTATAACGACTTCGCCGACATCTCGGTGGCGGTGTCCGCGCCCAATGGCCTGGTCGTGCCGGTCATCCGCAACGCCGAAAGCATGAGCGTCGCGCAGATCGAAAAGACCATCGGCGACTTCGGCCGCAAGGCGAAGGAAGGCGCGCTCACCATGGACGAGATGAAGGGCGGCACCTTCACCATTTCCAATGGCGGGGTCTTCGGCTCGCTGATGTCGACCCCGATCATCAACCCGCCCCAGTCGGCGGTGCTGGGCCTTCACCGGATCGAGGATCGCCCGGTCGTCCGCGACGGTCAGGTCGTCGTCCGCCCGATGATGTATCTCGCATTGAGCTATGACCATCGCCTGATCGACGGCCGCGAAGCGGTGACCTTCCTCGTCGCGGTCAAGAACGCGATCGAGGACCCGACCCGTCTGCTGATCGACCTGTAATCACCCCGCCACCGTTCGGGCTGAGCCTGTCGAAGCCCCGTCCCTTTTGGCAAAGGGCAAAAGAAGAAGTACAGCCCTTCGACAGGCTCGGGGCGAACGGAGATTGGTATGGCAGACTTCGATTATGACGTTCTGGTGATCGGCGCAGGGCCGGGCGGTTATGTCGCGGCGATCCGCGCGGCGCAGCTTGGGCTGAAGACCGCCTGCGCCGAAAGCCGCGAGACGCTGGGCGGCACCTGCCTCAATGTCGGCTGCATCCCGTCCAAGGCGCTGCTGCACGCTTCGGAACTGTATGAGGAAGCGGCCGGCGGCGCGCTCGCGAAGCTGGGCGTCAAGATCGACAAGATGAGCCTCGATCTCGACACCATGCAAGGGCAGCGCAAGGATGCCGTGAAGGGCCTGACCGGCGGCATCGAATTCCTGTTCAAGAAGAACAAGGTCGATTGGCTGAAGGGCCTCGCCACCTTCACCGGCCCCAACACGGTCGAAGTCGCGGGCAAGAAGGTGACGGCGGAGAATATCGTCATCGCCACCGGATCGTCGGTCGCGCCGCTTCCCGGCGTCGAGGTCGATAACAAGAAGGGCTTGATCGTCGATTCCACCGGCGCGCTGGAGCTGGACAAGGTTCCTGACCGTCTCGTCGTCATCGGCGGCGGCGTCATCGGTCTGGAACTGGGCAGCGTCTGGCGGCGTCTGGGCGCGAAGGTCATGGTGGTCGAATATCTCGACCAGATCCTGCCCGGCATGGACGGCGAGGTCCGCAAGGAAGCGAACAAGATATTCAAGAAGCAGGGCTTCGAATATAAGCTCGGCACCAAGGTCACTGGTGCCAAGGTCAAGGGCAAGCATGTCGAACTAACCGTCGAACCCGCCGCTGGCGGCGATGTCGAGACGATCGAGGCGGATTGCGTGCTGGTGTCCATCGGCCGTCGTCCGAATACCGAAGGGCTGGGCCTCGACAAGATCGGCCTGGAACTGAACGCGCGCGGCCAGATCGAGACGGATCATGATTTCGCGACCAAGGTTCCGGGCGTCTGGGCCATTGGCGACGTGATCCCCGGCCCGATGCTGGCACACAAGGCGGAAGATGAAGGCATTGCCGTCGCGGAGAATATCGCGGGCCTCACCGGCATCGTGAATCATGACGTGATCCCGTCGGTCGTCTACACCAGCCCCGAAATCGCGGGCGTGGGCCTGACCGAGGAAGCCGCGAAGGAACGCGGCGCGGTCAAGGTCGGCAAGTTCCCGATGCTGGCGAACAGCCGCGCCAAGACTAATCATGAGCCCGACGGCTTCGTGAAGGTGATCGCCGACGCGGAAACCGACCGGGTGCTGGGCATCTGGATCATCGCCAGCGTCGCGGGGACGATGATCGCGCAGGCCGCGCAGGCCATGGAGTTCGGCGCGTCGAGCGAGGACATCGCCTATACCTGCCACGCGCACCCGACGCACAGCGAAGCGATCAAGGAAGCGGCGATGGCCGTGACCGGCAAGCCGATCCATATGTGACCATGTCGAGGCGGCGCGCCAGACGGAGCGCGCGCCGCCATCGTCCGCATCCGCACGGCCAACTGCAAGCCACCCGGTGCGCGCGAATGGCGAGCGGAGAGATGCTTCCCTCCTGTTCCGCTCATGCCAGCCACCCGACGGATCGACCGGCAGCCGCCATGTCTGTAGGAAATGGCGACGCCCCGCAGGGCGCGGATGGAGGAGTGGATATGGAATATCGCGATTTGCAGGCTCTTGCCGACCGTGCGGCCATTCAGGACGTGCTGCTGCGCTACTTTCATGCCGCCGACCGGGGGGACCGGGAAGCGATGCGCGGTTGCTTCACGCAGGATGTGCGGGCGCATTATGACGGGCGCGCGGCCGTGGAAGGCGTCGACGCCCTGATCGAGCAGATCGGCCTGTTCCGCAATCTGGAATCGGGCGCTTGCAGGATCGCGACGCATTTCGCGGGCAATCTGGTCTTTCGCGCACTGGCAAACGGCCATGCGGAGACGGAGACCAACGCCTTTGCGTTCCTGCTGGATGCATCCGGCGAGACGGTAGCGGTCCGCAGCCTGCGCTATCTGGACCGGCTGCGGCGGGAACAGGGGCAATGGAGGATCGCCGCGCGCATCCACACGCTCGACTGGAGCGGTGAGATGCCCTGCACTTTCGCGCGGGCCTTTGCCGCGAAGGTCAACGGATTTCCGGCGGAATGGCCTCTGCCGTAAGAGCCCGTCGCGTCAACCGGGCCACCGCTCCAGCAGCGGCACCAGTTCGTCGAAATGATGGATCACCGCGTCGGCCTCCAGATTTTCCACCGGCCCGTCGAGGAAACCGAAGCTGACCGCCACATTGGGGATGCCCGCATTGCGCGCGCCCGCTATGTCGTTGATCGTGTCGCCCAGAAAGATCGCGCGGCCGCCGCCTGCCCGCGCGATCATCTCGCGGATCGGGGCCGGGTCGGGCTTCGCGACGCCCACCGTGTCGCCGCCCACGATGCTGGCGAAGCGGTCGGACAGGCCCAACTGGTGCATCAACGGGATGGTGAAACGCTCCGCCTTGTTGGTGCAGATGGCGAGTTTCACGCCGCGTTCGGTCAGCCGATCCATCGTTTCGATCAGGCCGGGATAGGGCACGGAATGGATGGCCAGATTCTGCTCATAATAATCGAGCAGGACCGGCAGGCTTTCCTTCAGCTCTGCCTCTTCATACCCACCCGAAGCGGTAAGCGCGCGTTCCAGCATCACCTTCGCGCCCTTGCCGACGAAAGGATGGATCGCCTCGACCGGGAAAGGCGGGCGTCCCAGCCTGCCAAGCGCGTAATTCACGGCGGCGGCAAGGTCGCCGCTGGTGTCGATCAATGTGCCGTCAAGGTCGAAGCCGACAATGTCGAAAGGAATCTGCGTCATGGCGCGGCCATGCCCTCGCAGCGGTGGCAAAGGCAAGCCAAACATGGCAGAGGAGCGCCAGCCCACCACTGTCCGATAACAGGAGTCGCCGCGCCGTGACCGCCAGCCGCCCCCTTGCCGTCATCATCCTTGCCGCCGGGCAGGGCACGCGCATGAAATCGTCGCTGCACAAGGTGCTGCATCCCGTCGCGGGCCGCCCGATGCTGCTGCACCTGCTGGCGAGCGTGGCGGAATTGCAACCCGAGCGGCAGGTGGTCGTCGTCGGTGCGGGCCGCGAGCAGGTGGAGAAAGCGGTCGAGGGCAAGGGCGTCGCCATCGCCGTGCAGGACCGGCAGCTTGGCACCGGCCATGCCGTCGCACAGGCGCATGATGCGCTGGAGGGCTTCGCGGGCGATGTGCTGATCCTCTATGGCGACGTGCCGCTGGTGCGGGCGGAAACGATGCGGGCGATGCTGGACCGGCTGGCGCGCGGGGATGAGCCGCGCGCGGTCGTGCTGGGTTTCCGGCCGGACGATGCCGCCGCCTATGGCCGGATCGTTGCGGACGGGCAGGGCATCATCGAAAAGATGGTCGAATATAAGGACGCCAGTGCCGCCGAGCGGGCCGTGACGCTTTGCAACAGCGGGCTGATGGCGGTGCGCTCGACCGACCTGTTCGTGCTGCTCGACCGCATAGGCAACGACAATGCGGCAGGCGAATATTATCTGCCCGATATCGTCATGCTGCCGGGCGCCCAGAGCGCCGTGATCGAGACGGAGGCGTGGGAAGTCGCGGGCGTCAACAGCCGGATCGAACTGGCGGGCGTGGAGGCGCTATGGCAGGCACGCCGCCGCGCCGAAGCGATGCGCGATGGCGTCACGCTGATCGCGCCGGAAACGGTCTTCTTCTCCCATGACACGATGTTGGGCCGCGATGTGGTGGTGGAACCGAATGTCGTCTTCGGCCCCGGCGTATCGATAGCGGACGATGTGACCATCCACGCTTTCTCCCATCTGGAAGGCGCGCGGGTGGAAAGCGGCGCGGAGATCGGCCCCTATGCCCGCCTTCGTCCCGGCGCGAAGATCGGCCTCAAGGCCAAGGTCGGCAATTTCGTGGAGATCAAGAAAGCGGAACTGGCCGAAGGCGCGAAGGCCAATCACCTCTCCTATATCGGCGATGCCAGCGTCGGGGCGGGGGCCAATATCGGCGCGGGCACGATCACCTGCAATTATGACGGCTTCTTCAAATACCGGACGGAGATCGGCGCGGGGGCGTTCATCGGCTCCAATAGCGCTTTGGTCGCGCCGGTGAAGATCGGCGACGGCGCGGTCGTCGGTGCGGGCAGCACGGTGACTGCGGATGTGGCCGCCGACGCGCTTTGCCTCGTCCGTCCCCGGCAGGAAGACAAGCCCGGCTGGGCTGCCCGCTTCCGCAAGAAAATGCGGGAACGCAAGGCAGCGAAAGCCTAATCAGGCCACATGTGCTCCTGCGAAGGCAGGAGCCCAGATCGAACGGCGGAACTGGACGGCGGAACTGGGCTGAGAGCGAGCCACTTGTCTCGCCTCAGTGCCTTCGCAGGAACAGGGGGAGGGGTATTGGAAACCGGACCCAATCCTCTGTCTTACATGCCCGCCGGGACGGCAACCTCTATAGCCCGACCCGCAACCTTCGCGGTGAAGGGCGTTTTCGCCAGCACTTCCCCGTCGATGGACAGCCGCTGCGTGGGCTGGGCGCTCAGGCGAAAAGACTTGCCGCGAAACTCCTGCGTATGGGCATTACGGTCGCGCAGCCGGAAGAATTTCGCATACCAGTCCCACGCCAGCCGCATATGGCTGCGCCCGACGATGGCCTGCACCACGATCTCGCCCGTATCGACATCGGCGTCGTCGGACAGTTCGACTCCGCCATGGAAAGGGCCGTTCAGGATGCGGACCTCGGTGGACCACAGGCGATGTTCCTTGCCGCCATCGTCGATGGTTAGCCGGAACGCCCGGAACCCCACGGAGCATTTCACCGCCCAGAGCAGATAACCCACGCGCCCCAGATAGCGCTTCAGCTTATGCGGCACCGTGTCCCCGATCATCGGCGACAATCCCATGCAGGCGGCGTTGACGAAATAATCGCCGTCGATCATGCCAAGGTCAATCCGCCGCCTGCGCCCATGCGCGATGACCTCGACGGCGCCCTCCAGTTCCAGCGGCAACCCCAACGTCCGCGCGAAGCTGTTCGCGGTGCCCAGCGGCAGGACGGCGAACACGCAATCCTTGCCCACCAGTTCATCGACCGTGCCGGACAACGACCCGTCGCCACCGCCCACGATCACCATCGGCGCGCCGGACTCCACGGCGGCGCGCACGGTCGGGGCCATGTCATCCGGATTCTTCACGGCATGGGCGGCGATCAGGCGGACGCCTGCTTTTTCGATCAACTCTTTCGCCCCTGCGAAATGCGCCTCGCCCTTGCGGGACTGGGCATTGACGATGAGGACCGCGTCGCGCGGCAGGGTTTTCGTTTCCATGGCATAACAACTCGCCAGAGCCGGATCGGCTCCACCATGCGACCCGTCCGCGCAACCCATTGTCTTTCGGCTCGTTAGGGGAAGATGGCCCGCATCGCTCATCTTTCCAACCTGCATTTCGGCGCGCATGACGGCAGGATCGTGACGGCGGCGGAGGCATGGCTGCTGGAAAGGCGGCCCGATCTGGTGGTCATCAGCGGAGACCTGACCCAGCGGGCACGGGTCGCGCAGTTCCGGCAGGCATCGGCATGGATCAACCGGCTGCGCGCGGCGGGCCTGCCGCTGCTCGTCATACCGGGTAATCATGACGTGCCGCTTTATGATGTGATGCGGCGGTTTGTCCGTCCCCTCCATCGCTACCGGCGCTATATCTCCAACGATCTGTGTCCATTTTATGAAGATGATGCGGTGGCGATCCTCGGTCTCAACACGGCGCGGTCGCTCACCATCAAGGACGGGCGGCTCAACCGGGCGCAGATGGAATTGATGTGCGCCCGCTTCGCCCCTGTCGCGCCGGAAAAGACCCGCATCCTCGTCACCCATCATCCGCTTTTCGCCATGCCCATCGGCGCGGGCGGCGAATGGAGCGAGGCGGTCGGCCGTCATGACGACGCGGTGAAGTTCGCGCGGGAAGCGGGCATCCACATCGCGCTCGCCGGTCATTTCCACCGCACCTATGCGCAGGCGGCGCGGAAGATGGCGGAGGACGCGGGCGGCGCTCTGGTCATTCAGGCGGGAACGGCGACCTCCACCCGCTTGCGCAACGCGGAGCCGCAGAGCTTCAACTGGCTGCACGTCCACCGCCACGACCGGATCGAATTGCAGGTCGTGACATGGGACGGGGCGGCTTTTCGACGCGGAAGCCATGTCGAATATGCCTTCCGCTTCGGCGGCTGGCAGTCATGGGAAGTGGCCGATCCGCCGACGGTGGGCGCTCTGGCGCGCGACGGCGCGGCCTGATGCGCGGTCAGTCCTTGCGCTTCAGGGCCTGCGCCAGAGAGACGGTCGCGCTCCCCCGCCGCGCGGGCCGCGCTTGACCGGAATCGGGCTTCCAACCGCTCATGTAAATGACGCCGATATGCTCGGCGGTTCGGCCATCCGCGTCGGCGGCCTGCGCGAAATGCGCCATCGCGCCCCCCAGCCCGTCCCGCCGCAAGGCCGGGGGCCGCGACGCCAGCACATTGCCCAGCCCCATGCCGCGCAAATCGTGCATCAGCCGGATCATGTCGCCATAACGCACCGTCAGCACATCGCCGTCCGCCACCGGCATCGCGAAACCGGCCCGCGCCAGCAGATCGCCCGCGGACCGGACATCGACCTGCGGATGGATATGCTGTCCGGGCCGGTCGCCTTCCCCCGCCATCAGCGCGGCGCGCAGCCGGGGCAGGCTGCCCGCCCCCGCGAACGCCGCCAGCATCAGCCCGTCCGGCCGCAATATCCTGTTCATCAGGATCAGCGCGCCGGGCAGGTCGTTGACGCTGTCCAGCGTCCCGCAGGCCAGTATCAAATCGAAGCTGTTGTCGGCGAAGGGCAGGGCGTCCTCATCTCCCTGCACCCCCCCCGCCTGCCGCGCGGCAAGGAATCCGGGGTCGCAGCAGATGACCCTCTTCTTCATGCTTTCCAGCGCCGCCTTCGCGCTGCCGTCCGGACAGCCGATCACCAGCGCCTCGGGCAGGTCGCGCTGCACGTCGGCCAGCCGGTCCAGCAATTCATCCAGCATCGCGCGATAGAGGAAATCATGATCCGCGAAACGGCTCATCATCCGGTCGCGCCGCGACGCGCGCAGCCGCCGGTCGAAGATGTCGGGATTGGTCATGCGGGCCTTGTGCATCGGACGCGGAGCGGGAACAAGGAGGATCATGCCGGTCCTCCCGCTTCTCAAGACCATCGGCGCGTCGGCGCTGGACTATGCCTTGCCGCCGCGCTGCCCCGGCTGCGGCGTCGTGGTGGAGCGGGAGCAATCCTTCTGCCTCACCTGCTGGAGCGGGATGGATTTTCTGGGCGATCCCTGCTGCGCCCGCTGCGGCGTCCCATTCGATCACGATATGGGGGAGGGCGGGGAATGCGGCGCCTGCCTGTCCGACCCGCCGCCCTTCGACAGCGCGCGGGCGGTGCTGGCCTATGGCGACGTGGCGCGGGCGGTGGCGCTGCGGCTCAAATATGGGCGGCGCATCGGCCTCGCCCGGTTGATCGCGAAACATATGGCGCGGCACATCCATGCGGAGGAGCAGGCGCTCCTTGTGCCGGTGCCGCTGCATCGCTGGCGGCTGTGGTGGAGGGGGTTCAACCAGGCCGCACTGATCGCCGACCATCTGGGCCGCGCAACGGGGCTGCCCGTCGAAAAACATGCATTGTTGCGGACGAGGCGGACGCAGCCCTTGCGCGGCATGAATCCCCGCCATCGCGCAAAGGCGGTGCGCGGTGCCTTCACATTGACGCCGGGCCATGATCTTTCAGGGAAAACCATCCTGTTGATCGACGATGTGCATACCAGCGGGGCGACGGCAGCGGCCTGCGCGCGGGCACTGAGAGGCGGCGGCGCGGCGCAGGTGCACCTGCTCTGCTGGGCGCGGGTGCTGCCGGACAGGGAACGGCTCGATTGACAAATGCATGTCATATTCCCCATCTCATGCGATTGAGGAGTATCGAGAACTGATGGCGAAGGTCGAAATCTATACCAAGGCGTTCTGCGGTTATTGCGCGCGGGCGAAGGCCCTGCTGGAAGGCAAGGGCGTGCCGTTCGAGGAATATGACATTACCATGGGCGGACCGAAGCGGCAGGAGATGCTGGAACGCTCCAATGGCGGGGTGACCGTGCCGCAAATCTTCATCGACGGTCGGCATATCGGGGGCAGCGACGACATGGCCGCGCTGAACCGGCAGGGCAAGCTCGACCCGTTGCTGGGCCTGTGACCGTCATGCGCGCTGCGATCTTCCAGATGACGAGCGGCATCGATCCCGCCGCCAATGCCGCCGCGATCGTGGACATGGCCGCCCGCGCCAAAGCCGAAGGCGCGGACATGCTCTTCACGCCGGAAATGGCGGGCTATCTGGATCGCGACCGCAATCGGGCGTCGGAAACCCTGCGGACCGAAGCGGACGATCCGGTGTTGGCCGCCATTCGCGAAGCGGCTGCGAAACAGGGGCTGTGGGTGCATGTCGGCTCGCTCGCTTTCAAGGACGAGCGAACGGACGAGCGTTGGGCCAACCGCAGTTTCGTGATCGACGACCGGGGTGAAATCCGCGCGCGCTACGACAAGATCCATCTGTTCGACGTGGATCTTGCCACCGGGGAAAGCTGGCGCGAATCCTCCGTCTACGGGCCGGGCGAACAGGCCGTGGCGGTGGATACGCCTTGGGCGCGCATGGGCCTTTCCATCTGCTACGACATGCGCTTTCCCGATCTCTATCGCGCACTCACCAACGCGGGCGCGACCATGCTGCTGATGCCCGCCGCCTTCACCGTGCCGACCGGGCAGGCGCACTGGCACATATTGCTGCGCGCCCGCGCCATCGAGGCGGGATGCTTCGTGATCGCGCCCGCGCAGACCGGACGCCATGCGGACGGGCGGGAAACCTATGGGCACAGTCTGGCCGTGGACCCATGGGGCGAAGTCCTGCTCGACATGGGCGGGGAAGCCGGGTTGGCTCTTGCCGACATCGACATGGCTCGCATAGAGGAAGTGCGCGGGCGCGTGCCCGCCATCGCCAACCGCCGCGAGATAGCCAGGGACGTCGTCATCGCGTGATCGTGTTCGACCTCAAATGCGAAGGGCAGGGCCATGTGTTCGAAGCCTGGTTCGGTTCCAGCGCGGATTTCGAGGATCAGAAGGCGCGGGGCCTGCTGTCCTGCCCGATGTGTGGAGATGCCCGCGTCGCCAAGGCGCTGATGGCGCCTGCCGTCGCGGCCAAGGGCAACAGCCGGTCCGTCGCGCCCACCGCTCCGGTCGAAGATGCGCCGGTCCCCATGGGCAATGCTGATGAAGGCCGGATGCGCGCGCTGATGCAGGCGATGGCCGATGCGCAGGCCAAGGCGCTGGAAGGCTCCACCTGGGTCGGCCGTGCCTTTGCCGAGCAGGCGCGGGCCATGCATTATGGCGAACAGGACCGCGCGAGCATCCACGGCGAAGTCGCGCCGGAAGAAGCGCGCGCCCTGATTTCCGAAGGCGTGGAAGTCGCGCCCTTGCCTTTTCCCATCATCCCTCCCGAAGTGCAGAATTGACTGGCGAAACGTGCCGCCCTCGACTTTGTTGACGAGCCGAAGGCGCGCAGCTATCGCCGGAGCGCGGAAACTTCACGCTTTCGCTCGGTGCACCCGTAGCTCAGCAGGATAGAGCATCAGATTCCTAATCTGAGGGCCACAGGTTCGAATCCTGTCGGGTGCGCCACCTTTCGCATTTATGCGCCATTTTCCAATTGGTTAGCAGATTCGATGGCTAACCTTTTGCGAAGGTTAGCCATCAACATTTCACCGGCTTCATCCGACAGCATCCGCTGATCGGCCGCCGCCGTGTATCGGGCGACCTCGCTATCGGTTGTGTGGCCGGTCCATGATTTGATTTGCTGATTGGTGCAGCCAGCCTGAGCAAAGCGACGCGCAGCGGCCTTTCTCAGACCATGGGCGCTGCATTCGGATATCGCCGTGGTGGGTAACGCGGTCGAGCAAGGCGGTGGTCATCTTGGGATCACCGAACACGGTGGGCCACTCGCCGAAGGCGAGGTTGGTCGTGATGACGACGCTGGTGCGTTCATAGAGCTTGCTGATCAGGTGGAACAGCAACTAGCCACCAGAGCGCGCGAACGGCAGATATCCAAGCTCATCGAGCACCACCAGGTCGAGCCGGGAGAGCTGTCCCGCCAGGGTCCCGCCCTTGCCGAGCCGGGTCTCCTCTTCGAGGCGTGTCACCA
>JASGDV010000181.1:0-2997 GCA_049841255.1 Sphingobium sp.
GGTTCATGACATCCGCTTCGGCCTTGTCCGCCGCCCGTCCGCGCATCCAGTCCCACACCGGGGCCATGTCCGGGAAGAAGCCCAGATGGCGGAAGGGCGTGCAACTGGACTGGAAGGTCACTTCGTTCCAGCGGAGCGGCCAACCTTCGGCGGGCACCGGGCGCTCATAATACCAGCGGCCCCCGCCCTCCTCGTCGGAGCCGGGGATGAATTCGCCGTCCGCGCGCCAGTCGTCGGTCGCGGGCGCCCACATCGCCTGCGGTTCGGGCCGGATGAAGCGGTAGCGGCCGTAACGCTCCAGCTTGCGGCCATGGCCCGAATCGATCAGGCCGTAATCGTCCCATGGCTCGCCGATGAGGGGCCGGAGTTCCACGCCCGCTTTATCCGCGCGGCGTCGCGCGCTCCGCGACATAGGCGGTCACGGCGTCGAATGTGCCGGGCAGCTTCGCATAGCTTTCCTCGCGCGCGAAAAGGTCGCCCATGCGCGAAGGCAAGGCGGGCCGCGTGCCGGTCGCCCGCTCCACCGCGTCGCGGAACTTGGCAGCATGGGCGGTCGCCAGCGTCACCACCGGGATCGCGGGGTCAAGGTCCAGCGAGCGCGCCGCCGCGAGGCCCACGGCGCTATGCGGGTCGATCACCTGCCCCGCCGCGTCATAGGCCCAGCGCATCGCCATGGTCATGCCGTCCGCATCGATACGCGCCGAGGTGAAGAGCTTGCCCGCGCCGTCCCTCTGGGCGTTGGTGAGGCGCATCGCCTTGTTCGCTTCGAAGCCGCGCATCTGGTCGGCCAGCGCCTTGCCGTCGCGGCCGCCCGCGTCGAACAGCAGCCGCTCGAAATTGGAGCTGATCTGGATGTCCATGCTGGGGGTGGCGGTCGGCACCACCTGTCCCTGGCTGTAATCGCCTTCGGAAAGGGCGCGGTGCAGGATGTCGTTGACGTTGGTCGCGACCATCAGCTTCGCGACGGGCAGGCCCATCTTCGCGGCGACATAGCCCGCGAACACGTCGCCGAAATTGCCGGTGGGAACGGAGAAGGCGACTTCCCGTTCCGGCGCGCCCAGACGCACGGCGGCGTAGAAATAATAGACCACCTGCGCCATCAGCCGCGCCCAGTTGATGCTGTTGACGGCGGACAGGTTGAAGCGGCGCGAGAAATCCGCGTCGTTGAACATCGCCTTCACCAGCGCCTGCGCGTCGTCGAAGCTGCCTTCAATGGCGATGTTGTAGACATTGGGCGCGCGCACGGTCGTCATCTGCCGCCGCTGCACGTCCGACACCCGGCCATCGGGATGCAGCATGAAGATGTCGATCTTTTCCCGCCCCGCCACCGCATCGATGGCGGCCGATCCGGTGTCGCCCGAAGTTGCGCCGACGATGGTGAGATGATCGTCGCGGCGCGAGAGGAAACGCTCGAACAATTGGCCGAGCAGTTGCAGCGCCACGTCCTTGAAGGCCAGCGTCGGGCCGTGGAACAGCTCCAGCATCCAGTGGCGGTGGTCGAGTTGAACCAGCGGGGTCACGGCATCGTGGCTGAACCGGCCATAGGCGGCTTCGCACAGGTCGCGCAGCTCCTCTTCCGTCAGCGATCCGGCGACGAAGGGGGCCATGACCCGCACGGCCGTTTCCACATAGGACAGGCCGCAAAGGGCTCGAATGTCTTCGGGCGAGAAGCTGGGCCAGCGTTCCGGGACGTAAAGCCCCCCGTCGGACGCCAGCCCCGCCAGCGTCACATCCTCGAAACCCAGCGCAGGCGCGCTTCCTCTAGTGCTCACATATTGCATGATGGGGATGCGCGGTAACGGGGCGCGGCCTTTGGAGCAAGCCTTTACGGCAAATCGGCGGACGGCTTGTTCCGGCGGCGGAGCGCAAGGAGGTAGATCGCCACGGCCACCGCCGCGAAGAAGAACCACTGCACGGCATAAGCGAGATGGTTGTTGGGCACATCCTGCACGCTGGGCGGCGCGAGGGGCTTGAGGCCCGCGGGGGCTTCGCGGGCGATCAGCATGGGCCGCAGGGGCAAGGCATGGCCGCCGAGTCGCGACAGGAGCGAGCGATGGTCCGGCTCCTCGGAAATCCAGCCCGCGATCTGGCCTCCATTCCATTGCGGCCGCTCGTCGGGCCGCTGCCCCACGCCCAGCGCGACGAGGACGCCCGGTCCTTCGGCGCCGGTCGCGCATTGGGCGATATGGCGATAGCCCATCGAACCGTCCGCAGCGCGTCCCGCTTCAGTCTGCCAGCCTGCGACCCGCAGGCAATGGACCGAGGAAGGGCGGAAGAGGATTTCCGGCGGCACGGGCGGCAGCGCGGGAAAGGCGACGGCGGATCTGGCGGGATTGGCCGCCGCGAGCGTCAGCATCGCTTCCTTCTCATGCCGCCGCTGAAGCTGCCACATGCCAAGCGCGATCATCACCAGTACCGCCAGAATGACGATGATCGTCGGGATCAGAGGCACGGAGCGGCGCATGGTCATGGTCCGGGTCTTTCCATGGAGATGGAGCGCGCGCCGACCCCGGCCCGATGCGGACGATTTGCCGCCACGCGCGGACGGGACGGCTGTGGCATCGATGACGGGTGGGCCTGCATGGTCATGGATGTCCGGCATAACGCCCGCCGGGACAAAAGAAAACGGCCGGAAAATCGCTCCCGGCCGTTTTCCCGATTTGAGAAGGGTCGGATCGTCAGCCGCCGTGCACCGGCGCGCCCCAGCCGCCCCACACATAGATGGCGACGAACAGGAACAGCCAGACGACATCGACGAAGTGCCAATACCATGCCGCCGCTTCGAAACCGAAATGCTGGCGCGGCGTGAAGTCGCCCCGATAGGAACGGATCAGATTGACGATCAGGAAGATCGTGCCGACCAGAACGTGGAAACCGTGGAAGCCGGTCGCCATGTAGAAGGCCGAGCTATAGGGGCTGCCGCCGAACGGGAAAGGCGCATGGGCATATTCATAGGCCTGGATCGACGAGAAGAGCAGGCCCAGGATGATGGTGCAC
>JASGDV010000182.1:0-2655 GCA_049841255.1 Sphingobium sp.
TACGCCGACCTCCGCCGCACCCAGCGCAGGGCGTCCCCCACAACCCTCCGTTCAATCTCGAAAAGGGGTCCCTCTTCGACGCCGATAGGGGGTCCCGTTTGCGCGCCGTTTGACAAACTGTGGTGCTGTCGATGCTGTATGGCCGCTGTCCGCCATGATCTCGGCGTCACAGCCATGGTTTCCCAGACTCCGGCTTCGCTCCATCGCCGGAACCGTCGATAGATGGTGTTCCAACTGCCATATTTGGGTGGCACGTCGCGCCACGGAGCGCCGCACCAAAGCAGCCAAGTTCCTGCGCGCGACACACGATAGATATGCTGGACCGTCAGCACCCTGACCGCCTTGCTGGGAAGGGCGCCGTCAATGACGTGTTTCACCTGTAGATCGACGAACCATGGCCACGACATAATGATGCAGTCGCCGCCACAATCACCGATCTCGCTGGGCACTTGGTCGACAGACAGCGCGCGAACTTTCGCATCATAGCATACCGGCCCAGCGAAAGCGGCAGAAGGTGCAGTCAGCATGCTTTCCGGATCACGAACCAAGGCTGCACTCGCAAGAGCCCACCGTCACCAATTTGTCCACGCCGCCTAGAGGATTTTTGCGATGGTCCCCTTCTGGCCAGAACCCCCACCGCAAGATCGTGCTTGCAAGCCACATGATCCGCAAAGCAAAAGTGCCCGGATCGCGTTTCCACAATCCGGGCACTGATGGACGATTTCTCGTCTCCCCCTTGGTCTGCCTCAACCTGTTTTCTCAGCCCCCTAAGCTCGAAAACGGGAAGCAGTATCCCTGAACCACGGCCTTGTTTACCTGTGCTTCGATTGCTTTGCTATGGCGGCTGCGCGCTGCTGTCACGGCCTATTTGGACGCGATCGTGATTTTACCCTGCGCCCTGTGGCCGCGTTGCAACAATGCGGCAATGCTTGCCGTCCGCCCATAGCCTGCTAGACGGACGAACACACGCAATTCCAAGGGGCCGTCCGCGCCATCATGATTCTATCCCGCTATGAACGCATGATCGCCAAGCGTTACCTGCTGCCCGGCAAAGGGGAGGGTTTCATCTTCCTCGTCGCGGGAATCAGCCTGGTCGCGGTGATGCTGGGAGTCGCGGCGCTCATCATCGTGATGAGCGTCATGAACGGCTTCCGCGCGGAACTGTTCGACAAGATCGTGGGACTGAACGGCCATGCGGTCGTGCAGGGCTATGGCGGGCGGCTGCCGGACTGGCAAAGCATATTGAAGCAGGCCAGGGCGACGCCCGGCGTCACCAGCGCCACGCCCCTGATCGAACAGCCGTTGCTGTCGACCTTTCAGGGACGGGTGGAGGCGGTGCTGGTGCGCGGCATGACCGTGCCCGACATCCGCAACAACGCGACCCTCAAGGGCAAGGTGCTGGCGGGAAGCCTCAATGACCTGACGGCGGGTAGCGACAGGGTGGCGATCGGGTCGCGCCTGGCGGAGAATCTGGGTATCCAGAAGGGCGACAGCATCACCATCATCAATCCGGCGGGGCGCTCCACGCCCTTCGGCACCGTGCCCCGGCAGGTTTCCTATCAGGTCGCCGCGATCTTCGAGGTCGGGGTTTACGATTATGACAAGGCGTTCGTCGTCATGCCCATCGAGGACGCGCAGACGCTACTGCTGCTGGGCGACGTGGTCGGCATGATCGAGGTGGAGACGGTGAACCCCGACAAGGTGGGCACGATCCTGGAACCGCTGGCGGCGAAGGTCGCGGGCCGCGCGGTCATCACCGACTGGCGGCAGATGAACGCATCCCTGTTCGAGGCGCTGGCCGTGGAACGGGTGGCGATGTTCGTGGTGCTGTCGATCATCGTGCTGGTGGCAGTGTTCAACATCCTCTCCTCGCTCATCATGCTGGTGCGCGCGAAGACGCGGGACATCGCGATCCTGCGCACCATGGGGGCGAGCCGGGGCGGCCTCGTCAAGATCTTCATGACGGTGGGCGTCACCATCGGCGCGCTGGGCATGGCGGCGGGCATGGTGCTGGGCTTCACCTTCCTCTTCTTACGGCAGGCGGTGGTGAACGCGATCCAGTTCGTGACGGGGCAGAATCTGTGGGACCCGTCGATCCGCTTCCTCACCGAATTGCCGTCCAAGCCCGATCCGGTGGAAATCACCATCATCTGTCTGATGGCGTTGATCTTCAGTTTCCTGGCGACGCTCTATCCCGCGTTCAAGGCCGCCAATACCGATCCCGTGCAGGTGCTGCGCTATGAATGACGTTCTGAAAGTCACCGGCCTGACGCGCAGCTTTACGCAGGGCGGCGTCACCATAGAGGTGCTGCGCGGCGTGGACCTCAACGTAGGACCGGGAGAGATCGTGGCGCTGCTGGGGCCTTCCGGCTCGGGCAAGTCCACCATGTTGCAGGCGGTCGGGCTGCTGGAAGGCGGGTTCGACGGTTCCATCCGCATCGGCGGGGAGGAAGCGGCGAAGCTCGACAATGACGGGCGGACGCGGTTGCGGCGCGATGCGCTGGGCTTTGTCTATCAGTTCCATCATCTGCTGCCTGATTTCAATGCGGTGGAGAATGTGATCCTGCCGCAAGTGATCCGCGACGTGGAGATGGGCGCGGCGCGCGCGCGCGCCGAATCGCTGCTGACGTCGCTGGGGCTGGGCCACCGGCTGGA
>JASGDV010000183.1:0-11820 GCA_049841255.1 Sphingobium sp.
ATCCCGACAAATGGGAACGCTTCGTCGCGCCCATCCCGGAGGGAGAGCGCGGCGACCTGCTCCATGCCTATCGCCGCATCCTGACCGGCGGCGACCCCACGGCGCGGATTGCGGCGGCCAAGGCGTGGAGCGTCTGGGAAGGCGAAACCATCCGCCTGCTGCCCGACGATGATTTGTCGGCGACCCATGAAGCCGATGATTTCGCGCTCGCCTTCGCCCGGATCGAAAATCATTATTTCGTCCATGGCGGCTGGCTGGAGGAAGGCCAGTTGATCCGCGACGCAGGGAAGCTGCGCGCCATTCCCGGCGTCATCGTGCAGGGCCGCTACGACATGGCCTGTCCGGCGGAGACCGCCTGGGAGCTTCACCGCGCATGGCCGCAGGCGCGCTTCGAGATGATCGAGGGCGCGGGCCATGCCTATAATGAGCCGGGCATATGGGACGCGCTTGTCCGCGCGACCGACGACTTCGCCAGCTGAACCCTCCTGTCCAGATCGGACGACACCGTGCTCCTGCGCAGGCAGGAGCCCAGTTCCGCCGTCTGATCTGGGCTGAGAGCGAGCCACTTTTCTCGCCTCAGTGCCTGCGCAAGCGCACGAAAGCACTTAATCAGCCTGCGACCCGGCATCCCGGCCGGATCGCAAGCCCCGGATTTAGAAAGACCCGCGCAGGGTGATGCCGTAAGTGCGCGGTTCCGCCAGATAGGCGGAGATCAACTGGTTTGCCATCGGCGCCCCCGCCGCGAACTGGCCGGTCGTCGATGTCGCGGGGCTGCTCGACTGAAGCGGGCTGCTGAACGCCACCTGCGTATATTTCTCGTTGAAGATATTCTGGCCCCAGAATTCGATCGCCCATTTCTGCTCCGGCCCGCGAAGGCCGATACGGGCGTTCCAGACCGAAAAACCGTCCTGCCGCTTTTCGGGGAACAGGTCCGACCCGGTGTTGAAGTCGCTGGTCATGCGCGTGTCGATATAGAAGAGCGCCGACAGTCCGTTGGAGCCGATGTCCGGCGTCCACGCCGCGCTGGCGGTCGTCACCATCTTGGGCGCCTGCGAGTTGATCGATCCGGGCAGCAGGAACAGCGCCTGATCCAGCGGCACGCTGCCGTCGCTGCTGCCGACCAGACGGTTGGCGAACTTCGCGCGGGCATAGGTGAAGCCGCCCGACACGCGGAAATTCCGCACCGGCGTCGCCGACAGTTCCAGCTCGACGCCCTGGCTGACCAGGCCCGGCGACACGTCCCCCTTGTCGCAGGTGCGGGCGGCGGACAGGTCCCCGTCGCAGCCATTGATATTCTGGACGATGAAGCTGGTGCCGTTGAAGGTGTTCAACTGGAAATTCCTGAACTCCTGCCGGAAGGCGGCGATGTTTGCGCTCCATTTGGGCTGGCTGTATTTGAGGCCCACCTCGAACGCGTCCACCTTCTCCGCCGCGAAGCGCAGCGAGGTCACGTCCGCGTTGCTGCGCGGCGAAAAGACCGCCGGAACCGGATTGAGGCCGGTCGATCCCAATTGGAAGCGGTCCAGATTATAGCCGCCCGCCTTATAGCCGCGCGAATAGCTGCCATAGACGAGCAGTTCGTTGATCGGCTTCCACGATAGCACGGCGGTGCCGGAAAACTCGCCATTGCTGATCCGGTCATGCAGGTCCAGCGCGTTGAGCCCGGTCGACCCGTTGCCGAGGCATCCCAGCGTCAATATGCCGCCCGCCAGCGCCCCCGCGCTCGTGTTGCGAAGCACGGGATGCGTGGCGATGCCGGACAGGCCCGACGCCTGCAACGCCGCGCAGGTGGCGTTGTTATTGTCGAAATCCGCCGAGAAGCGTTTGCTCTCATGCGTGTAACGCAGCCCCAGCGTCAGATCGAGCTGCGGCGTGATATGGACGATATTATGGGTGAAAAGCGCCCAGTTCCGGCTCTTCTGATAATAGCGCGAGGCGACGTCGCCCGTCCCTTCAGGAATGGCCGCCAGCGCGCGCAGGCCGTCGCCAAGCCCTGTCGCGATCGCCTGCGCCTGCGTCGCGCCCACGGCGGGCGTAAGGCCAGCCTGAAGCTGCGCCTGCGTCCCGCCGATCAGCATGGACGTGGCGAGCGGATTGGCGCCGCATGCCATCAACTGCGCCTGGGTCAGGTTGCTGCTCGCGCCCGCTCCCGCCATCAGGCGGCAGGCAGCAAAGCGGCCATAATCCGCGCCGAAGCGGATATTGTCCTGTAAGGTCAGTTTTTCATTGGCGTAATAGCCGCCGACCAGCCAGTCGAGCCGGTCGTTGAACGCCGACCCCTGCAACCGCAATTCCTGCGTGAAGGTCTTGAACTGGCGGAAGGTGCCCGGATCGCGATAGAGCAGGTCCGCCCCGCTATAGTCGTAATCGCCATAATCCTTCGACTTGTAATCGCGATAGGCGGTGATGCTGGTCAGCTTCGCGCCGCCGAAATCATAATTGATCTCGCCCGAAACGCCCCAATCCTTGAGCTTGCTGACATAGTTGCGGGTGGCGTTGATCGTGAGGTCGCGGTCATAGGGATCGTCGTGGAAGACCGCGCCCTGCCCCTGCATGATGGCGGCGATGCGGTTGAAGGCATTGGTGCCATATCCGCCGCCGGGCAGCGGCACCCGCTCGCGCGTCTCGATATAAGCCGCGCCGCAACAGCTTTCGTCGCGGTTGGTGTAATCGCCGATTAGCCGGATTGAAAGCGCGTCGTTCGGCTCGATCAGCGCCTGTCCGCGCAGGAAATAGCGGTCGCGGTCATTGGTGTCGCCCACCTTGTTCCCGGCCGCGTCGACCAGCTTGTAGAAGCCGTCGCGCTTCGACCAGACACCGTCGAGCGCCAGCGCGATGCTGTCGCTGACCGGCCCGGTGATGCGGCCCGCCAGACGCCAGTAATCGTAATTGCCATAGGTCGCCTCGACCTTGCCGCCTAGCGTGAATTCCGGCGCCTTGCTGATGATGTTGATGAGGCCCGCCGACGCGTTGCGGCCGAACAGCGTGCCCTGCGGTCCGCGCAGCACCTCGACGCGCTCGATCTCGCCCAGATCGGTGAGGCCCGCGCCCGTGCGGGATCGGTATACGCCGTCGATGAACACCGCGACCGAGCTTTCCAGCCCGGGATTGTCGCCCACCGTGCCGATGCCGCGGATGCGGGCTGAGCCATTGGCTTCCGTGCCGGTGGAGGATACCAGCAGCGACGGCGCGAGTTGGTTGAGCGCGCGGATGTCCGTCGCGCCGCTATTCTGCATCGCCTGCGCGGTCACCGCCGACACGGCGATCGGCACGTCCGACAGGGGGCTGGCGCGCCGGGTCGCGGTGACGATGATGTTGGCGCTGTCCTGATCGACGGCCGCTTGCGGCGCCGTCTGTTCCTGCGCATGGGCAAAGGGGATCGCGGCCACCAGCGCGACCACGCCAGCGGATGAAAGCCAAAGGCTGTTCTGTTTCATGATGGTCGGTCCTCTCCTATCCTGCATGATTTTATTCATGTCGGGATGCCCGCGATTATGCTGCCACAGTCTGTCGAAAGCAATAGACCCCTGCTTTTCCGGGGATTTTGCTGTGTCCGCATGTCGATTCGCATGACATGTTGCCTAGCGGCCACATCTTAAATTCGCGTTTCCGTAGCGTCCGTTTACGTGAGCGGAAAGCGGAGCAGCCGGTCCGAAAGGGGCACCATGGCGGTCGCGCCCGGTCCCACCGCGCGGCGGATTTCGCCATGACGGGCGTCAAGCCCGCCGGTCAGGCTGCCCAGCGCGGGGAGAATCAGTTTGCTTCGCGACTCCACGAAGCAGCGGCGGGACACATGACGCCCCCGCACCGACAGGCGCAGCTTTGGGTGGAAATGACCCGAAATCTCCGGCCGGTCATCGTTCGCGACGGCTTCGTGGCGCAGGCGGATGCCGCCCACCTCCGCCTCGGCCAGCCTGCGTCCGCCCGGCATCGACGCCATGCCCGCGTCATGATTGCCCGTGATCCACAGCCAGTCGAGCCGCGCCGTCAGCGCCGTCAGCCGCTCCCGCGCGCGCGCATCCAGACGCGCCGCGCCTTCGGCATCGTGGAAGCTGTCGCCCAGCGACCAGACCGCCCTCGCGCCGGTCCGTTCCACCAATGTTTCGATCAGGTCCAGGGTGGCGTGGCTGTCATGCGGCGGCAGGAACTGGCCGAAGCGCGCATACCAGCTCGCCTTCTCGAAATGCAGGTCGGCGACCAGCAGCGCGCCATAAGCGGGCCAGAACAGCGCCGCCTCCGGCAATGCCAGAAAATCGTGACCCGCGAACGAAAGGGGAACCATGAAGCGCCTATGCGCCTTGCCGCGCCCGCTTTCAAGAGGGCGATGAAAGCCCTATAGGCGCGCCATGGATGAAACCGCGCCCTATACCGTCGCCGCGCTCTATCGCTTCGCGCCCTTTCCCGATCCGCAGGGTCTGGCGGAGGAACTGCGCGCCCTTGTCGCGGAACTGGGCACCTGCGGCACGCTGATCCTCGCGCGGGAGGGGATCAACGGCACAGTCGCGGGCCGCGCGGACGCCATCGCGGCCCTCGTCTCGCACCTGCGCGCCCTGCCCGGATGCGCCGACCTCAACGTCAAATATGCGACGGCGCAGACCACGCCCTTCGCCCGCATGAAGGTCAAGGTGAAGGCGGAGATCGTGACGCTGGGTGCGGGCGATCTCGATCCGGCGACGGAGGCGGGCGCTTATTGCGATCCCGCCGCATGGAACGCGCTGATCGTCGATCCCGACACGATCGTCATCGATACGCGCAACGCCTATGAAGTGGCTTGCGGCACCTTCGAAGGGGCGATCGATCCGCGCACCCGGTCCTTCCGCGATTTCCCCGCCTGGTTCGACGATTTCGCGCGGAAGCTGCGGGACGAAGGCCGCCAGCCGAAAATCGCGATGTTCTGCACCGGCGGCATACGCTGCGAAAAATCGACCGCGCTGGTGAAATCACGCGGTTTCGACGAGGTCTATCACCTGCGCGGCGGCATCCTGCGCTATCTGGAGGAGATGCCGGAAAGCGAAAGCCGCTGGCAGGGCGACTGCTATGTGTTCGACGAGCGGGTGGCGGTGAGCCATGGCCTGAAACCGGGCAGCCACGTCGCCTGCCGCGCCTGCGGCAAACCCTATCATCGCGATGGGGATCATGCGTGTGAGGCGGTGGCGGATTCCGGCCAATAGGGGACATTGCCTCCTTCGTCACGTTAAACAAGTTCAGGGTGACGAGGGTTGAGATATCCGCTTGTTACTCAAACCGGGTAGCCACTAGATCAGGCTGCCGCGGCCACCTTGCCCAGGCCCAGTTCGGCCGTCGCGAAGGCGCGGATGTGGTCGCTGAGGTCGTCGCGTTCCAGCGCCAGGGCGAGATTGGCCTCGATATAGCCCGTCTTGGAGCCGCAATCGAAGCGGCGGCCGTCGAAGGTGACGCCGTGAAAGGGCTGCCGCCCGATCAGGGACGCCATGGCATCGGTGAGCTGGATTTCGCCGCCCGCGCCCTTTTCCTGCGTTTCGAGGATCTTCATCACGTCGGGCTGAAGGATGTAGCGGCCCGGCAGGATGAGGTTGGAAGGCGCGGTGCCCGGCGCGGGCTTTTCGACGAGACCCTTGACCTCCGTCAGCGCGCCGTCCCGCGCGCCGGGGTCGATCACGCCATAGCTGGGCGTCTGCTCGATCGGCACTTCGAGCGCGCAGATAAGGTTGCCGCCGACCTTTTCATAAGCGTCGACCATCTGCTTCATGCAGCCTTGGCCGGGCGCGCCCTTCATGAATTCGTCGGGCAGGAGGATGGCGAAAGGCTCGTCGCCCACGATGTCGCGCGCGCACCAGATGGCGTGGCCCAAGCCCAGAGGCTCCTGCTGGCGCAGGAACACGGCGTTGCCGGGGTCGAGCCGGGTGCCTTCCAGCGCCGACAGGTCCTTGCCACGCTCGCGCTGGGTGACTTCGCATTCGAAGGCGATGTCGAAATAATCCTCGATCGCGCCCTTGCCGCGTCCGGTGACGAAGATCATCTGCTCGATCCCCGCCTCCCGCGCTTCATCCACCGCATATTGGATCAGCGGGCGGTCTACGACGGGCAGCAATTCCTTGGGGACCGCCTTGGTGGCGGGGAGGAAGCGCGTGCCGAGGCCCGCGACGGGGAAGACGGCTTTGCGAATAGGCTTGTTCGACATGACTCTCCATTCTCGCTATCGGCCCGCGCGGCCTTGCATCGCCGCGCGCGCGGAAAAGGTCAAGCACCCCTCTCCTGAAGTATAGGCGTGTCAGACTTCCAGCAGCCGCTGCGCCATCTGTTCGAGCGCGGTGGTTTCTGCGTCGAGCTGCTCCAGCGTCACATGCACCTGCTGATTGCGGGGATCGCGGCAGGTGAAACCGCCGGGGGCGGGTTCCTGAAAGCCGCCGATGATGAGCGCACGAAAGCGGTCGATGCGCTGCATGTCGCGTTCGATCGCCGAGATTTCGTTGAGCGCGGTCGCGTTGCGGCGGTCGCGCATGGTGACCATGGTGCGCAATTCGGTCATCAGCTTGGCCATGCTGGGCCGGTTGCGGGTGCCCACGGTGCGCACGTCGCCCATCGCCTGCCGCATCATCGCGATCTTGGTTTCAAGGCTCTGTTCCATCATGGTCCAGGCGCAGACCAGCCGCCCGACCCCGCACAGAAGCGCCGCATCCTCCGGCGCATATTCCGAAACCGCCTTCACCTGAACATCCGCAACCAGATTCAACGCAAGACCCCGCAACCCTTGATTTGCAAGGAAAACCCTGCACGGAAGGGAGCGGACATGGCTAGGGTGCAGGCGGGCGCTCCCCCGCGCCACGGGCACGGACCGGCGTTAACCGTGCTGAATCGTCGGCAGGCCGTGCGAGGCCGCGCCGTCAGAAGTCGATGGCGATGCCCTTTTTCTCCCAATCGCCATAGCGGGTGGGGCTGAGTTCCTCGGTCTGCTCGGCCACCTTGTCGAGGGGATCGGGCGTCGGCATCGGCGGGCTTTTGGAAAGATGCGCGGGCGGCTTCACATGCGCGGGGCGCTTGCCTTCATAATGTCCCATGGCGGGGCCTTTCGATTGCGGGGACGCGGGCGTCACCCCATATTCATGTCATGGCCGTATTCTGGGCGGCTAAGGAGGATCGTGCAAGTGAGCGGTTTCAAGACGGTGATGCTGATGTCGGCGCTGACGGCGCTGTTCATGGCATTGGGTTACACGCTGGGCGGCAGCGGCGGCGCGGTGATCGCGCTGCTGGTGGCGGCAGGCATGAACCTGTTCACCTTCTGGAATGCGGACAGGATCGTCCTGTCCATGCATCATGCGCGGGAAGTGGATGAGGCGAGCGCGCCCGAATTTGTCGGGCTGGTGCGGGAACTGGCGCAGCGGGCCGGACTGCCGATGCCGCGCGTCTACCTGATCGACGAGCCGCATCCCAATGCCTTCGCGACCGGGCGCAATCCGGACAATGCGGCGGTGGCGGCGACCACGGGCCTGCTGTCCATGCTGACGCGCGAGGAAGTGGCGGGCGTGATGGCGCATGAACTGGGCCATGTGAAGAATCGCGACACGCTCATCATGACGATGGTGGCGACCATCGCGGGCGCGATTTCGATGCTGGCGAATTTCGGGCTGTTCTTTCGCGGCCATGGCGGGAACGGACAGGGCAACATGCTCGCCGGGATATTGGCGGTGATCGTCGCGCCCTTCGCCGCGATGATCGTGCAGATGGCGATCAGCCGCACCCGCGAATATGGCGCGGACAAGGCGGGAGCCGAGATCAGCGGCGATCCGCGCGCGTTGGCTTCCGCGCTGGCGAAGATTTCCGGGCAGGCCGAACGGATTCCCAATCAGGTGGCGGAGCGCAATCCGGCGGCGGCGCAGCTTTATATCGTGCCGACGCATGTGAGCGAATTGTTCTCCACCCACCCCGCGACGGAAAAGCGGATCGCGGCGCTGCACGACATGGCGGCGCAGATGGGGCCGCCTGTCGTGCGCGCCGCGCCTGCCCGCGCTTCGGCGCTGTCGCCGGTAGCCGCGCCCACGCGCCGCCGGTCAAGCGCGCTCGATCCGTTGCGGCGGGATTGAAGGGCGGCTTTGCGCCGGGACGAGAAATCGGCTTTTTATTTTCCGCATTTTCCGGGACGGCAGGTGATTCCACCTGCCTTGAAAATGCTCTAGGCGCAGGCGATGGCAAAACCCTCCCGACCTGACGATATTCCCGGCCTGCCCGCGCGGCGCGGCGCGCTGCGGCTGCTCGACGCCGTGCTGCGGCGGGGCGAGCCGCTGGAACTCGCATTGCATGGCGCGGCGCAGGGCTTGCCCGCGCCCGACAAGGCGCTGGTCCATGCCATCGCGGCGGAGGCGCTGCGGCATCTCCCCGATCTCGACGCGCTGATCGACGGCGCGACGCGCCAGCCGCTGCCGGATGACGCCAAGGCGCGGATGGTGTTGCGGATCGCGCTGGTTCAGGTGCTGGCGCTCGGCACCGCGCCCCATGCCGCCATCGCGACGGCGCTGCCGCTGGTCGACGGCGGGCCGCGCAAGCTGGTCCATGGCGTGTTCGGCACGGTGACGCGGGCGGGGCCGGTGCTGCCCGATCCGCCGACCCTGCCGGGCGAAGTCGCGGCGCGCTGGGCGGCGCAATGGGGCGAGGCGATGCCGGAGGCGGCGGCGCGAGCCTATGGCGCGCGGCCTCCGGTCGATGTCGGTTTGCGCGACGCGGGGGAGACGGACGTCTGGACGGAACGGCTGGGCGGGACCAGCCTCGCACCCGGTCATGTGCGACTGGCCGAGGGCGCGGCGATTCCGGATTTGCCCGGTTTTGCCGAAGGCGCGTGGTGGGTTCAGGATATTGCCGCTTCCTGCCCCGCGCGGCTGCTGGGGTCGGGCGAAGGGCGCGCGGTGCTGGACCTGTGCGCCGCGCCGGGGGGCAAGACGATGCAGCTTGCCGCCGCCGGGTGGCGCGTGAGCGCGGTGGACCAGTCGAAGAAGCGGCTGGAGCGGTTGCGGGAGAATTTGGCGCGCACCGGGCTTTCCGCCGACATCGTGCAGGGCGATGTGCGGACATGGGCGCCGGAAGAGCCGGTGGACGCGGTTCTGCTGGACGCGCCGTGCAGCGCGACCGGCATCTATCGCCGCCATCCCGACGTGCTGCACCGCATCGGCCCGCGCCAGATCGCGGAACTGGCGGAGTTGCAGGCGGAATTGCTGGAGCGCGCCGCCGATTGGGTGAAGCCGGGCGGAACCATCATTTACGCCACCTGCTCGCTGGAGCGGGCGGAAGGGGAGGAACAGGTCGCGGCTTTCCTTTCCAGACGACCGGATTTCGCGCCCTGTCCCGCGCGGGCGGACGAACTGCCCGCCGGGATCGCGCCAACGCAGGACGGATGGGTCCGCACCTTGCCCGACGCTCTGGACGCGCAAGGCGGCGCGGACGGCTTTTTCGTCGCCAGACTGGCCCGGGCGGCAACGGGAGCTTAACCCTCCATCGCTAGGCTTTGCCCATGCGTCCGATCGAGCCACTTCCTTTGCATCATAGCTGGCCGCTCCATGATTTGCGGGAGCATCTGGCACCGCTGACGCCGGATCGGGACGACCCGATGCTGGCGGAGCGGGGCATGGGCCTGTGGCATTGCGACCTTGCCACCGAAAAGCTGAGCTGGACCGCCGGGATTTTCGACATTTTCGGGCTGGAACGGCGCAGCGAGGTCACACGCGCCCATGCCGTGTCGCTCTATGCGCCGGATTCGCGGGAGGCGATGGAAAGGCTGCGCGCCTATGCGATCCGTTACCGGCGGGGCTTCACGCTGGATGTCGACATCGACCGGGCCGACGGAACCCGGTGCGCGGTGCGCCTGATCGCCGCGCCCCTGATCGTCGATGATGTGGTGACCGGCCTGCATGGCGTGAAGCAGAGGCTGGCCAGGGGTATGGCGGCGATTTCCCATGAATTTCAACCCGCTTCCGGGGCATCGGGAAGGTAAAGCGCGCCGCTGCCGCAGCGGGACGAAATGATGCGTTGCCCCGGCCTTTTTCCGCCGCTAAGGCGAAGGGTCAATGACCAGTCCCATCCTCATTTCGCCCTCCATCCTCTCCGCCGACTTCGCCCGTCTGGGCGAGGAGGTCCGCGCCATCGACGAAGCGGGATGCGACTGGATCCATATCGACGTGATGGACGGCCATTTCGTGCCCAACATCACCATCGGCCCCGCCGTGGTGAAGGCGCTGCGTCCGCATTCGAAAAAGCCGTTCGACGTGCATCTGATGATCTCTCCGGTGGACCTGTATCTCGACGCCTTCGCGCAGGCGGGCGCGGACATCATCACCGTCCATCCCGAAGCGGGGCCGCATATCCACCGCTCCGTCCAGCACATCAAGTCGCTGGGCGTGAAGGCGGGCGTGGTGCTGAACCCCGGCACGCCTGCCAAGATGCTCGATTATCTGATCGATGACGTGGACCTGATCCTGGTGATGAGCGTCAATCCGGGCTTCGGCGGACAGAGCTTCATCGAGAATCAGCTTCGCAAGATCGAGGCGATCCGCAAGATGATCGACAAGAGCGGGCGCGACATCCGCCTGCAGGTCGACGGCGGCATCGACTTCACCACCGCGCCGCGCGCCGTCGCGGCGGGCGCGGACGTGCTGGTGGCGGGCACGGCGACCTTCCGCGGCGGACCGGGCGCTTATGCCGACAATATCCGAAAGCTCAGGGGCGGGTGAAGGAACGCAAGCGCCTTCCCCCCCATTCCGATCCGGCCGGAGCCGAGGATAACGAGGCAGAAAAGCAGGACGACGGAATCGAGCAGGGCAAGCGGCTCATCCGCGTGGCGGATGACAAGGGGCTGTCTCTGGCCCAGCGCATCGCCAACCGCTTCTACCTGCTGAGCTGGAAGACGCCGCTGCACGGGCGCAGGCTCAAGGGCAAATATCCGCTGAAACTGCTGGCCGTGCCGGAGGATGAGATTCCCGGCGATCTGCCGGCGGGGCAGGCCATCCGGGCGGGCTATTTCCTGTTCCGGGGGATGAAGCAGCCCATCGGCACGCTGGATTTGGGCAGGCTGGACCTGACGCCGGGCTTTACCGACTATATCCACAGCTTCCGCTGGCTGCGCGACCTGTCGAGCGTCGCCACGCGCGAACAGGGCGCGCCGGTGGCCGAAAGCGTGATGCGTAAATGGCTCTCCGCCCATGCCGACGTGCCGAGCGAACCGGCATGGCGGGCGGACAATGCGGGTTGGCGGCTGCTGTTCTGGACGGCCCATGCACCGCTGATCCTGTCGTCGAGCGATCTGGTCTATCGCTCGCTGGTGCTGAACTGCATCGCGCGGACGGCGCGCCATCTGGATCAGATCGCGGACAAGACGCCGGTGGGCCTGCCGCGTCTGGTGGCATGGGGCGCGATCGTCGCGGCCTCCATGCTGATCCCCGGCGGCGCGGCGCGCAAGATGTTCGGCGAGGCAGGGCTGAAGCGCGCCATCGACAGCGCCTTCCATGGCGATGGCGGCATCGTGTCCCGATCCCCCATCGACCAGCTTGACGGCATCATGCTGCTGGCCATGGTGGCGGCGGTCTATGAGGCACGGCGCGATCAGGCGCCCGCTTTCCTGCACGAAGGGATGGCGCGGGCGGTTCCCGCGCTGCTGGGGCTGACCCATGGCGATGGCGGCCTGGGCAACTGGCAGGGCGCGGGCGCGATCCCGCCCGAGCGGGTGCAGGCAGTGGTGCAGGCCAGCCGGGTGCGGACCCGCCCGCTGCGGCAGGCGCGCGAATGGGGGTATCAGCGGCTGGCGGCGGGCGGGTCCGCACCCGGCTGGCCTGCACCACTGCCTGCACCCGCTCGGGCGGG
>JASGDV010000184.1:0-20313 GCA_049841255.1 Sphingobium sp.
GATGATCAAGCAGGCGGCATGAACGACAACCAGGATTAGCTTAACTTAGTCGCCAAACTGTCCAAGAAGGCGGCACCACCTCAGTCCAATGTACCTGCTTAGTGTCAGGCCCCGTTGATCAGAGGCAGAAGCTGATGGTAGCAACGAGCGCGATGGCTGAGCAGAAGGCGGTTGGTCGCGGATTTTCCTAATGCCTCCTATCCACTCTGCTACGATGCCACGGCGGTGATCGAAAGAGGCGCACGGCTGCGTAACGCGCAACACGCAAATTTTTCCGCTCCGAAGGTGGCAGAGCATGTCGTCTCGCGGGGCCCGAAGGTGCTGATCTTTCCGGTCCAGTCAAAGCTATGCCCGCAACATGGCTACTCTTGAGACCCCAATCCATTATGGTATCCAAGAAGACCACGCCGTTCTTCGCGATCCAAAAGCCTTGAAGTTCGCGTTGAGCACAGCGGCGGCATCGTTAGCCCGTCGAACTGCTCTGTCGTGTCGATGCTACTTCGCTCACGAGGCTGGATGGTGTAGAGTAATTACCAGAGGCAAGAGGGAATATATGGATTTGAGATTGGAGCGAAACGGCCGAATTGCTACTTTGTTCTTCGATCGGCCGGAGAAACGTAACGCTATGAACCAGAAAATGTGGGACCTCCTTCCCAGTCTGGTCGATGAAGCGATGACGGATGATATGGTTCGGGTCCTGGTTCTCGCTTCGGCATCACACGGCATGTTCTGCGCCGGAGCAGACATCGCCGAATTTGCAGCAAAGAGTTTCAATCCTGCTTGGCGGGCGGCAAACCAGTCCGCGATCAGAGCTAGCCAATATGCTCTTGCTCGAGCGCCCAAGCCAATTATCGCCGTCATAGAGGGGGACTGCATTGGAGGTGGTTGCGGGCTTGCAATGGCCTGTGACATGCGCATCGCGGCACCAGATGCACGATTTGGAATAACGCCGGCAAGGCTTGGCATTGTCTATTCGCTCTTTGATACGAAATTGCTTGTCGATCTCGTTGGACCGGCGCGGGCGAAGCGGATCATCTTTTCCGCCGCGCTTTTCCCTGCCGAGGAGGCCCTCAGGATAGGACTCATCGATGAGGTAGACGCAGACCCCATGGCTGCGGCCATGGCATTGGCTGACACGATTGCCGCCAACGCTCAATATTCCATCCGAGCGGCCAAGGACTTCATTCAACGAATTGGCCAAGGTCAGGCCGACGACGATGAGGAGACTATGGCCATGTTCCTTAATGCTTTTACCCGGCCAGACTTTGCCAACGGGGTCGAGGCATTCATCAATAAACGCGCGCCGAATTTTTAGAATTCCAAGTTCTACATTCGATGATATCGCAGCAAACAAGCACTTGCAGCGTAGAGGGATTCTGATCGATCGCCATGTTGGCGGCTCTCATCCCTGGGTTGGGACCACATCAATCTGACCGGCGAATATGCCTGAGCCTAGAACCTCAAGCTTGACGGCGATGGCTTTACGCCCTTGCTTACCAAGCGCTACCCTGAATCTGTGTCCGAATAATGCATAGGGGCCAAATGGCTGCAGCATTACCACCGAAACCATCGCCACTCAATTCTGTCAATGAGACTGGATCTTTGCGACAGCGCGCGGCCGGAAAAGCTGGCCTCCCTCGATAAGAAAGACAAGGATGAACGCACAGCCTCCCAGCATCGTGAAACTCGCGGTCAAGGGGAGAGAGGAGCCATCGAAATTCTGACCAATACTAATCCCCAGCACCGCCCCGCCAACGCAGGAAAAGAGACCCTGTATAGAGGACGCCGTGCCCGCGATATGTCCGACGGGCTCCATCGCCATGGCTTGGAAGTTGGAGGTCGCCAGCCCGTAACAGCCCATGGTCGCGGCCTGCAGCAGCATGAATGTCACCAGCGTTTCATTTCCGCTGAGCGTCACGAGGAAATGAATGCCTGATATGGCGGTGAAGCCAACCAGCGCGCACTGCGATACGAAACGTGTTCCCAGCCGTTCGACGATACGGGAATTAACATAATACATGACACCCATCGTTCCCGCGATGGACGCGAAAAATATCGGAAATCGGTCAGATTCCTGGAATACGTCCGTGAATATCTGCTGGGCGGAATTAATAAAACCCAGTTGCGTACCGAACATCATGGTAGAAACCACCATATAACCGAGGGCAAAGCGATTGGTGAACACGGTTTGCGCCGCATTTGCCATCTTGCCTACGGAAACTGGTCTCCGATATTCTGGATGCAAGGTTTCGGGTAGGCGCAGGCTCAGCCATAAAATGAGGAAAAGGGAAAAGAACGCCAGAAACAGAAATATCGCCCGCCACGGCGCGACCATGAGAATAAACTGGCCAACGCTCGGCGCCAGAATCGGCGTAATGAGAAACACGCCGTAGGACAACGACATCACCCTTGCCATCTGCGCGCCCGAATAGCGATCGCGCACGATCGCCACGGACAGCACCCGCATCGACGCAGCGGTGGCCCCCTGCGCAAAGCGGGCAGCGATAAGCGACGTGAAATCCCATGCGAAGGCAGCGAGAAGAGTGGTTCCGGTGAACATGGCCAACGCCATGAGCAGTATGGGTTTACGACCGAAACGATCCGCCAGTGGCCCATAGAGGATTTGCCCGACACCGAACCCGAACGTATAGGCCGCAACGACCCATTGGCGCTGATTTTCGAACGCAATATCAAAGGTCGCGCTGATATCGGGCAGGGCCGGAAGCATGGCGTCGATGCCAAAGGCGTTGACGGCCATCAGCATGGCCATCATCAGGACGAACTCGCGGTAGCTGAGCGGGAAGGAATCGACCCGGTTGCTGCCCTCCGCAGTTTTAGACATATGTTAGTCCCCCTCCCGGCCCGCAGCGATAGGCACCGATCAAGTCCAGTGCCTCGGCCTCATGGATGACCTCGGCATATTTTGCGTGGAGATCGAACAGATTCTGTTCATGCGGGCCGGGATGGCGGTCCGCGCAAGCCTCGCGCACGACGAAGGGAACGAAACCGTGCTGCAACGCATCCATTGCCGATGCGCGGACGCATCCGGAGGTTGAAAACCCCGTTACGAAAAGCGTGTCGATCCCCCACGCCCGCAAAGTGGAAGCAAGCGAGGTGCCGAAAAATGCCGAAGCATATTGCTTGGTCACGATGATATCATTGGTAGTGGGCTGGAGCGTGGGCGGAAAGGCACCGAAAGGCGACCCGGCCAGGAACAGCTTCAGCGACGGAACCTTACGATAGAAGAGTCCGCCATCGGCACCGCCCGCCTGATATTCGACATTGGTGAAGACGGCCGGCAAGTCCGCTTCCCGCGCCGCAGCCAAAAGCCGCTCGTTTGACGCCAGTGCCGCTTCTGCCGTCGCCGAATAAAGCGGCGAGTTGGGGTCGAGATAAGCGAGGACAACATCGACGATCAGCAGAGCGGCTTTCCCGCCAGGCTTGAGATGTCCGTCAAAGGCACCCGCATAATTGTTCAGAAGCGCCTCGTTCATATGGCTGCTTCGTCTCTCAACCGTTCCAGTTCGTCCGCGTTCATGCCCAGCAGGCTTCCATATATTTCCGCGTTATGTTCGCCGACCTGCGCCGGCGCAAGCGTACGAATGGCGCCCGGCGTTTCCGACAGTTTGGGAAAGCTGTTCTGCATCTTGAACTTGCCCCAGCGCGGACTGTCGACCTCGACAAGCGCCTCGCGCGCCTGGAAATGTGGGTCCTCCAGCATCTCCGGCGCACGATAAATCTTCCCCGCCGGCACATTATGCTCGATCATCAACGCTTCCAGCTCCTTTACCGTCAGCGTGCGTGTCCAAGTAGCGATCACCTCGTCCAACTCATGCTGGCGTTCACCACGCCCCACATGCGTGGCATAACGCGGATCGGTGGCAAGCTCCGGTCGCCCCATAGCCACGCACAGGCGACCGAAAACAGCGTCCTGATTAGCTCCGATCAGATATTCGCCATCGGCGCACGGATAAACATTGGATGGTGCAACGCCTTCCAGGATCGATCCCGTTCGCGCACGAATGTGGCCCGACACCATATATTCAGGAACGAGGCTTTCCATCACCTGCAGAACCGATTCGTAGAGAGCGCAATCGACAACCTGTCCCTTGCCTATCCGTTCGCGCGCATGCAGCGCTGCCAGCGCGCCAATGCACCCATAGGTCGCCGCCAGCGTGTCCCCGATCGAGATTCCCATTCGCGATGGCGGACGATCTGCGTCCCCGACGATGTAGCGCCAGCCGCCCATGGCCTCGCCGATGCCGCCGAACCCGGCACGCGAGGCATAAGGCCCGGTCTGACCATAGCCCGAGACGCGCACGATGATGAGGTGCGGGTTGATCGCGTGGAGATCATCGGGACCAAGACCCCACTTCTCCATAGTGCCGGGCTTGAAGTTCTCGATCAGGATGTCGGCATGGGCAACCAGCTTGCGCACGATCGCCTGCCCCTCCACTACGCGCAGGTTGGCGCTGACCGACTTCTTGTTGCGGGCGACGACTTCCCACCACAGCTTCGCTTCGCCGTGTCCCCAGTTGCGCATGGGGTCGCCACCGCCCTTCCCGTTGATCTGTGGCGGCTCGACCTTGATGACCTCGGCGCCCATGTCGCCCAGCAACTGGCCGCAGAATGGCCCGGCGATGAGCTGGCCCAGTTCTAGCACCCGGATATCAGAGAGCGCTCCTTTGTTCGTCATTCTTGGTTCTTCCTGCTTTATCGTTATCGCCATTTGGGCTGGCTTGGGGCCTCAAGTCCGGTTTCCGCGAGGCACGCGGCGCGCAGGGCCTCGATATCGCCGCCGTGGTTGAAGACCGGCAGCGGGGCGGGACGCGTGGCGGTCATCTCGGCGCGCAGGGCCGCAGTCGCGTCTTCGTCCACCACGCCGTCAACGACGACGACGCCATAGGCGCGCGCGCCCTCAGCGGTGATGAGGCCCTGGCTGATCTCCTTGGCGACCAGCGCGGGATCGCGCTCCAGCGGATCGCCCCAGCCACCACCGCCCCAGGTGATGAAGTGCAGTACGTCGTCCGCCTCGACCTGAAGCTGCTCCAGCTTGTTAGCGACGATGACCTGCGCGCCATCTGGCTTTTCCAGGATCTTGCGGGCACGTCCGCCGGGTTCGCCGCCATTGACGCCCCAGGGCTTGGTGAACCAGCGATCGTCATGGATGGCAATGACGCCGGGTTCGAGGAAGCGGTAGCTCATGCGGATGCCGTTGCCGCCGCGATGGAGACCCGCGCCGCCCGAGTCCGGCTCGATCTCGTATCGCTCGATCACCAGCGGGAAGTAGCGTTCGAGGAACTCGTTAGGCACGTTGGTGAAGCCCGGCCAAAGCGAATGACCGTCCGGCCCGTCACCCAGCGGACGACCTGGAATGCCGCCGAAGCCGATCTGGAACAGCTGGAACCACTCGCCCGTGCTGTCAGTGCCCGCGTAGAACAGGTGCGGGCTGGAGGAGAAGCCGGCAGCATTGAGGAATTCCGGCGTCTTCTGGCCGAGCAGTCCGCCCAGAATGTCGAAGATGCGGCCCAGTGCATGGGTGCGCCCCGAAAGGGCGGCAGGGTAGTTCGGTTTGAGAAGCGAGCCCTGCGGGATGCGTACTTCGATCAGGTCGTAGAACCCGTCGTTGAACAGGATCTGCGGGTCGAAAACCATGATCATGTAGATGCCGAAGAACATCTTGAACATGTTCTCGTTGAGGTAGAAGTTGATCGAGGCTGGGCTCTGAGGGTCGGTGCCCGCGAAATCCAGGATCACCTTGTCGCCCTTGCGCCACATCGTGCATTCGATGCGGTACGGGCCGAAGCCCATGCCGTCGTCGCAGATGTAGTCGGTGAAGCTCACCTTCTCCTCGCTCACGGCGGTCGAGAGGAGGTGCTTCATCGCGCGGTGGTTGCGCGCCAGCAGTTCCTGCGTCGCCGAGACGTACGTGTCGACACCGAAGCGCTCAGCCATTTCCAGGATACGACGCGAGGCGACGCGGCACGAGGCGATCAGCGCGTTGAGGTCCGCCGCGCACCAATCCGCCTTGCGCGACTGGTGGAGCACCAACTTGACGAGATCAGCGTTGTAATCGCCCTTGTTGTAGATCTTGACCGGCGGGATGCGAACGCCTTCCTCGAAAATCGAGTGGGCGTCGATCGGCATCGACCCGGGCACCTTGCCACCAATGTCGCTCTGGTGTCCGAACATTGCGGTATAGGCGAGCAGCCGTCCGTCTCGGTAGACCGGCATCAGCACCATCCAGTCGTTCGAATGACTGATCGCGCCCTCAACCGAATAGGGGTCGGACAGCAGGAAGACGTCGTCTTCCTCGACTGTGCCGTCATAGCCCTTGAGGAACCCGTCGATGAAGCTGCCAAACTGGCCGACGATCATCCGGCCTTGGTGGTCGGCGATCATCGGGAAGGCGTCGCCCTGCTCGCGGATGCCGGGCGACATGGCGGTGCGCACCAACGTGGCGTCCATCTCGATGCGGGCGTTGCGCAGGGCGTTCTCGATGACCTCGAGGGTGACCGGATCGATGGCCTTGCTGGCGTAAGATGCGGGGGTGGTCTCTATGATCCTGGCTGGCATGGGTGCTTGCTCCTTCAGGCCAGGTTGATGAGAATGTTGCCGAAAGCGTCGACGGTGGCGAAGCAGCCGGTTTCAATCAGCGTGGTCGAATCCATCTCGACGACGATCGCCGGACCAGGGATGATATCCCCCTGCAACAGCTTCGAACGGTCGTAGATCGCGCCCTTCCGCATGGCACCGTCCATCCACATGTCATGGTCAGCAACCTTGGCAGCGAAAGGATCGCCGTTGCCCTGCGCCAATTCCACCGCCGGCAGCGCGCTCTCGATGCCCAGCGCCACGGCGCGCAGGTTCACGATCTCGTGCGGCGTATCCATGTTGAACGTGAAAAGACGACGGTGCTCCTCGTCGAAGCGGGCGCGAATGCCCTCAAGGCCCTCGGCCTTGAGGCGCTCCGGATTGATCGACAGTGGCACCTCGAAGGCCTGGCCCTGGTAGCGCACGTCAATCTCGAACTGGCTGGTGATTTCGGCCTCCGGCACGCCCTCGGCGACGAGTTCGTCGCGAATCTGCGTCGCCATTTGCTCAAGGATCGAGAGCACTTCGGCCTCGTCGGTATCGGCCATGCGCTTGGAGAACGAACGCGCCGTCTCGGTACGCATCCGCGTAGTGGCATCGCCCAGCGCGCAAAGCACACCCGGCGAAACCGGTGAGACGGCTGGCCACGATCCCATCAGCCGCGCCACGGCATTGACGTGGATCGGCCCGGCGCCACCGAAGCCCATCAACGCGAACTCGCGCGGGTCGTAGCCCTGCTGCACAGAGATCATGCGCAACGCGCCGAACATATTCTCGTTGACGATATCGATGATGCCGCGCGCCGCTTCGTGGAGGCCGATACCAAGGCGGTCGGCGATCTGCTGAACCGCCTTGATCGAACCCTCGCGGTCCAGTCTGAAGGTGCCGCCGAGCAGCGCTTCGGGCAGGTAGCCGAGCACCACGTTGGCGTCGGTCACAGTCGGCTCGGTGCCGCCCTTACCGTAAGCGACCGGCCCCGGCACCGCACCAGCGGACTGCGGCCCGACGCGCAAAGCCCCGGTGAGTTCGGGCACGTAGGCGATCGAACCGCCGCCCGCGCCCACCGTCTTCACATCAAGCGCCGATGCGCGCACCGAAAGATGGCCCACCTCGGTCGTCCTTACGCGCCGGGCGTCGAGGTTCTCGATCAGCGCCACATCTGTCGAGGTGCCGCCAACATCGAGCGTCAGGATGTTCTTCAACCCCGCATTCTTCGCCACCCACAGCGCGCCGGTGACGCCGCCCGCCGGCCCCGACATCAGCAACGAGACAGGATGCTCCTCGGACTTTTCCGAAGTCATCAGCCCGCCGTCCGAGCGAAGCAGCGAGAGCCGCCCAGCCATGCCTACGTCGCGCAGCCTCGATCGCAAGTTGGAGACGTAGCGGCTCACCACCGGGCGCACCGCAGCATTGGCGACGGTGGTGAGGGTACGCTCGTACTCCTGCATCTCGGGCAGCACCTGATGGCTGAGCGAAACCGGAATGTTAGGCATGACCTCGGCGGCGATCTCGCCCACGCGCAGTTCGTGCGCGCCATTGAGGTAGCCGTTCATCAGGCTGACGGTCAGCGCTTGGACGCCTCGTGACTTCAGCGTCTCCAGCGCGGCGCGGATGTCGGCATCATCGATCGGACGCAGTTCCTGCCCGTGAGCGCTCATGCGGCCCTTGATCTCGACGGTGTCCTCCAGCGCAGCGAGCGGCTGCGGCTTGGGCCACACGATCCACCCTGCAAGGCCGCCGGGCACATAGCTGCGGGCGATCTGCATAATGTGACGGTAGCCCTCGGTCACGACAAGGCCGACCCGCGAACCCTTGCCCTCCAGCACCGCATTCGTAGCGACGGTGGTGCCGTGCAGGAACAAGTCTATGTCGGCGGGCATGATCCCGGCGAGTTCGCATATCGCCTTGGTCCCAGTGAGGATGCCGACTGAGCTGTCATGCGGCGTGGATGGCGTCTTGTAGCGCCAGAACTGCCCGGAGCCCTCGTTGAACAACAGCAGGTCGGTGAAGGTGCCGCCGACATCAACCCCCAGACGGTAACTCATTCAGTCTCTCCCAAGGGCGACGGCGGGGAAATTCCCGGCCTGCGTGACCATAGCGCGAAGCGGATTGCCCATGACGCCTTCCAACCAGTAGGACGCCTCGATGAGGCGGTCGAGATCGAGGCCGGTGGTGATGCCGGACCTCTCGAGCATATAGACTACGTCCTCGGTCGGCACGTTGCCGGTGGCCTTAGGCGCGAAGGGGCAGCCACCAAGGCCGCCAAGCGAAGTGTCGATCACCGTAGCCCCCGCTGCGACCGCAGTCCAGGCGTTCGCAAGGCCAACGCCGCGTGTATTGTGGAAGTGAACTCGCACCGGGATCGGCGCGATCACCTCGACCACTTGGCGTACCAGCGCATCAACCTGTGCGGGCGCGGCGACACCGATGGTATCGGCGAGGGCGATCTCGCGGGGGTTCGCCTCGGCCAGCTGGCGGACCATCTCGACGACGCGGGCGGGATCAACTTCGCCCTCGAAAGGGCAGCCGAAGGCGGCGCCGATGGTGACCTGGCCGCTCTTCCCCGCCTCAATAGCCGCGCGCACGATGTCGGTGGCGATGCCAGCGGATTCCATGCTGGTCTGGCCCTGGTTGCGCATGGCGAAGGTGTCTGTAGCAACGCAGACCGCGCCCACCTCGTCGATTCCGGCGACAAGTCCGCGGTCGAGCCCGCGCCAGTTCATGACGAGACCAATATAGGTCACATCGTCGTGCGCGGGCAACATGGTGACGAGTTCGTCAGTACCCGCCATCTGCGGCACCTTCTTCGGGTTGACGAAACTGCCTACCTCGATCCGCCGCACCCCACAGCCAATCGCGCGCGCTATGAGTTCGGCCTTGTTTTCCAGCGAGACCAACATCTTTTCGTTCTGCAGGCCGTCGCGCGGCGCAACCTCGACGATTTCGATTTTCTTTTGAGAACAAGACATCATTTACTCAGTCGTAGAAGGGGCTGCACACCAGCTTTCCGCGATGTGCAGCCCATGAAAATCCACTTAGAATTTATACTGGGCTTTCATCATCCAGGTCCTCGGGATGTTTAGATAGCTCACATTCGCCAGCGACGAGGTTACGCGCGTCTTGTTCGTGCAGTTGTTGCACTGAAGCGAAAGCTGCCAACCATTCGATCCGATCAGCGCAAGACTGCTAGTAAACAGCCATACGGACGGGCTGAATGAGCCGGTTATGAAATCGCCCCCGTAGGGATTGGATGGGAAAGTCCCGTTGGAACCGGTGATCGAACCTGTATAAAAGGTAAGATTGGCGCCCGCGGTCTCCTGTTTGCTGCGATAATAGGCATTGACTGCGGGAATGAGCTTCCATCCCGAGTCGCCGAGTGGAATTTCATAGCTCCCGCCTATCGAAAGCGTGAAATCCGGCGTCCGCGTTGGCTCCGCGAGCCCGCCGTCCGCTCCCACCAGACCCGAGGCGCACGAGCCCGATCCCGTCGGGATGACACCCGCCGCAATCTGAGCCAGACAGGCAGTGATCTGCGCGGCTATCGACTGTGTGCCATAGGGATCGGCTTGGGGATTGGAAGGCAGTTTGAACTTATCGTCCATATAGCCCAAGTTGGCATAAAGGTTAAGCCCGGTGGTCGGAACGACCGTGAGTTCCGCCTCGATGCCCTTGTTGATATAGTCGATGGAGTTCCGTGTGACGAAGCTGATCGCGCCGTTGGACGCGACCAAGGCCGTGGGCGCCTGGATGCCGTCAACTTTCATATAATAGGCGGTCAGGTTAAACCGGGCATGCCGATCGAAGAATTCCGATTTGAACCCGGTTTCATAGCTCCATACCTTTTCCGGTCCGAAATTATAGAAACCCGTGGGCGACGAAGATCGTGCGGACCAGCCACCCGATTTGAATCCACGCGTCGCGGAAGCGAACAATAGGATATCGTCGGCTGGCCGGTAATTGATCGCAAAGCGGGGCGTCCAGACGCCGACCGATTGCTTGAGAGGGAATCTGACGCCGTTGGCCGAAATCAGATTGGCGTTGTCCAGGCACGAAGCGGGCAGGCTACCCCCACTGTTGCACAGCGCACGATTGTCCCGGATGGATATCTTCTTGGTATCGTCGGTGTACCGAATGCCTGCTGTGAGCGTGATTCGGTCTATCAGATTGAAATCGACCTGTGCATAGCCAGCAAAAGTTCTGGTGGAATTCTTCAGCGTTCGATCGGCAAGCAACAGCGGCGTGAAGGAAGAACCGCTGACAGTCGGCTGGGAAAAGATAGCGAACAGATCGGCGAAGTCCGTCGTACCTTGTTCTTTAAGGTAGAAAGCGCCAACTACATAGTTGATGGAATTATCGAAAAGCTGGCCGTTTATCTTGATTTCCTGGCTGATCTGATCCGTCTTTCCATCGTTCAGAACGGCATAGCTGCCATAAGGATATCCCTGAACGGCAGGCACCGGATTGGCGAGGCTGGGCCCGGCCCTGCCGTCATAGAAGTCGATGGCGTATTTCTGTACCTGCCAGATATAGCCGGTAATCAAATTCAGACGAGCATTATCCGTGACATCGAATTCCAGATTCGATGTCACAATATTGGATGAGGTATGGTTCCCGAGAAGATAGCGCGCCTTTTCACCGCTAATCGCCAGGGGATAGGGCGAAACGTCTGCCATGCGGCCGACCCGCATGCCCGTCGTGACATAGCGTCCCTTACAGTCGCCGGGGTTGGCCGGATCGCATTCGAAATTCGGCAAATTCTCACCATCGGCGACAACATGGATATAGGAGGCCTTCCACCGCGCCCACGAGGCCAACTCCCCCTTTATGCCAAGGCGCACGCCCCAGCCGTCATCGTCGTTGGTCCATTGTTTGGTAGTGGTGTTCTTCGCATAGCCGCGATCGTCCTGATAATATCCCGACAGCTTGATCTGCAAAGTTTCAGCGAGCGGAATGTCGACGGATGCACGCGCGAAGACCTTATGATAGCTGCCATAACCAACCTCGGCTGCGCCTCCAAACTTCTTGCCGGGGTCTTTCAGGATGACATTGATCGCACCACCGGTGGTATTACGCCCAAAGAGCGTGCCCTGCGGTCCGCGAAGCACCTCGATCCGCTCGACATCGAAGAAACTCAGATTATTCGCGCTTTGTCGCGAAAGATAGATATCATCGATATAGGTTCCGACCGCCGGGTCCGCCGTTGCCATCGAGTCAGTGCTGCCGAGCCCGCGCAAAAAATAAGCATTGGCGGACGCAAGCCCTGTATTGTTGAACGACAGAAGGTTGGGGACGAAGTTGCCGATATCCAGCGTATTGGTTGCGCCGATTCTCTCTAGCTGGCCCGATGAGAAGGCGGAAATCGCAATGGGAACGTCCTGAACATTCTCTGTTCGCCTTTGCGCGGTAACGAGAATCTCTTCAATTCCTCCATTGCTCTCCGAACCGTGGCCCGCATCGACAGCGCCCCCAGAAACCGACTGGGCATATAGGGGAACCGCGAACGTCAACACACACAAAGCAGTCGCAGCACATAACCGACTTTTCCTAAACTTATGCTTTTCCATAAATCCCCCTTTGGTTTTGCCAAGCTTACCGGTGAGTTATGCAAACCAGCCTTTCCATCAAAGGCTATAAGGATATATACTTATGCCATTATAATTCCGGATGCAACAGGTGAATCGACAGGAATCGGCATGACAGGGAGAAAAGGACGGGATCAGGCCTGCAAAATCCCATCCGCTTCCGCATGAGCCTTACGGGATATCGACGACGACTTTTCCGCACGCTGCTCCCGATGCCAGGTGCGCCTGGGCTGCTCCTGCAGATTCCAGCTTGAACGGGACCGGATCGAGCAACGGGCGGAGCTTGCCGGCATCCACAGCCTGCGCGACCCGGCGCAAGATCGCTCCATGTCCTTCCCGGCCTGCGCCGCGCAGCAGCGGCAGGAGCATGAACACTACATGGAGGGACAAAGCCTTCCCATGCATCGTTTCAAGGTTCGCGACCGTTCGAGCGTTGGTCGTCGCGATCCGTCCGCCGATAGCGGCGGCTTCGAACGACCGGACAAGATTGGCACCGCCGACCGTATCGAAAATGGCGCTGAAGCCCTCACCCCCGGTCAGCCGCTCCACATAGGAAGCGACATCTTCCTGACGATAGTCGACGACATCAGCGGCGCCAAGCTTGCGGACAACCACCGGCGCTTCCTCCGACCCAACCGTCGCGACCACATGCGCGCCCGCGTTGCGAGCCAGTTGTACGCCGATGTGGCCGACGCCTCCCGTTCCGCCATGCACGAGAATACGCTCGCCGGGCCGAACGACGAGCCTCTCGATCGCTTGCCAGGCGGTAATGGACACCAACGGCAGGGCGGCCGCCTCACGGAAGGACAGGCATTCCGGCTTGCGGGCGATCAGACGGGCATCTGCGGCTATATATTCGGCCAAGGTTCCGCCCAACCCCTTGACGCCCCCCGCGCAGCCATAGACCTCATCACCCGCGCGGAACTCCTCCACGCCTTCGCCGACCGCCTCGACTACCCCGGCAAGATCGGCTCCGAGAACTGCGGGCAATTCCGGCCCGACCGACAGTCCTTCCCGGATCTTGATGTCAATCGGGTTGACCGACGAGGCGTGGATGCGGATCAGCAATTGTCCCGGCACAGCCGACGGCTTGGGGAAATCGCGCAGTTCGAGCTGTTCCGGCCCTCCATGTTCAAAGATCAATTGCGCGCGCATGCTAGTTGCAAACTTTCGACATTTCAGCGGGTCGACGCGGGATATTGGCGATCCAGGGACGCCGCGAGCGATAGCCGACCTCAAAGCTTGATATCGAATCCTCCCGCTCCATGCTGCGGCCGATATCGTCGATACCCTGCATCAGCGCATGTTTCAGGGCCGGATAGATCTCGAACGATATCGATCGCCCATCCGCCGTCTCGATGCATTGCTTTTCAAGATCGATGCTCATCGATGCCATGGACGGATCGGACGCAAGCCCCAGCAGCCGGTCGATCTCGCTTTTCGGCAGGACGATCGGCAAGATACCGCTCTTGATGCAATTATTGTGAAAAATGTCGGCGATGCTCTCGGCCATAACGCAACGGATGCCAAAGTCCAGCAAAGCCCAAGGCGCATGTTCCCGGCTGGAGCCGCAGCCGAAATTCTCACACGACACGAGGATAGCGGCATCCGTCCATGGTTCGCGGTTGAGAACAAAATCAGGATTCTGTCGCAGGGACCAGAAAAGCTTGCTGCCAAGCCCGGTACGCGCAATCGTTTTCAAAAAGCGACCGGCCAGTATCTGGTCGGTATCGATGTTCGACATCGGCAGCGGCGCGGCGACAGCGGTCAGGGAAGTGAACGGACGCATGTCAGAACCGCCGGGCGTCGACGATATGGCCAGCCAGCGCCGCCGCCGCCGCCATCGCGGGTGACATCAGATGTGTGCGCGCTCCCGGCCCCTGCCGCCCTTCGAAATTGCGGTTTGATGTCGAAGCGCAGCGCTGGCCTGGCGCCAACTGGTCCGGGTTCATCCCCAGACACATGGAGCAGCCAGGGTCTCGCCATTCGAATCCCGCATCGATGAATCGCCGGTCGAGTCCCTCCGCCTCAGCCTGCAACTTGACTAGGCCCGATCCCGGAACCACCATGGCGCGGACGCCGCGCGCAACCCGCCGTCCGCCGATCATGGCCGCCGCAGCGCGCAGGTCTTCAATCCGGCCATTGGTACAGCTTCCAATGAATACGGCATCGATCGGCAGCCCGGCGATTTCCTGCCCTGGTTCAAGCGCCATATAGCGAAGCATCGCTTCCACCTGCGCGCGCCTTGCAGGTTCTTCGATCAATTTGGGATCGTCCACCCGTCCATCGATCGGGATTACGGCTTCCGGATTCGTGCCCCATGTCACCATGGGCCGAATATCGCGTGCATCGATGACGACCTGCCGGTCATATGTCGCTCCCTCGTCTGATCGAAGAGTCGACCAGTAGGCCTTGGCGGCGGCAAGGTCCGCCCCTTGCGGGGTATGGGGCCGACCTTCCAGCCAGGCGAACACCGTCTCATCTGGCGCGATCATGCCCGCCCGCGCGCCAGCCTCGATCGACATGTTGCACAATGTCATGCGTCCGGCCATGTCGAGCAACATCACAGCCTCCCCCGCATATTCGATGACATGGCCCGCCGCACCGCCGGTGCCGATTTTCCCGATGATATGGAGGATGAGGTCCTTGGCCATGACACCGGCCCCCAGCCGGTTGTCGATCCGCACCAGCATCGACCGCGCCGGTTTCTGAACCAGCGTTTGCGTGGCCAAGACATGCTCGACCTCGGAGGTCCCGATCCCGAAAGCAAGTGCCCCGAAAGCGCCGTGAGTGGACGTATGGCTGTCGCCACACACGATTGTAGTGCCCGGCAAGGTCAGCCCCTGCTCCGGTCCGATGATATGGACGATGCCCTGCTGTCGGCTGGAAAGCGGCACATAGGGAATGCCGAATTCGTCCACATTGCGTTCCAATGTTTCGACCTGGAGCTTGCTTTCCGGGTCGGCGATGCCCGCAACGCCGTGCGACCGGCCCTCGGTCGGGACATTATGATCGGCCACCGCGATCGTGCTTCCCGGCCGCCGCACGGGACGGCCCGCCAGTCGGAGCCCTTCGAAGGCCTGCGGACTGGTTACTTCGTTCAGGAAATGCCGATCAATATAGAGAAGAACCGTGCCGTCGCCCAGTTCGGCGGCGACATGATCGTCCCAGACTTTCTGAAACAGGTTCCTTGGCTTTGCGATCGGGCTCATGTCGATCCTTTCTGCGTAAGAGGCAGCCGGTTCGTCTTGGCGCGCCCCCCACCGCGCGGTTCAGTTGGCTTCCGGTTCCAGCGACACTAGAATTTTGCGGTAGTGCCCCATCCCCAGCGCGACGATGATAAGCGAAGGAAGGCCGATGCAGATTACAAAGCCGGACATGATGACGCCAAGCGCCTTGGGGTCACCCATCAGGTCAACCGCCCACCCCACGAGTGGTGGCCCGAGCAAGGCTCCAAAGATGGAAATAACGGCATAGAAGACTGCCGTGCTACGGGCGTATAATTTGGGCGGCACGATCAGCGTCAGCGCCGCTGGCCCGGACGCGGTTCCCACGGATTTTCCGACAAAGGCGACAAACATCAGGACAACGGCCAGCTCAGGCGTGGGCATGACCGGATAAAGTGCACATGCTGGCACGCCAATCAACAGGCCAAGCATGAGGGTCCGCAAGGTGCCATCCGAGGGATAGCGGCGATTCAATCGGTCCATTGCCCATATGGCAATCGTCGTGCCAAGAGGACCGGCGGTAAAATACAGCACCCCTGTTATCGCGCCGATGGTCGCGACGTTCCATTCCCAAACACGCACGAACAGAGCGATATTCCAGACGGCGAGGGTGCTAAGCGCAACATTGCAGGCGGAGGCGACGAAGAGAACGAAAAATCCTTGCCAGCGATCAAGCATATATTGCGTGACACCCGAATATATATTGACACCCGACTGTGGATCGTCAGCATTGCCCCCCACATTCTCCCGTCGTTTCGGCTCCCGGATCGTGAGCATGAATAGCACGACAAGGAAGCCCGGCACGCCGAACCAGAAAAAAGTCATCTGCCACGGTTCGAACGGCCCCATGCCGAATATGTATGTGTCGCCGCGAGCCGCCAGATAAGCGACGATGCTGCCGCCAACCAGGAATGCAAGACCGGCCCCCAAATAGGTCCCCGCCATGAAAACACTGATAGCCCGGCCACGCTTGTCTTTATTGAAATAGTCGCTGATCAGGGAAATGGAGCAGGGCAGGACGGTCGCCTCGGCTATGCCGAGCCCGAAGCGAAGCAGCAGAAGTGGTAGGAAACTGGCCGCGAAACCGCTTGCCGCCGTCATGGAGCACCAGATGAGGATGCTGATGATCAGAAGATATTTCCGATTGTGCAGATCCGCATACCATCCCAGCGGCAAGCTGACGATAATATGGAATAGCGAGAAGGCGGGACCGAGCAGCAGTCCCATTTGGAGATCCGTCAAATTCAGCGATGATTTTATCGGATCTACAAGCAGCGATATGATGAATCTGTCAAAATAGGACAGTATGGATACAATCAATAAAAATATGACGACATACCAATTGTAAAGATTTCCTTCTTTTGTCATTGGATACCCTCGCGTTTCGATGGTATGAAATCCTTTCCTTCCCCCCGAAAGGGTAATGATATCACGTCATATGTGATTATTTTTATGGATATCTCTTTTGCCAAGGCGGATTTTGCCAGACGCTGGCAACCAGCCTTTGACCGGTCGTCGGTGTTCTCTTTATTTCTGTACGCCCACGGCACCATCGGCAGTCGGCTTTTCACCGATCAGAATATAGATGGAACGTGTAAGCCCCGGGATCAGTGCCTTTGTCTCACAGACATTGCGGGCGCCAAAGCCGGCTTCGACCATCATCGCGGGAAAATCGCTGTCCAGAAAACTATCCCAGAACGGCTCGTCATTGTTGGAGGTCTGCCAGCCGGAAAGGAAGCGTTGAAACGGATCATAGTCCGCGGCCTTGATCGGCACATCATGATAGACTAGCAGCCCGCCTGGACGCAGCACGCGAAGGGCTTCACGCATGATTTCCCGGTTCTTATCGGGCGAAGCTTCGTGCAATAGCAAATGCGCGTAAATCAGATCGAAGGTCTCATCGGGGAACTTCAGATCGCCAGCATCCATCTGATGATAGTTGACGCACACACCCATCGCCTCGGCCCGCAAATGGGCATAGCGGACAAGACCTTCGCCGACATCAATGCCATGCATTTCCTCCAGGGTCGGATAATTGCTTGCGATGCCGATAGTCGATCCGCCAGCCGAGCAGCCCATGTCGAGTCCCGTGCGCGGCGCAAAATTCGGATAGCGCTCGCGTAGAACACCCGCTACCAGCACGTCACCGTCCGACGCGGTGCGGCTGTTCCCACCAGCAAAGACATGCAACCCGCTTTCATAGATGGCGCCTGCGACAAATCCGCCCTCGTTGTCACCTCGCAGATAGCCGCCCGGCTGTCCATGAATGTGCGCCGCGAACGCGTCTTCGGGCGGGACGAAATCTTCCGGTATGTCGAGCGATCCACCCGCCGGCCGCCGCCCCAACCGTGCGGCCGTTTCCTTGAGCCGCGGCAAATCCATCTTCACGACGCGCTCGGTCGTGGACCACATCACGTCCTGGGAACTGCGAGTAAAGGCGCTCCACATCTGATAAAAGGGATCGCTTGCCAGTGCATCGCCGATTTCGGTCCAGCTTTCCGGCCGACGCCCGTGAATCCGTTCATAAGCATCCCCGGCAGACCCGTTCAGCGCATGCCTGTTGCCCTCGGAAATATTGAGAAGGAAACGTTTCAACGCCACAACATATTGTATACGATTCGCTTCGTCATGGCTTGGCCGCGCCAACATTTCATGCGCCATGGAAATCTCCTGATACCTGGAGTCCGACAGATGGACGATCGAAAAATGCCTATGCTATCTCCTGCGCGCCCTATACTTGGCCGCTGTCCTCCCGCAGAATCTGGAAAACACGCTCGACAAATGCCTGTTGGAGGCCAAGGCGTCGCAATCGTTCTTCCTCATCCGGCTCATAGGTTTCTATGTCCGCGCGACTGAACCAGCCGTTCCGTTCCGCAAGAGTCTCGATCGTGTGCAATCGGCCCATAAGGGTTGCCACTTCCGCACCCAGCGCCGTGATCACGGCGACCATGCGGTCGTTTGCCGGGTCCGCGAAAAATGTCGGGCGAGGAATGGGGGATCTCTCTATCATCCTATTTCTTTCCGCCTCACATCATGGGCTTGTGTATCACGGATCGCTTGCGGAACGACGACCGCAGGCGAGTGCGAACACAAGGCATGGCAAGAAACTTCATCGCCACCAATGGCCACAAAAGATCTAATGGCATATTTTTATGCCTTTTGCAACCGGTTTTATTTCGCCTTCCATGTCCGGTCCCTATCGCCGGAGAGGAAACAAAGAGGGCCGCTGCTTTGCAAAGGGTTGATACTTCATATTCAGCCAAGCGGGCGGTATATGAAAAACGCTCACAGCAGTTTCACATGCCAGCCGACATCCCCTCCACCGATCAGACTGAGAATATTTACGGGCAAGCCGAATACCGGAAAATGGGTCAATCGACGTATTATCCAAAAACATGCCTGATGAATTGAATATCTACGATCCGCCCGTTCGCAAATGATATTGGAAAAGTTCGGGATGATAGTGACCGGTGACAAGTTGTACGGGCTTGTCATTGCCGTCACGCATGAGTCGTACAATGCGAAGGAGCGGAGAACCGGTCGTGATCCCCAAGGCTGATGCCACATGTGCTTCCGCGCTAACTGCGGAAATCCATTGTTCCGTATCGACGATCGCAATGGCAGCCTGACGATAGATTTCAAGCATAGACTGACCCTCCAGGGCCGAACTATCCAGCAATTCAGCAATAGGGAGCGGTATGTGATGGACAAGATATGAGAAAGGCTCGCCCTTCAGCAATCGAATACGCACGATGCCGCGAACAGTCTGGCCTACAGCCAATTGGAGATGATCGGCTATGAAATGATCGGCCTCGACATCGAAAATCTCCACAAGCTTGACGGATGTTTCTCGATCCACCAACCTTAACAAAGAGTTGAGATTTTCAAATGATGCTCTGATCACAGCGGGTTGCGTAATATGTGCAACCACCGTTCCACGCCCCCGGTGGCGCGTGACAAAATTCTCCTTGGCAAGCTCGTTCATGGCTCTTTTTACAGTGATGCGAGATACCGAAAACAGTTTCGCGAGATCCTTCTCTCCCGGCAACATCTTACCTGCGCCTAGATCGCCGCTTCTGATACGGTCACGCAGCAATCTGAATATTTGATGATAAAGAGGAGCAGGCTGGCTCTCATCCAGCAAATGCGCTCCCAGAACCCGTGAGTCATGTATATTCATTTTCCGCGAACGCCTTTTGTAAACAAGTACCAATTGGAAGCTTGAGCCGCAACAATTAGTAATCATCCTTCCCTAAAGGGCATCACAACCACTGTGCGCCACAACGTTTGACGGACATGCAACTCACTGACATCGGTCCACCGCACTGTGAGTTAGAGGCTTTAACGCCACTGCCTCGGCCGCCGGTTCGCTGCCTACAATGCCGCTGCGTGAGCCGCAACTGCGATGGACACCCGGCAAGCAACAGACGGACAAAGCGTCGGTATTATTCAGCATTGGAACAACTATAGCACGATCTGCGAATCATTCGCAATACTACCCTTGGAAAGGTGGATGGAAGCGAACTTTTGCAGTGCCTTCATCTGCTGGAAGTGCAGCATGGCCCGCTCCCGTCGCCGGAAGGAAAGGTAGCTGTTCTTCATCTTGTCGTTGGCCCAACGACCGGGCTCCTGCTTTTCCCGATTGCCAAGCTGATCCGTGATTGCGCCATAGGAACGCAGGTCGTCAGTAGGTTGATCCGTGGCGCTTGAGCGCCTTCTTCATGAAAGCAAGAGCTGCCTTTTATCACCTTATCACCGGTTTTCGTGACGTAGCCCTCCATGATCTAGGGCCGATCGACATTCAGGATTCCCAAAGGGCGTAAGTGCTGATTCATAGGGTTCCGCGATTGAGCGGAGGCTATGGATGGGCGTGAAGCGATATGAGTTGAGCGAGGCGCAATGGACGAAGA